>JAPSKP010000001.1:50938-216596 GCA_031181585.1 Lysinibacillus sp.
AAAGGATAGCTTTAACAAAATAATTTTATAAAAATAATAAATAATAACGGTATAGTAGTGTGTGCTATAAAAAGCTTGGAGAGAGTTTAATTGTTTGGCATGCACTTGACTGGTAATTTGCATATGCGCCTGGTTAGAGGTAATAGTATAAGCATTCGGTGCCCATCGATCAAGCACATGGTCATCGATATAGCGCCCGACATATTCTTCATTCGTAGTAGAAATAAAAGGTCTGCCATCTGGTCCGTAGCCGTCCATTTGACCAAGCCGGTACAGGAGCGTGGGGTCTATCTCACCGTCATCTGTTATAAGAAATCCTGTCGTATACATTCGTTCATCCTCTATGAAGGGCACACTTCCTCCATACTGTACAACTTCCTTGTATTCCACTAAATAATGTTCAAAGAAAGGAAGCAAATGTTCCTTTATTAGCAAGTAGGAGGTATCATACATTTCTCCATCGACAGTAATAGCTGCCCCCATCTCCTCCTCTAATTGAGGTTCAAGGACGCGGAAAAAGTGTGCAAAATTGATGGCCTCGCTAACTTCCCGTTTTCCTTTCAGCTCTATCCGTATCGCAATCATCCCGATATTTGCAGGACATAGCCATACATCCAGGCTGTGGATGGCAAATGAAGTCGTTACAACTGGGGTATGTAATTCACCCGTTAGCTCCATTTCTTTGGAATACCGGAAGAACCCATGTTTACTTTTACTTTTCGGAAATAGTTTATCTTCTATAAATGGATAGAAAAATTGTCCCAGCTCTTTATGAGAAATCTTGACGTCGTCAGGATAATATTTATCCTGCAGCTGTTCATTTTCTATATCAAATAGTGCAAAATCATTTTTTTTAAGCTCTTCAATCAATTCGTCCCGTTTCAATTGCCGAAAGTTGAAAGGAAAGATAAATGTAAAATATGCATTATTAATTTCTAATTCAGGCAATACGATACCAATCACCTCCTATAAACATTATTGCACTTTTTCTAAAAAATCTAAACAAATAGCATGTCCGAGAATCGTTTCTACGACACTTCCTATCCGAGGAGGCCAGCGACTTTTGGATAAACTCAGCATATGAGCAATGCTTTATAGCAGATATATATGAGAAAGGCTGTGTTAAACGTCAAAATGACTCTTAACACAGCCTCACCTGCCCCTATTTTAAAGAGCCTATTTTATAATCAGCGGATTTCTGCACCGGCATCTTCCAAAGCTTTTAACACTTTATTATGTGCTGCTACAACCTCTTCATCTGTCAACGTACGTTCTGGATCAAAATACGTTAATGAGAAAGCAACAGATTTTTTGCCAGCAGCCATTTTTTCTCCTTCATAGACGTCAAAGACTTTAACATCTTTCAGAAGTTTCGTACCTGCTCCGTTAATGATTCCTGCGATCTCACCGGCAGTTGTTGTGCGATCAAGCTCAAGTGCGATATCACGCGTCATCGCCGGGAAACGTGGTACTGGCGTGTAGACAAGCTCTTCTGTTGAAGCACTTAAAATTGAAAGCAAGTTCAATTCTGCTACATATGTTTCTTTTACGCCTGCTTGTTTTTGCTCAGCCGGGTGCAGCTGACCAATTAAGCCTACCACTTCACCATCCAGTAAAATGTATGCTGTACGGCCAGGATGTAAGCCGTCTATAGAAGCTTTTACATAAGAAACACGTTCTGCTAAGCCAAGCTTTACAAATACTGCTTCTACGATGCCTTTTGCAACGAAGAAATCAACATTCTTCTTTTCTCCCTGCCATGCGTTATCAGTCCATTTACCTGTCAATACCAATGCCAAGTGCTCTTCCTCAAACGGCAGTCCCTCTGCTGTTTGGCCTAAAAATACAGAACCAATTTCATATAATGCAACAGAGTCGATTTGACGCGCCACATTATAGGCAGCAGCCTCTACTAGATGTGGAATCAAGCTTTGACGCAACGTAGAACGCTCTTCTGACATCGGCATAAGAAGCTTTGTTGTTTCTTCAGCTTTTAATGCATATTTTTGAGAAGCTGAAGCTGATGTAAGGGAGTAAGTAACCGCTTGGAAAAGACCAGCGCCTTCCATCACGTTGCGCACTACGCGGCGTTTTTCCTGGTAAGCCGTCAAACCGCCTACTTGCTCTCCTGATTCAGGAAGCGTAGTTGGAATTTCATCATAGCCGAACATACGAGCAACCTCTTCTACGATGTCCTCTTCAATTTTAATATCTTGACGACGTGTAGGTGCATCGATGATCAATAAACCGTTTGCTGCCTCTACTTCAAATTGCAGACGCTCTAAAATGGCCAGCATATCTTCTAGCGAAATCTTCATACCAAGACGTGTATTGATGAAATCAGGAGAAACAACGACACGGGCAGGTGTCTTATCTAACTCATCAACAAGCACTGTCCCTTCTAATACTTCACCGCCAGCAAGCTCTGAAAGCAGCTGTGCAGCACGCTCTGCTGCTGGGATGACACGATTTGGATCCACGCCTTTTTCAAAACGTGCTGATGAATCTGAACGTAATCCTAAATCTTTTGATGTACGGCGTACGGACTGTCCTGCGAAATAAGCAGATTCAATAACAACTGTTGTTGTTTCATCCGAGACTTCTGAATTTGCGCCTCCCATTACACCAGCTACAGCTACAGGTTCCTTGCCGTTTGTGATGACAAAGTTATGCGCCTGCAATGTACGTTCCTGATCATCTAATGTTGTAATTTTTTCACCTTCTGCCGCATGACGAGTCACGATTTCACCCGTACCCAGCTTATCGTAATCGAATGCATGCAATGGTTGGCCATATTCCATTAAAATGTAGTTTGTAATATCGACTACATTATTGTGAGGGCGTACACCAGCTGCCATTAAATAATGTTGCAGCCATAATGGAGATTCTGCTACTTTTACGTTCTTTATGACTTTCGCTGCATACAGAGGGTTCACCGTTGTATCTTCAACACGCAAGCTTAAGTGATCTTGCGCCTTTTCAGCTGACGCAGTGTAGCTGATTTCAGGAAGCTTCACATCTTTTGAAAGAATTGCTGCTACCTCATAAGCTACGCCAAGCATTGATAATGCATCCGAGCGGTTTGGTGTCAGACCAAGCTCTAATACTGTATCACGCAAACCTAATAATTCTAGCGCATCTGTACCCGGCGCGCTGTCTTCCGGCAATACATAAATTCCTTCTGCATATGCCTTCGGTACTAGTCGTCCTTCGATACCCAGCTCTTGTAGAGAACAGATCATACCGTTTGATTCCTGTCCGCGGAGCTTTGCCTTTTTTATTTTAATGCCGCCTGGTAATCTTGCACCCGGACGTGCAACGATCACTTTCTGCCCTGCATCCACATTCGGTGCACCACAAACGATTTGCTGTAAGCTTTCTTCACCGACGTCCACTTGACAGACATTTAATTTATCCGCTTCAGGGTGCTTCTCCTTTGAAACAACATGACCAACGACCACGTTTGTCATCCCAAGCGCACGGTCGATTACTGCGTCTACCTCAATACCTGAGCGCGTAATTTTTTCTGCTAATTCCTCCGGTGCAAGATCTTCAATATCTACATACTGTGATAACCATTTCAATGATACTAACATTTTACTTCCTCCTTACCCTTCACTGCGGTGGAATTGTGATAAGAAGCGTACGTCATTCGTATAGAAGTGACGGATATCATCCACCCCGTATTTTAACATCGCGATACGTTCTGCACCGATTCCGAACGCAAAGCCTGATACTTTTTTCGAATCATAGCCGGCCATTTCTAGAACATTCGGGTGTACCATACCTGCACCCAAAATTTCAATCCAACCTGTTTTCTTACATACATTACAGCCGTCACCGCCGCATTTATGGCAAGATACATCCACCTCTACTGACGGCTCTGTGAATGGGAAGAAGGAAGGACGAAGACGGATTTCACGCTCAGCACCAAACATTTTCTTCGCTAATGCATCAAGTGTTCCTTTTAAGTCACTCATACGAATGTTGTCGCCAATTACAAGTCCTTCAATTTGCATAAATTGGTGGGAGTGCGTTGCGTCATCTGTATCTCGACGGAATACTTTCCCAGGACAAATAATACGGATTGGTTCCCCTTTTTTGGCTTCCATTGTACGAGCCTGTACCGGAGATGTATGTGTGCGCAGCAAGATATCCTCAGAAATATAGAATGAATCCTGCATATCACGCGCTGGATGTCCTTTTGGCAGGTTTAATGCCTCGAAGTTGTAGTAATCTTTTTCGACTTCCGGCCCTTCAGCAATTTCATATCCCATTGAAACGAATAAATCTTCAATTTCCTCAATGACACGTGTCAGTGGGTGGCGGTTACCGATCTGCACCTTAGCGCCCGGTAAAGTCACATCGATTGATTCTTTTTCCAATTGCTCTTGAATAGCCGCTCCCTCTAAAACAGTCGACTTTGCTGTCAATACTTCTGTTAAGTTTTCACGAACTGTATTAACTAAAGCCCCCATTTTCGGACGTTCTTCAGCTGATAGCTTACCCATCCCTTTTAGAAGGTCAGTGATAGGTCCTTTTTTACCTAGATAAGCAACACGCACGTCATTTAACTCTTTTAATGACGAGGCAGCTTCAATTTTCGCCAGAGCTTCCTGCTCCAGCTGCTTTAATTGCTGTTCCATTGATAAATCCTCCTATTTAAATATTATGGTCGAGTAGGTTCAGTCATTAAGGGCGATACCAGCGCTTTCTCATCATAGTAAGCGAATTTTGCGCACTTACCTGCGATTTTCAATTTCAAATAAAAAAACCCCGCCCCTAAAAAGGGACGAGGATATTCGTGGTACCACCCTAGTTATTGCCTGAAGCAATCACTCAATTCAAATAACGGCTTGTCACCGGCACAGATTTTCTTCTGTGCTGCTCGCGAGGTGAACTTCATCGTGTCATCATGCAGATAGCTTCCAGTCAAAGGCTATCATTCCCTGCTCCATGTGTGTCACAACTACTCTTCTCGGTCGTTGCATTTACATTTTATACGTATTCAATAGTACAAGATTATGTGAACTTCTTCAAGTTATTTCACAAAAGCGTATAATAATATACCCGTTGCTACCGCTACGTTTAGTGACTCTGCACCGCCTAAAATCGGAATGATCACATTCTGGTCCGTTTTCGCCAGAAGCTGCGGGCTGATACCAGCACCCTCATTTCCCACAATAACTGCAAAGTCTTTTGTTACATTAATGTCCCGGTATGAAATAGCTTCTTCAAGCGATGTACCGAATACTTTTACGCCATCATCCTGCAGCCGATCAATCCAATCGTTCAACTCGCCTCGAACGACTGGAATATGGAAGTGCGACCCCTGTGCTGAACGCATAACTTTGGGATTATATGCATCTGCACATCCTTTTCCAAGTACCACAGCATCAATCCCTGCTGCGTCTGCTGTACGAATCATCGTCCCAATATTGCCCGGGTCTTGCACCGCATCAATAAGAAGAACCTTTCTCCATCCAGCCATCTCGATTTCCGTCGGCTCACTCACTTTACAATGTGCAAATACACCTTGGGATTTCTCTGTTTCGGCAATTTCCTTTGCTACCGCTTCATTTACCTGTACCATTTGGACATCGTCTGTCTGCCAAAGCAAGGGCAAGTCCACATCATCACGAACGATAATTTGGAGTATCCGCTCTTTATTCTTTAACGCTTCCTCTACAAGATGGAAGCCTTCAATGATGAATTCACTTGATTTTTCCCGTTCTTTACGGAGCGTCACAAGCTTTTTCCAATGCTTCACGAGTGCATTTTGAGTTGATTCAATTCGCTTCATCGTATCCGTCCTTTTAAGTAGTTTCAATCCCGCATTATAACATAGAAACGAGTTCCAGGATATAGAATTCCGCTCACCTGTTTTTATAGCAAAGGAGACGGAATCAAACAATTCCCTTCTACCTTACGTATACTTTTTTTCTACCTTGAAATACTAAGGAAGAGAAAGGAGTGTCAACTATGGATTTTCAAATTCGAGAAGCAATCACTACAAACGTTAAAGGCGACTCATCTGCAGCATTTGATGAAACAATCAATGATGCAATTGCTCGCGGCGAGGAGCATCTCCTGCCAGGTTTAGGTGTATTTTTGGAAGCATGGTGGAAAGATGCATCTGAAAATGAAAGAACTGCCTTTACTTCAAAGCTTGAAAAAATTTTCGTATCGTAAATTACAGCTTTGATAATGCACGGGCGCACCGGTCAATCTCTTGGACTGTTGTTTGTGTCCCAAATGAAATACGAAAGAACTGCCGCGCTTCCTCGTATGATCGGCCCATTGCTAAAATGGCCTTCGTACCGGAAGCGCTATTACTATCACAAGCACTGCCTGTTGATATGTATATCTCCTGCTCATTCAGCTTCAGCATAACCAGCTGTCCCTCCACGCCTTTCATACAGATGCCGCAAATATTTGGCAGCTGTTCGGTCCATATCCCTTCAATTATTTGAAACTTCTTATGATGCAACGATTTCACAAGTTTTTCTCGTAATTGCCATTGTTCCTTTAAATCGTAGTAATAGTCTTCTACCGCCACTGCCATCGCGACAATAGCCGGTGTATTAAGTGTTCCCCCACGCAGGCCACGTTCATGCGTTACTCCGGGAAAAACAGGGGTCGCTCTTACATAAGGGTTGAAATAGATAGCACCGCATCCTTTGGGCCCTCCAATTTTATGACCGGAAACTGTAATAGCATCTACTTGGCTAGAAAATCCAGCTATGTTCAGCTTACAAAAAGACTGTACACAGTCTACATGACAGGAAATTCCATGCTCTTTGGCTACCTTTGCTATCTTACCTATAGGCTGAATCGTACCAATTTCAGCATTTACATGCTGAATGGAGATAAGTGTTGTATCGGGTCTAATTGCCTCCTCTACTGTCTTCACGTCTATTACACCTCTTTCTGTCAACGGAAGGCGTGTGACTTCAAAACCTTCCTGTTCTAGCGTGTTCATCGCTGCATGTACAGAGGTATGCTCTGCCATCGACGTGATGATATGTCTCCCCTTTTTCTCCGAACGAGCAAGAGATAAAATGGCTAAAATATTCCCTTCCGTTCCGCCTCCAGTAAAAATGACGCCGTCTGAATGAACGCCTAGTTTCTGGGCGATCACTTTTCTTGCCCAAGTGATTGCATATGCTGCTTGTCCTCCTGCATCATGCAAACTGGAGGCATTGGCATACATTTTACCGGCAACTTCGCTATATACATTGATTGCTCTTTCCAACATCGGTGAAGATGCTGCGTAGTCTAAATAAGTCATTCCTTCTCCTCTTTTCCTGTTCATAATAAGTACTTGTTTATTTCACCATTTTATGTAAAGATATGTGACAAGACAACTGTAAAGAAGGTATGAATGTGAAGATGCAAACGGACATCCTAATTCTCGGCGGCGGGATTGCTGCACTGCAAGCAGCTCGCCGATTAAGCATGCGCTTTGAAGTCCATATCATTACAAAAGCAGATTTGACCGCAAGTAGTTCCTACAAGGCGCAAGGTGGTATCGCAGCGGTCATCGCTGCCTCGGACCATACTTCATTACATATACAGGATACCCTTACGGCCGGTGAATATCATCATCATGAAGAAAATGTAAAGTCTTTAGTCGAATACGGCTCTACTGCTGTAAGGAAGCTGTTAAAAGAAGGCTTCCCTGCGGATCATTCCCTTCAAGGCGAAATTTCTCTCGGTCTTGAAGGGGCTCACAGCCATCACCGAATCGTTCACGCAGGTGGAGATGCCACTGGTAAAAATTTGGTAGACTACTATGTAAATGCTTTACCAAAAAATGTACATATTCACACTTATGAATTTGCCTATGAACTGTTATTGAATGGTGCAGGAGAATGCTGTGGTGTACGCGTCAAAACAAAAGCAGGCGAAAAAACATACTTCGCCTCCTATATTATTTTAGCAACTGGTGGCGCAGGTGCCCTGTATGAATACACCTCAAATTGCCCCGACAGTTACGGGGATGGGATTGCATTAGCCTATTTAGCAGGTGCCGCTATTACGGATATGGAGTTCATTCAGTTTCATCCGAGCCTGCTTTACGTAGACAGGGTGCATGGACTCATCTCTGAAGCAGTGAGGGGCGCAGGTGGAAAATTTATTGATGAGGATGGTCATGCTGTCATGTCAGGCAAACATCCCCTAGGTGATTTGGCCCCAAGACATATAACAGCATATGAAATGTACAAAATGAGGGATCAAGGAAAATCCGTCTTTATCGATATTACTTCTGTCAAAAACTTCAATGATCAATTTCCGACAATCGCCAAGCTTTGTAGAAACCACGGTGTCAATCTTTCCGCAGGAAGAATTCCAATTGCTCCGGGAAGTCATTTTCTTATGGGAGGCGTCATTGCCAATTCAGTCGGAGAAACGACTATTCCCCGACTTTTGGCAGTCGGTGAGGTAGCCTGCACAGGAGTTCATGGGGCAAATCGTCTGGCGAGTAATTCACTATTGGAAGGAATTGTTTTCGGTGAATCCCTGGCCGTGCATCTTTTAAAAAGCGGCACTGCCCAGTCGGACTTTATTCCGGCCTCTGCTTCAAAGAAGGAATCATTTCAGCCGTGCCTAACAAAGGAGGACTTGCAGCGAGAGATGTCTGCCCATGTCGGGATTGTCCGTTCCGAACATAGCCTATCTAAAATGCTGTCAAAGCTTCCATCCCTCACTCTACACCCTGACTTTTCATGCAAAAGCAGAGAAGAAATTGAGCTGGCCTTTATGCATATTACAGCTGCGCTAATTACGAATGCAGCCCTCTCTCGTCCTGAGTCACGAGGCGCACATATTCGTCTAGATATCAGCGAGAAGAAACAGGACTGGGAGCAACGATGGATTGTTTTCCAAGAAGGAATCATGAAAGTGAGGAACGATTTATATGAACACAATCAAATTAAAGAGCATGCTTCTCCAATACTTTAATGAGGATATCGGGGATGGCGATCTATCCAGCGAAACCATTTTCAGTACTTCTGACCAAGGTTCTTTTATATTTTATGCGAAAGAATCCGGCATTTTTTGCGGAAGACAAATTATCGAAATTGGTTTTCCGTTGCTGGATGATCATCTGCACGTTCGTGTATTAAAGGAGGATGGGCAATGGATCCGTGAAGGTGAGCAGCTTGCCATGATTGAAGGACCGATTCGCAGTCTTCTTGCAGGAGAGCGCGTCATCCTTAACTTAATTCAAAGAATGAGTGGGATTGCAACAAGTGCTTATGTAGCCGTTCAGCTTGTAAAGGGAACAAACGCGAATATATGCGATACCCGAAAAACAATGCCAGGTCTTCGTATGCTCGATAAATATGCCGTGCGCTCTGGCGGTGCCTATAATCATCGCAGCGGACTCTATGATGCAATTATGCTGAAGGATAACCATATAGCCTTTGCCGGCAGCATTACAAAAGCCGTAAAATCCGCCCGTGCCAAAATTGGTCATACCGTAAAAATTGAGGTGGAAATTGAAACGAAAGATCAGCTGATTGAGGCGGTAGAAGCCGGGGCCGAGATCATCATGTTTGATAACCGTACACCTGACGAGATCCGCTCTTGGCTGCCTTTTATTCCCGACCATGTGACAACAGAAGCATCGGGCGGTATCACACTAGAGAACCTTCGCAGCTATGCTGAATCCGGTGTGCAATGGATTTCACTTGGTACGTTAACACACTCTGTAAAAGCATTTGATATTAGCGCGCTCGTACAACTGAAAGGAGTGATAGCTAGTGGTACTCACTAAATTTATGGAAGTGCCCATGCTTCCCGAAAAATATAAGTCCATGACTTTTAAGGAAATGGAAAACCGCATCCGTGAAATCAAAAGCAAATTAGGTGATGAATTATTTATTCCCGCCCATCATTATCAGCGAGATGAGGTCTTTCAATTTGCTGATACAACAGGTGATTCCCTGCAGCTTGCACAAGTGGCTGCGGCTAATAAAAAGGCTAAGCATGTCGTATTCTGCGGAGTACACTTCATGGCAGAAACTGCAGACATGCTCACTGATGATGAGCAGATTGTCTATTTGCCCGACATGCGTGCGGGGTGCTCGATGGCTGATATGGCGAATATCTATCAGACGGAAGAAGCATGGATTGTCTTACAGCAGCTATTTGGCGATACACTACTGCCACTGACATATGTTAACTCAACAGCAGCGATTAAAGCATTTACTGGACGTAATGGGGGTGCTTGTGTCACAAGCTCTAATGCTAAAATAATGGTGGAATGGGCATTTACTCAAAAGCAGCGCCTATTCTTCCTGCCAGATCAGCATTTAGGACGCAATACAACGTATGATCTTGGTATTCCATTAGATCAGATGGCCATTTGGAATCCAATAAAAGGGCAGCTTGAATATGAAGGAAATGTGGAAAATGTGAAGGTAATCTTATGGAAGGGACATTGTTCCGTCCATGAGGGCTTTACCGTTTCTAACGTCCGTGAAGTGCGTAAAAACTATCCTGATATGAAGATTATCGTACATCCAGAATGTTCACGTGAAGTAGTGGCCCTTTCAGATGACAACGGCTCCACCAAATATATTTGTGATGTTATCGAAAATGCCCCTGCTGGTTCAAGCTGGGCAATCGGTACGGAGATGAATCTAGTTAAACGGCTGATTGCAAAATACCCTGAGAAACACATCATTTCTTTAAATGAAAATATGTGTCCGTGCCTGACGATGAACCGCATTGATTTGCCGCATCTATTATGGGCGTTAGAAATGATTGAAAGCGGTGAAAAAGGCAATGTGATTCAAGTTGATGCAAACACGACAAAAGAAGCGATCCTGTCATTAGAGCGTATGCTTGCATGTGCCTGATAAAATAAAAGCAACAATCCTTTTGTATCCGGCTTTATTATAAACATAGAGCCGCTCAGAAAGTTTCACTCTTCTGGACGGCTCTATGTTTCTTGACCAGTATCTCCTGAGAATTATCATCCTCAACGGACTATATCAGCATATAGCAGCTTTTTATGCTTTCATTTTTAGTATTGGCTTAATTGCTCCACCATTTTTCGAATCCTCAAACGCTTCATTAATCTGTTCGAAATCATAGAACTTAACCAGCTTATCAAACGGAAATTGCCCGTTCTTGTAATAGCTGATTAACTGAGGGATAAATACGCGTGGTACTGCATCCCCTTCAATCACACCCATCATTGTCTTCCCTTCTGCCATCAGATCGTTATGAACGTCAATTGACATCTCCGGTGTCACACCTACAATGGCACAGGCACCCAATGGTCGTAGTGCATTCAGACTCTGTTTGACAACAGGCGGTACACCCGTTGTTTCTACAGCATAATGGGAGCCCCCATTTGTAATAGCTTTTACCTCTGCTACCACATCGACATGACGTCCATTTAATACATGTGTAGCACCTAATTCCTTTGCTAAAGAAAGGCGATTATCATGCACATCGACTGCGATAATATGCTGGCAGCCAACAATTTTGGCAGCCATCACGGCTGATAAACCGACAGCCCCGCAGCCATAGATGACAATAGATGATCCAAATTCAGGCTTAAGTCTATTGAGTACTGTCCCTGACCCTGTTTGAATACCACAGCCTAAAGGACCTAACAGTGTTAAGTCTACATCCTTATCCACCTTGACAACATTTCGTTCATGGGCAATTGCATAGGTACCAAAAGATGACTGACCGAAGAAGGTAGAAAGTTTTTCATTTTCTTTACTTAAACGTGTCGTATAATCGTCCTGCACACCGCCAAAGTTTAAATCATTAAATGTTTCGCATACAGTTGGATGACCTGTCAAACAATTAGAGCATACACCGCAATGCGCAAATGACAAAACAACATGGTCTCCCGGTTCAATGTCCTTTACTCCCTCTCCAACCTGCTCTACAATGCCTGCGCCTTCATGTCCTAATACTGCTGGAAGAGGTGCTATTGCCATATCCCGGGCTACTGCATCTGTATGGCACACTCCGGTAGCCACTATTTTCACAAGAATTTCATTTGCCTTCGGTGCCGCAAGTTCCACTTCCTCAATGCTAAATGGCTGACCTTGTCCTTTTGTTACAGCTGCTTTAATTTTCATGTATGCTCCTCCCTGACTACATTAAGAATATTCATAGTGTAGACAGGATTTTCACAAACTACACAAAAAAACAACCCAGCGTCTCCCGGGTTGTTTTCCTATGTAGTGATGCGTTTTCCTTCTAGAAAACATACATCACATCGAATGCAGCTTGTTAAGCGGCAGCAGCGTCTCCCGCATATCCGTTTAACTCCCTACCCTTTTACTCCGCCCTTCCTGCCTCATAAAAGGTTTCGATTGTATTCAATAAAGGATTACGTCCGCCACCTGCGAACAGCAAATCCAGTTGATACCTAAATTAAGCCATCAGCGATACAAGTACTGCCTTCTGTGCATGCAGTCTGTTTTCTGCTTGTTCGTAAATGTAAGAGTTCGGTCCATCAATGACTGATGTAGAGACCTCTTCCTCCCTATGTGCAGGCAAACAGTGCAAGAACATATAGTCAGGCTTGGCATGTGCCACAAGCTCATCATTGATCTGGTAGCCTTCGAAGTCGATTAAACGCTGCTGCGTCTCCTCTTCCTGCCCCATAGACGTCCAAACATCTGCATATACAACATCCGCATTTTCTACTGCTTCCACAGGATTTGTTGTAGTTACTACAGTACTGCCGTTACGCGCAGCAATGCCTTTTGCTTTTTCAATGATGTCCGGGTCACATTCATAACCGGCTGGTGCAGCCACTGCCACATCCATCCCAACATGAGCACAGGCGATTACTAAAGAATGGGCAACATTGTTGCCATCTCCTATATAAGCAACCTTTAACCCGTCAAAGCTTCCTTTATTTTCAACGATTGTCTCGAGATCAGCCAATGCCTGGCAAGGATGATAAATGTCCGTTAGTCCATTGATAACCGGAATTGATGCATGTTCTGCCAGCTCTTTCACCATTTCGTGGGAATTCGCACGGATCATGATAGCATCTAGATAGCCTGATAAAACAT
Organism: Lysinibacillus sp.; assembly: GCA_031181585.1. Taxonomy (GTDB): domain Bacteria; phylum Bacillota; class Bacilli; order Bacillales_A; family Planococcaceae; genus Lysinibacillus_B. The sequence goes on from JAPSKP010000001.1 coordinate 64,000, forward strand.
GACCAGTATCAGAAATCGGTTCACCACGTCCAATTTGCATATCACGTGCATTCATATACATTCCGTATCCACCTAATTGTTGCATACCAACCTCAAAAGAAACTCGTGTACGCGTGGAACTCTTTTCAAAAATCATCCCTAGCGTCTTGCCTTCAAGCAGTCTTGGGCACTTGCCTTCCTTTGTCACTTTTTTCAGATGTGTAGCAAGTGAAATAAGGTCTTGCACTTCTTTTGACGTGTAATCCAGTAATGTCAGCAGGTCCTTCCCCTTAAGGCTCGCTACTGGCTTCAACTGCACTTCCTCTAACAATTTCATATCGAACGCTCCTTGCATACCTTTATGTTAACATCATTATATATGTGCATAATTATAAAATCAAGTGAATTATTATAATTTATTAATCTTTTTTTAATTCGCATAATTATTCAACAAATAGGAATACTATTTGCTCCTAAAGAGAAAAAGCGGAAATATCGTTTAAAGGGATAGAAATTTTCAAATAATATAAAATGCCGATCATTCTTTATGCTTCGCGGAAAAATACCTGTTCAATCACCGAAAGAAGCAAAACAGAAAACACTGGACACTATATTTTGAACATGTAAAGGGGTTATTTGGGTCTCTGGAGGGTAAGAGTGAAACAAGAAGCTTTATCCCTATATAGGCGGAATACTCCACATAGATATGATCTGGTTTTGACCAGTGAATATCAAGCAATCGAAAGCTCAAATAGAATTTCACTTTATAAAAAAGGACGTGACCTTTATGCCGCAAGGAACGCATACTGTTGAACTGCCGGTAAATATTGAAACGGTTTGGGATTTTGTGCAGGATATGAATAAGTGGGCGCCTCTTGTCCCCGGATATATTGATCATAAAATTTTAAATGAGAGACAATCGACATGGTCATTTAATGGGGACTTAGGTTTCATGAAGAAGTTAGTAAACCTAAAGGTCGATATTAAGGAATGGAAAGAACCAACTCAAGTGACGTTCAATTTAACAGGGATTTCCGATAATTTTATTGGAGGCGGCTACTTCTTGGCGGAAGCAATCGATCAAAACCGCACAAAGATGAGCGGGCACCTTGATATTACTGCAAAAGGAATGATGGCTTCCATCATCAATCAGGTTTTGGCCAGCTTTGTTCCAAAGACTGCTACCGAATTGACGAATGCTATTGCTGCCAAGATTGTGGAAATAAATAAACAGGGATAGTAGAATGACCGTCTTGCTTATAAAGCAGGCGGTTATTTTTTTCCTATAAAAGAAAAGACATTGGAAGGATATTCTTCCAATGCCTTTTTTAAAACTAATCGCGGATAATTTGATTAACCGTCTCACGGTCTAATTTCTTGATGATTTCAACGATCAGCTTCACTGTGTTTTCGTAATCGTCACGATTCAAGATACCTGCATGAGAGTGGATATATCGTGTAGCCACACCGATTGCAAGAGCCGGTACACCATTCGCTGTCAAATGGATGGATCCAGCGTCAGTACCACCGCCTGCAAGCGATTCAAACTGGTACGGGATATTGTTTTCCTCAGCTACCTCTAAAACAAAATTACGCAGCCCCGTATGAGCAACCATAGAAGCGTCAAATATCACAATCTGAGGACCCGCTCCCATTTTAGATGTAGACTCCTTAGGCGTAATACCTGGTGTATCTCCAGCAACGCCAACGTCTACCGAAAAGCCGATGTCCGGCCGGATTTTAAAGGTAGATGTCTTTGCTCCGCGAAGACCGACTTCCTCTTGTACGTTCCCTACACCATACACGATATTAGGATGTTGTTCATCCTTTAATGCACGAAGGACATCAATGGCAATAGCACAGCCAATACGGTTATCCCACGCTTTTGCAAGAAGGTGCTTTTTATTTTTCATCACGTTGAATTCAAAATATGGTGTCACCATGTCACCAGGTGATACGCCCCACTTCATCGCTTCTTCTTTCGATAATGCGCCGATATCGATGAACATATCTTTTACATCTACAGACTTTTTACGAGCATCTGCTGGAATGATATGAGGTGGCTTAGAACCGATAACCCCAATGATCTCTTCACCTTTTCGCGTTGTAACTGTTACACGCTGTGCAAGCATAACCTGCTCCCACCAGCCACCTACTGTCTGGAATTTTAAGAAACCCTGATCATCGATTTGCGTTACCATGAAGCCAATCTCGTCTAAATGGCCCGCGACCATAATTTTTGGTCCATTTTCATTCCCGACCTTTTTAGCGATTAGACTGCCCAGGTTATCCATTTCAATTTCATCTGCGAACGGCTCGATATACTTTCTCATTACTTCCCTTGGTGCCCGTTCATTTCCTGGAATCCCATTGGCATCCGTTAATTCTTTCAGCATTTGCAATGTCGGATCTAATTGTGTCATACTCTCGGCCTCCTCACTATGTGTCTTCTCGATTATAACTTGATTATTTCGGTTTTCAAAGTAATTAATAGCCTGAACGTTGGCGCTCATAGTTTTTCTCGTTTTTGGCTAAATATGCATCCAAAATATCTTCAAATGCAAAACCGAGATTATAGGCAAGCTTTCCGTACAAATGCCATAGCTCATAATAGGTGTCTTTGGCCGGTGCGCCAATAAATGTTGTAGCGGCTACTGTTGTTTCTATGAATAACGGTGTCAATTCTGCTTTCTCTTTTACTTCCGGCCATGCTTCCATTGTAAAACCACGCATATTGCCAAGAGATAGTATAAAGTGAATAGAATCTACAAACTCCTCCAAAATAACAGAGCGCTCGGAAGGACCCTTCGTACTCCAGAATTTGAAACAGCGTGTTTCATTCGCCAGCTCTGACAGCTCAACAAGTAATGCCAGACCTTTCTCTTGAAAAACATCATATGTAATATTTTGCGTTTCTTCAATAAATGTATCGAGTTCGTGCTGCATTTCGAATAATTGTTTAAACTTCATTTTTTTCTCTCCATTTTCTTAAAAAATTGAAACCTTTCCCTCTTTCAATCGTATAGAAGGGAAACTCGTGTGACAAGGGGGAATTTTCATGGCTCTACTTCTTCGACTTGTAATTATTGTATTAATATTATACATATTTTATAGAGGCGTCCGTTACTTGCTGGACCCGAAGCGAAAGCTGGATGAGGCGTATGAAAAAGGCGACTATTATTTTTATGACGATGTTAAAAATGTCCGGAAGAATTTCTTTATCTCCTACAAAAATGCTCTTTTTGAAGGAGAAAAATACTTAGGGACAACAGAAAACGCATTTGAGGTAGTATCTATTTTCGTTTTCGTTCATGATCCAATGAAGCTGCAAGGCTTTACGAAGGACGACTTCCTTTTTTTAGAAAAGGAAATTCTCCTAAACTACCCTACCGCAACAATCAGCTGGAAAAATCCGATTGAAAAGCTGATGAAGGGAAAATAGAAAGAAAAGATTTACTCAACCTGTCTTAAAAACGCTTGCCAGACAAGCAACGATGGATGAGAGCGTTTGTCAACAGGCTGAGATAGAAAGAAGAGGTTCGTGCAAGTAGCAGCCGAACCTCTTTCGTATATTGTGCTTTTCTTCCCCTACCTATAATGATACCAGCTTCACAATGATATAGACTTGAATAGCTGCTAGAAGAGGAAATCCGAAGGCAAAGGCATTATGTTTCGTTTTATGACGAAACAGATACATACCGAGGACACCCCCGATTGCTCCCCCTGTGATGGCCAATGTAAACAATGTTTTCTCTGCAATACGCCATTCCTTTTTGATTGCCTTTTGCTTATCGGTATACATAAGGAAAAGTAAAACAAAAGATAATATTCCAAAGTAGGAATAAATCGCCAGATCCATACTTCCACTCCTCTATTGCCGCAACAACCTACTAATTGAGAGAACAATTTATTGTATGAGTCCTCACGTGCTAAAAAAGGCTGATAGGGGTTCCTATCAGCCTCATTTACTTAAAATTATTTAACTAAAGCTTGTAAGTATTAGAATAAGTATCTATGTCTTATTTCGCTTGAGCGCTTTTCGCAGCTTCTGCTAATTGAGCGAATGCTGCTGAATCAGTTACAGCTAGGTCAGCTAACATTTTACGGTTAACTTCGATACCTGCTAATTTTAAACCGTGCATTAAACGGCTGTAAGAAAGACCGTTCATACGAGCAGCTGCGTTGATACGAGTGATCCATAATTTACGGAAATCACGTTTCTTTTGACGACGGTCACGGTATGCATATTGACCTGACTTCATTACTGCTTGGTTAGCTACTTTATATAGAGTGTGTTTTGAACCAAAGTAACCTTTAGCTAATTTTAAAACCTTTTTGCGACGAGCGCGTGTTACTGTTCCGCCTTTTACGCGTGGCATAGTAATTACCTCCTGCTAATTCTTTCGAATAGTTATTTTAATGTTGAACCTGTATGTTCAGAGATTACTTCATGTAAGTTAATAAAGTACGGATGCGTTTGAAATCGCCAGATGTAGCGATTTTCGCTTTACGAAGTTGACGTTTCGCTTTAGTAGATTTGTTAGCGAATAAGTGGCTACCATAAGCACGGTCAAATTTTAATTTACCAGTACCTGTTTTTTTGAAACGCTTAGCAGCGCCACGGTGAGTTTTCATTTTTGGCATGTCGTTTTTCCTCCTAAACTGTTCAATTCATACTTACTTTTCGTTCTTAGGGTTAAGAACTAGGAACATGCTGCGGCCTTCCATCTTCGGTTTTTGTTCAACCGTTGATACTTCAGCGCAGGCTTCAGCAAAGCGATCCAATACACGTTGACCGATTTCTTTGTGTGTGATAGCACGACCTTTGAAACGGATGCTACATTTTACTTTATCGCCTTTTTCAAGGAACTTGATAGCGTTACGTAGCTTCGTTTGGAAATCATGTTCATCAATTGTCGGGCTCAGACGAACCTCTTTCATATTGATAACTTTTTGATTCTTACGAATTTCGCGATCTTTCTTTTGCTGTTCAAACTTAAATTTACCATAGTCCATGATACGTGCGACCGGCGGTTTGGCTTGAGGGGCCACAAGGACAAGATCCAAGTTAACACGACCGGCAATCTCTAGTGCTTCATTTCGTGTTTTGACTCCTAGCTGTTCACCGTTATGGTCGATTACACGAAGTTCACGTGCGCGAATGCCTTCGTTTACATACATGTCTTTGCTAATAATAATCCACCTCCATAATATGCGCGAATACATGGTTTGGGCTTGAGATGCCCTTAAGTTGAACGGTACACTTCCGATATGTCCATAAAAAAAGGGCGGACATTTTTAGAAGATGTCCGCCCACTATATGTGCATACGTATATTAACGTAAAAACAATTCAACGTATCATACCTGTAAACAGCCTCAGAAGCGTTCGTTCAGGTGAGAAGCGGGCAGCCTCTACTTCAAACTTGTATTCATAACCTAAATAATCTTATCACGCTTATAGTAAGGCGTCAAGAAGTTTAAACATATTTTTTAGTTTATACTCCTTGTCCCAGCAAAAATCAATTTTCGGTATGTAGCGAATAATTATCTCCAGGAGGAATCATTGCTTAATTATCCAAGAGAATTATAGGTAAGGAAGATGAGTGTGAATAGGTAGTAACTATTCTAAAGGTAAACTATCCGGATGAAAAATTTGTTGTTGTACCTTCTTTCTGCTTGGAGCTGAACGATCACGACATCCAAGTCTATAAACCGCTGAGATTATTAGAAATCACTGGCTGTAAAAACAGTCAGGGGCTACAAAGCTGATTACTGTAAGAAACAGGCTTCTCCGTCTGCTTGGAAAAGCCTGCATTAATATGATAGGTCGCTAGTTCGTCTTACAGCACAATAAGGAATGAAAGACTTCCCCTCATTTTAACGGCGGTGTATCAAAAGCAGTTGGCGGAGCAGGCGGCAGAACAGGCGCCGGCGCAAAAGGAACCGGTTGTTCTACATAGTTGAACACACCTTCCCCATCCATGCTTGGTCCGTGTGCCCATCTTCCCTGTGCACTTTCATTTCCGCGGGAGAAGTTAAACAATGTATGAGAAACTTCGCGTTTTTCCAGTTCTCTTGGGAATGTGCTTGGTACAACAATATTCTCCTGTGCCTCAAGCTCTTTTATTGCTGCAATCCACTGGTTTTGATGCATTGTATCTCGTGCAAGCAGCCACGCAAACATATCACGTACGCCCGGGTCCTCTGTTTCGTAATATAACCGGGCAACTTGAAGACGCCCCTGTGACTCTGCACTTAAATTTGCCCTGAAATCCGCCAGCAAGTTACCACTTGCGATAATATAATCAGCTGTCCAACGGTTACCGTTAATATCAGAAGGCATTGCTCCTAGCCCAGAGACGATGAGATGCTGCGGATTGCTTCCGCCTAAAATAGCAGCTATAAAAGGATCTTGTGCCGCCTCATCAAGCGTGGTCGGGCATACACCGTCAAGCAGCCTTGCGATCATTGTACAGATCATCTCGATATGAGCCAATTCCTCTGTTCCTGTATCCATTAGCAAATCACGGTACTTTTCATTACCGCGCGTATTCCATCCTTGGAATAAATACTGCAGAGCTACCGACATTTCGCCAAACTGGCCGCCTAATATTTCCTGCATTTTGCGCGCCATGACTGGATCGGGCTTGCAGGGCTTCGCTTCATATTGCAATTCCTTTATATGATAAAACACATCTTCACCCCTTCTACCCCCTACTATATGCTTTTTCCTTAAATGTGCTTTTAAAATTATCTATTTTTAAATTCCTCACTTGCTGGCATCCTGTAAAATAAGAAAGCGCCCGGAAAATGATACCCGGACGCATTCTTCTTTATTATTTTGTTACTTCTGCTTTAATGTTTGCTAGGAACTCATCGAAGCCGATTGTTTCAGAATCTTTCGAGCCATAACGGCGAATGTTTACGCCGCCTGCTTCTACTTCTTTATCCCCGATTACAAGCATGTATGGAATTTTCTTCATTTGTGATTCACGAATCTTGTAACCAAGCTTCTCTTCACGATCATCCATCTCAACACGAATACCTGCTGCTTGAAGTTTCTCTTGAATATCGCGCGCGTATTCATAGTGAACTGTGTTTGATACAGGAATGATTGTCGCTTGAACTGGCGCCAGCCATGTTGGGAATGCACCTTTGTATTCTTCAATCAAGAATGCAACGAAGCGCTCCATTGTCGATACAACACCACGGTGAATAACAACCGGACGCTGCGGCTGACCATCTTCTCCGATGTAAGAAAGATCGAAGCGTTGTGGTAACAAGAAGTCAAGCTGTGCTGTTGATAACGTTTCTTCTTTACCGATCGCTGTTTTTACTTGAACGTCAAGCTTTGGACCATAGAATGCCGCTTCACCTTCCGCTTCATAGTAATCCAAACCAAGCTCATCCATTGCTTCTTTCAACATGGATTGTGCTTTTTCCCACATTTCATCGTCATCGAAGTACTTCTCTTTATCTTCTGGATCACGATAAGACAGGCGGAATGAGTAGTCTGTTAAATCGAAGTCTTTATATACTGCCAAAATAAGCTCTACTACTTTTTTGAATTCCGCTTTGATTTGGTCTGGACGTACGAAAATATGTGCATCATTTAAAGTCATCCCGCGGACACGCTGCAGACCAGAAACTGCACCTGACATTTCGTAACGGTGCATTGTACCAAGCTCCGCAATCCGGATTGGCAAGTGACGGTATGAATGCAGACCATTTTTGAATACCATCATATGGTGCGGACAGTTCATTGGACGAAGAACCAGTGTTTCATTATCCATTTCCATTGGAGGGAACATTCCGTCCTGATAGTGATCCCAGTGACCTGAAGTTTCATAAAGTGTTTTTGAACCAAGTACTGGCGTGTATACATGTTTGTAGCCTAGAGAAATTTCTTTATCTACAATATAGCGCTCGATCGTACGGCGGATTGTTGCACCGTTCGGCAGCCATAATGGTAAACCTTGACCAACAGTTTGGCTTGTCATGAATAGATCAAGCTCTTTCCCGATTTTACGGTGGTCACGCTCTTTTGCTTCTTCAAGCATTTGCAGGTGGTGTTTCAACTCGTCTTTTGTAAAGAACGCTGTACCATAAATACGCTGCAGCATCTTGTTGTCAGAGTTACCGCGCCAGTAAGCACCTGCTAATGATAACAGCTTGAACTCTTTTAACTTTCCTGTTGATGGTACGTGTACGCCGCGGCAAAGGTCGAAGAAGTCACCTTGATAGTAAATTGAAACTTGCTCGCCTTCAGGAATTGCTTCAAGAAGCTCCAGTTTGTATTCATCGTCTACTTCTGTATAGATAGCTTTTGCATCTTCACGAGAAACATTTTTACGATCGATTTCAATATTCTCTGCGATGATTTTTTTCATTTCTTTTTCGATTGCAGGCAGGTCTTCCATTGTGATCGGTGTTGGTGAATCGATATCGTAATAGAAGCCTGATTCAATCACAGGCCCAATTCCTAGTTTTACATCTGGGAATAGGCGTTTTACTGCCTGTGCTGTTAAGTGCGCCGTAGAGTGACGAAGGATTTCCAGTGCTTCTGGTGATTTGTTTGTAATAATTTCGATCTTTGCATCTTCTTCGATAGGTGTTTTTGCATCGATTAATGTACCGTTGATTTTACCAGCTAATGCACTCTTTTTTAGTCCCGGGCTGATGGAGCCTGCAACATCTAAAGTCGAGATGCCCTTTTCGAATTCCTTGACATTACCATCTGGGAAAGTTAATTTGATCATTTCTGACATGTGGATGTCCTCCTCTTTATTATATAGTGAGCCTCGATTTACCGGCGATTTTTGGTCGGTTACCGGCGGTTTCGCGGCAAATGCCGGCGAATTTCTAGGAAATACCTGCGAATCCAAACAAAAAAGCGCCGTCCCTGGAAAGGGACGACGCGTATGCTCGTGGTTCCACCCTTCTTCCTTCCGAGTAAACTCGAACGAAGCTCTAGGTCAGTTAACGTACTGATAGACGTTGGCAGATTGACCCCGCCACTGCTCCAAGGTAGTAGAATGTGTGTCGTGCTAGGAAGCTTCCAGCCAAGGCTCCCCTCTCTAAAAGTCGGTTCACATATCCCGTATCCTTTTCAAAGCTTTTCAATGTGTAATTACTTAGGAAAGTATACGCCTGCAGGTCGAAAAAAGCAACTGCTAAAATGTTACGAATTTCGACGGTTAATACCATCCATTTGAATTGGTATCGTAACTGCCTTGATACGTTCCATAATCCGGGCTGCTTTGACAACCTCTACATCGCCTCGCTGTGATTGAGATAGATGATGTTCAAGTCCAGCATAGTCGAAGTTTGATGTGATAAATGTTGGCAGCTGCTCACTCATGCGGTAATGAAGAATAGTACCAAGAATTTCATCACGTGTCCACGCAGTCATTGTCTCTGCACCGATGTCATCAAGCATCAATACAGGTGCTTTCTTTACATAATCAATTTTTTCATTTAGTGTCTGATCCTGAATCGAATTTTTCATTTCACGTAAAAATTCAGGAACAAAAACAACAACAGACCTTACCTTCAAAGCAGCAAGTTCATTGGCAATCGCACCAAGCACAAAGGATTTCCCCACACCAAACTGCCCGTATAGATAAAACCCTTTTGCCGGAAGTTCGCCAGTCTTCTTGTACTGAGCGACGAAATCAGCAGCCTTATGGGCAATTATTACCCGTGACTTGTCGTCAATCATTAAATCCTTCAAGGTAGCTTTTAATACATCCTTTGGCATATGCATGCTCGAAATCATCTTAGCCGTTTCACGATGCTCGTCCTCTAGCAATTTCTGGTCACAGCGCTCATATTTTATTTCAATATTATCACGTAAAATGTATAGCTTTGGTATAAAGCCTCCTAAGTAATTGGTACAGCAGGCAGTCGAATCAGCCTGGCAGCAAGTAGTTGACTGGGAGATAAATTCGTCCAGCTTTGGTAAACTCCGTTCGACCATTTCATTAGTTACTGCTCCGGCATTTTCTGCTAGAAATCTCTGTACCTGCTCGTTCCCTAAAATTTCACGCTTCGTTGCTTCATAGCGTTCTTGAAATGATGGAATTTTAATTCTGTTTAAAGATCGATTAATCGGTTCGATGTTAGTTCACCTGCCCATCTTGTCCTAGTTTTTGTAATATTTTTTGCCGTTCCGCCTCAAAGTCCATCATGGAAACGTTAGACGATGCTGGGGCAGGCTCTGTATCCCGCTTATAAAACCAATCCGGCACCTTTTCTTCCCGTCCGCTAGACTTTTTATAGTTTTGTTTTTGCGGTGAATTGGTTTTCGATTCATTCTCCGCCTTCCATTTTGCATACTTATCGCGCTCCCGGCGTGCTAATTCCATTGCCTCTTTTGCTGTTTTTAAATTTTTACGAATCCAGTGGTCAGCAATTCTCTCCACGTAATTTTTAGGAAGACGCATATCTGTTGTCAGCATGACATACTCCAGCAATACATTCACGACACCAACAGGCATATCGTGCTTCATAATCAAATCCTCTGCTAATTGCACAGAAGCAGATAATGGTTCTTTACCTTTATTAATATCACGCAGCACCTGAATAGGCGGTGTTGTCTCCAAATAGTCCAGCAGCTCTTGTTCCTTTGTCCGCTTTGTTTCTGAAGATGTATCTACACGTTTCTCAAAAGTTTTCGCCAGTTTTGGCGCCTCTTTTGAAATTGTGATTTTATAATAGTCCGCAGCCGCTTTTTTTAGCCGTTCAATCGGCAGCTTCATCGAATCATCCAAAGCCATAATAATAACCTTCTGCATTTCAAGCGGAGAAAGTTTATATAAAAAAGCAAGTTTAGCGATCATTAAACGTGCCTCAGCCGTTAAGGCCGCAGAAGGCACAAGCTGTTCGGAAAGCCCTGCCCTTAACAAATCAAAATCAAATTGCACATAATAGAACGGATAGCCTCTTTCTACTTTTCGCTCCTCAAGCATATCCTGCGGCACTTGCATATGGATTGGCTTGTATACATCGGTAAATGTGCGAGTTACTTCATTATAATCTTGTTTATCGATCTGTTTGCAAAAGCGGTTTCGAAGCTTACGGTATGCTTGTTCTCCTATTTTGCTAAACAAAAACATAGACAACAACGGGTCTGCAAAAAATTCCCTTGCTTCAAGCGGTCTCACTACTTCATAAATAAAGGTACGGCTGTCTTCTTCATCCTTGCGCCACGTCCGAAGCAATCCTATTGCCTCAAGAGCGATGCGGGCCTCGAAAACCTCGCGTACCGACATGCCGAGCACGTTCATTAAATAATAGTGTGTCATTTTTCCGGTGGTATAATCTTCGCCTTCCGCCCAAAGTGTTAAATATAGACTAACTGGGTCCGACCCTGTTAATGGCTGATAAAATAAGGTTAATAGTTGCCGTTCATTAGTTGATAAAGCTTGAGGGAGCGTTATTTCAAAATGATCCGTCGCGAGCAATTCCTTATACATTTGAACCACTTCAATCACTCCTCATTTTATTATTTGTCAGTTGTCTGTTTTTGCAGTAAATCCTTCAATTCATCGATAAAGACATTGATATCTTTAAATTGGCGGTAGACAGATGCAAAACGCACGTAAGCAACCTCGTCAATTTTGGCCAAACGATCCATCACCATTTCCCCTACGTCTTCAGAGCGGACTTCTGAATTGCCGATACGGCGCAGATCCTTTTCAATCCCCATTACAAGGTCTTCTAGAACATCAAGCGCCACTGGACGTTTCTCACATGCTCGAATCAGCCCTCGCAGCACTTTTTCACGGCTGAACTCTTCACGTGAGCCCTCCTTCTTTACGACGACTAGGGGTGTTTCTTCTATTTTTTCAAATGTTGTAAAGCGGAAGCCGCATGACTCGCATTCACGACGGCGCCTAATTTCCTTATTATCATCTACCGGTCTTGAATCGACAACGCGTGTCCCGTTGTACTGACAAGATGGACATCTCATACACATTTCCCCTGATTCTTTTCAATTTGTAAACCTATTATAGCAAATATCTCGCAGATGACGAATAACAATTCCTTTTTCTGAAACAAAAGCGCTTTAGCCTAGACGCTATTCACATACTAAAATTATAATATCTTTCAAAAATAAAAAAGACTAACCACCCGCATGGTGATCAGTCTCTTCCTATTTTTAAAAATTACGCTTGAACTGCAGCTAGTTCTTTTACTACTTTTTTCGCTAAATCAACAACACGTGCTGAATAGCCCCACTCATTGTCATACCAAGCTAACACTTTAACTTTACGATCGCCCATAACCATTGTCGTTAAACCATCGATTGTTGAAGAATAAGTAGTTGTATTGTAGTCAGAAGACACAAGCGGATCCATAGAAATGTTCAGGATACCTTTCATTGACCCTTCAGCAGCTGCTTTAAATGCAGCATTTACTTCTTCGACCGTTACATCTTTCTTCAAATCTACTACTAGGTCAACTAGTGACACATTTGGCGTAGGAACGCGCAGTGCCATACCATGTAATTTCCCTTTTAACTCTGGTAATACTAAAGCTAATGCTTTTGCAGCACCTGTAGAAGTAGGAATAATTGAGGAACCGCAGTTACGTGCGCGTCGCAGGTCTTTGTGTGGGTTATCTAAATTGTTTTGGTCGTTTGTATAGGCATGAACAGTAGTCATTAATCCATTTTCGATGCCAAATGCGTCATTTAATACTTTTGCTACAGGAGCCAGGCAGTTTGTCGTACAAGAAGCATTTGAGATAACGTCATGTTTTGTAATATCTAACAGCTCATCATTTACACCAAGTACTACAGTAATGTCTTCATTCTTTCCTGGAGCAGTTAAAATGACCTTTTTAGCGCCAGCTTCTAAATGCATAGCCGCTTTTTCACGATCATTGAATTTACCAGTCGCTTCAATTACTAATTCTACGCCCATTTCTTTCCAAGGCAGTAACTTCGGGTCACGTTCAGAAACAATTGCCACTCGCTTGCCGTTTACGATTAAAGCATTTTCCTCTGTTTCCACAGTTCCGTTGAATGGCCCATGATTTGTGTCATACTTAATTAAATGAGCCAAAGTTTCAGCAGGGTAGCTGGCATTGATTGCTACTAAATTCAAGTCATTTTGAACGATAGCTTGGCGGAATACCATACGACCAATTCGGCCAAATCCGTTAATTGCGATAGAAACTGTCATAATAAAAAAAGCCTCCTGTAATTAGGTTATCATTTTATTTGTTATATATGTCATTAGTATAACACATTGTGCAAAAAGTTGAACATTATTCGCTCAACATTTTAAAGTTCTTATTTTCTGACAACAAGCTACTTTCTAAATAACCAAAATTTTGGAGGACTAAACAGCATTTTGTACAATCTACAAAATTGTCATTCTTTTAAGCAAGAAAAAGACATGACCGAACATAAGGTCGGCCACGTCTTCTTTTTAATAGGTCAGTTCAATTAGATAATTGTCCAGTTTTTTAAAATTGCTTCTAATTGATGAGCTGTTGTCTCAATGTCTCCATTATTATAAATGATAGCATCAGCGCCCTGCTCTTTCACCGACATAGGAAGTTGAGATGCAATACGTGCTCTTGCTTCCTCTTCTGATAAATTATTTCGTTTCATCAACCGTTCCAACTGAACTTCCTCTTTAACTGATACAACAAGAATTTTATCTACAAAATGCTGCAGCTTGCTTTCAAATAATAAAGGGATATCCATTACAACATGAGAGGCACCTTGTTCAAGGTGTTCCTCCCGCTGTCGAATCATTTCTACACGGATAGCAGGGTGGATAATATCATTCAGCATCTTCCGTTTTGCCGGTTCATGGAAAATAATCGCCCCTACCTTTTCCCTGTCCATTGTGCCATCCTTCTTAATGACATCCTTGCCAAATGCCTCAGCAATTTTTACAAGTGTTTCTGTTCCTGGTTCTACGACTTGGCGCGCAACCATATCCGCATCAACAATTGGAAGGTGATAACCTTCCAACATCTTCGCTACGGTGCTTTTTCCACTTGCAATACTTCCTGTTAATCCAATAATCATCGTGTGACACCTCTTATTTTTGACAACTTGGACAGTACGTTGATGTACGCCCTGCGATAACAACTGCCTTGGTAGCCGCCTGACAAGCCGGGCAGACTTTTTTACTGTACATTTTTAAACGGTCCTGCATACTTCCTGCGCCACCATTAACACTTCTGTAATCTGAAATGGTCGACCCGCCATTTTCAATGCTCTCTCTCAGTACCGCACAGATTGCCTCAAACAGCTCAATTTTTCGTTTTTTGCTGATTTGGCTTGTTTTTCTAGTTGGCCGGATCTGCATAGCAAATAAACTTTCCGTTGCATAAATATTTCCACAGCCGGAAATGACATGACCATCCATTATCACTTCTTTAATTGGCTTGTTTGCATACTTTGGCAACTCGCTCTTTTTCAGGAAATGCTCGCATGCTCCCCCATCAAAAGGCTCCGGCGCCATCTGCAGCAACGGTGGATGATCGGCTGCTTCTTTTAAAAAACGAAGCTCACCGAACCGGCGTATGTCCGAATAAACAAGCAATTCACCTGTATTCAAAGTGAAGATTGCATGCACATGCTTGCGGAACTTCGGTTCGGTAATTTCCTCTATCTCTTTTACGACAAACCAAGCACCTGACATACCGAGATGGCTGACCAGTAAAAATTCTTCGCCGCCTTTTTCGAGATGGAAGAAAATATATTTTGACCGCCGCGTAATCTGTGTAATTTTCATTCCCGATACAACAAGTTCAAAGTCGGAGGGGTTGCCATTTTTCACAATACACTGCTTCCCTTGTGCTGCTCCGTTATAAACGATCTCCGACAACATTACACTGTCAATCGTTTTTCCTTCTACAAGAGGCTTCAAATCTCTTACGACACCTTCAACTTCTGGTAATTCTGGCATAGCTACTCCTTACTTTGCATCGTACCAAGTCGGACCGTAGGAAAAGTCCACTTTCAGCGGGACTTTTAACTCAATTGCATTTTCCATCACTTCCGGTACAATACGTTCTAATATTTCCACTTCTTCCTGTGGTGCTTCAAAAATCAATTCATCATGTACCTGTAACAATAGTTTCGTCTGCAGGCCTTCCGCTTTTAAACGTGCATCCATATCAATCATAGCCTTTTTTATAATATCTGCAGCACTTCCCTGAATTGGTGTATTCATAGCTGTACGCTCAGCAAAACTGCGCAGATTGAAGTTTGAGCTGTTAATCTCAGGAAGGTAGCGTCGACGATTCAAAATCGTTGTCACATATCCCTGCTTCTTCGCCTCTTTTATAATAGAGTCCATATAACCCTTAACCCCTGGGAAGCTTGCCAAATAATTTTCAATAAATGTAGCAGCCTCTTTTCGGGTAATATCAAGACTTTGCGATAAACCGTAATCACTGATGCCATAAACGATACCAAAATTAACTGCTTTCGCTGTACGGCGCATGTTCGATGTGACTTCTTCCGGGGATTCGACCCCAAACACATTCATCGCTGTACGTGTATGAATATCCATTCCTTCACGGAACGCTTCTACAAGGACCTCATCGCCGCACATATGAGCTAATACACGAAGTTCGATTTGTGAATAATCGGCTGCAAATAAAATCCAGTCTGGTTTCGATGGGACAAATGCTTTTCGGATTTTCCGTCCCTCCTCCAGCCGGATTGGGATGTTTTGCAAGTTCGGGTCCGTTGAACTTAAACGGCCCGTTGCGGTAAGGGCCTGCTGGTACCGTGTATGCACTTTAGAGTCATCATCGTGCACGACTTTAATTAGCCCGTCGATATACGTTGATTTTAGCTTCGACAGCATACGGTAATCCAAAATATGCTTGACGACAACATGCTTGGACTGTAATTTTTCCAATACATCTGCCGCTGTTGAATAACCCGTCTTCGTCTTTTTAATGGCCGGCAAGCCTAACTTTTCAAACAGGATAACCCCTAGTTGTTTCGGAGAATTAATGTTAAATTTCTCTCCTGCAAGATCATAAATCGTAGTTTCGATAATATCCAGTTTTTGTGTCAGCTCATTGCCCATTTCTTCCAGTGCATCGATATGAACAGTTATTCCTTCTGACTCCATTTTCCCAAGAATACGGGCAAGCGGCAGCTCTAGATTTTTATATAGCTCAAACTGTTCATTTTCCTTCAGCTTTTCTTCAAGCACAGGTTCCAGAGCGAAAACAGCCAGGGCTTTTCGGGCCACATGGTCAGCAATATCCTTTTCATCAGGCCGTGTCCATTTTGCCCCTTTTCCGTAAACTGCATCGTTCGACTGCACATCTGTATAACCGAACTCCTTCGCCAATGCTTGTACATCGTCTCCCGAAATAGAAGGATCTGCAATATAACCGGCAAGACCCAGGTCAAACGTGACGCCCTGCAGTTCGATTCCCTTGCGTTGCAGCATTGCCTGCGCCGCTTTGCTGTCTGCCATTAGTTTTTGCTTTGTCTCATCTTCCAGCCATAATTTCAGCACCTCATTCGTAAATGCATGACTGCCCGGTATATATATTGTCCGTGTGCCATCTGTCAACGCTATGCCAATCGCTTCACAATCATGATAATGATCATTTTCAAGTTCTACATGGACAGCCATTTTATCAGCAAGCATGTGTGGCATTACTTCTTCAACAATCTCCACCTCAATCGCTTCTTGCTCTTTTGCTGTCTCAATAAAATCACTTTTTTCAATTAGTGACTTGAAGCCTAGTTCACGCCAAAGCGACAGGAGCTCTTCTTCATTCGGACCTGAATAGGAAATGTCACCAAGGTGAATGTCGATTGGCGCCTCAGTATAAATCGTTGCCAGCTTTTTAGACATATGTGCCTGCTCTTCATTTGCAACAAGCTTCTCCTTCATTTTTGAAGCCTTCATATTATCAATTGCTTCATACAGCGCTTCTACGGAACCGTATTCCTTTAATAACTTGATTGCCGTCTTTTCTCCGACACCTGGAACACCTGGAATGTTATCAGAAGAATCACCCATCAACCCTTTCATATCGATAATTTGATGAGGTGCAAGTCCGTACTTTTCTTCGATATGTGCCGGTGTGTATTTTTCAATATCCGTAATTCCCTTGCGTGTCACATAGACGGTAATATGATGATCCGCAAGCTGCGTCAAGTCTTTATCTCCAGATACGATCACGACGTCCATTTCATCCTGTATAGCCTGCTTAGCAAGCGTTCCGATGATGTCATCTGCTTCATACATCGGCAATTCATACCGCTTAATGTTATATGCATCAATCAGCTTGCGAATGTATGGAAACTGCTCCGACAATTCAGGAGGCGTTTTTTGGCGCCCTCCTTTATACTCACCATATGATTTATGCCGGAATGTTGTTTTTCCTGCATCAAATGCTACAAGCATTTTTGTCGGCTTTTCCTCCTCCACAATTTTTTGAAGCATCATTGTAAAGCCATATGTTGCATTCGTGTGGACGCCCTGTTCACTCGTTAGAGGCGGCAAGGCAAAAAAGGCACGGTATGCTAAACTGTTGCCGTCTAAAAGAAGTACTTTCTCCTTTGTCATCGTATCTCCTCCGTTAATTCATCTCTTCTCTATTGTAAAACATACGTACGGTTTTTAAAAATAAAAAAAGATGTGTGCTCGAAGGCAAACATCTTACTTTAATTTTTTAAATTTATACTGCTCGGCTGCTTTCTGCTCTTCTACATAGAAAACTTCTTCATAGATGACCGTTAACAAGAAAGCATTCATAAATGAAAATACGATATATAAAGGCATACCGCCTAAATCAAACGGCATCAATCCACGGGCAAATGTTTCAACAAAACCGATTTGTGTAAAGAAGAAAATCATTCCAATTCCTACTTGCCAGATTGGACGCTTGTCTTTTCTTTTTTCAAACCATAATACCTTTTTGAAGGAATTTCGCACATCCTCCGCAATCACGAGACTTAAACCAAATACGACAATAAAGAATACCGGGACAGCAAAAATCTTGATATTCATTATGCTAAAGTCAGCTTGACTGTACCAAGCACTGACAGAAGCGGCCATGGCGAACGACAGCAATATGTTTTGAAAAATCTTGCTCAACGTTTATTCCCCCAATTTCATCTCTGCAATCTAGTATAACAAGATTTTTCTGATATTTTAAGAGGGAATTTGTCTATTTATTGAAGGAAAAAAATAGGAGTACAGGGAAACCCCCTGTACTCTCATTGTTTTCTCTGTAATATACTGCTATATACTTTGAAAACTAGTTTTATATTTATAATTTAAATTTCGTCATTTGCTCGTTTAGCGTATTAGCCATTTCATTTAATTGCGTGGCAATACTAAACATTTCCTCTGTAGAAGCCGTTTGCTCCTCTACAGATGCAACGATTCCCTGTGCATGTTCAGATGAATCCTGCAAGTGATTCACTGTCATATTTGTTGTATGAATCACTTCACTGGAGCTTGCTGCAATCTCTTCAACTGTTGCAGTAATGGACTGAATTTCATCATTCATATTTTCAATCAACCCCACAATTTGCGTAAAGGTCTCTCCAGCCGAATAAATTGTATCACTTTCCCCGTCAATCTTTTCTACAACATTTGAAATGGCCTCTAATGATTCATCTGAGTCTACGCGCATTTCTGTAATCAACTTAGAAATATCGCTCGCTGATTTTGAGGACTGTTCAGCAAGAGAACGGATTTCGTCTGCCACAACGGCAAACCCTTTTCCATATTCCCCAGCACGAGCTGCCTCGATTGCTGCGTTTAAGGCAAGCAGATTGATTTGTCCCGCGATGTTTGAAATGATTTTTGTTATTTCACTTACTTCCATTGACTTATTGTTCATTTTCTCCGTAATGACAAGTGAAGCTCTAGCCGATTCATCAATTGTACGAATTCCTTTTACTGACTGCTGGATTGCCTCATTTCCAATAGATGCTGCCTTCGTTGCTTCATAAGCCTTTTCGGATACATGATTTGTCGCTGTAGAAATTTCATTAATCTGCTCTGAAATATTTACGATTGCGCTCTGGTTTTGATTTGCCCCTGAAGAGATGAATTCTGTAGAAGCCGCAATCTCTGTTATTTTGTCTGACACTTGATTAGATGTAACCGTTAACTGTTCAAGACTCTCGGATAAGTTCGTTGCGCCTTGCTGTACATGTTCTGAAGTTGTGGAAACATGCGATAATGTTTCTTTTAATTGAACTTGCATATTTCGGAAGCTCATGCTCAGTTTGCCGATTTCATCTTCACTATTCACTGTGAATTCTTCCGTCAAATCGCCTTGTGCAATTTTCTGTGTATGCTTGAGCAGTCGATTAAGTGGTGTATTAATATTCCGCGAAACCATAATAGCAATTACTACTCCGATCAGGATAGCTCCTGCTAATATGGCTATCATTATCATCATCATTTTCCCTTTAAGGCTAAGAATAAAATCCGCATCTGCGTCAAGGCCCATCACTGAATCTGTACCTGGTACTTGGATGAATGCAGATAGATGATTACCGTAATCATCCTCATAGATTTCACTCGTAATCATCTCTTCTGTAGTCAGTGCATTAGCCTGATCCTTCGTAAATGCAAGAGGTGCTAAGTGTTCATCTGCTCCTCCTAGCACAAGAATGACTTCCTCTCCATCAACTTTACTCATGATATATACATTTTCCAGATCAAATTCCTGTTGGAACTCATCTGTAATCAGCTTCAGCTCTTCATAAGCACTTTCCTCTTCTTTTGCATCTTCTACTAAATCCTCATCTACAAGAGAGCTGTATTTTTCGAGCATTAACTCTAAACTCTTTTCATATTGAGGGACTACATGGTCTTGAATAAGCGTTGTTGTAATATAGGTTAAGACTATTCCGAATACAATACTGGCTAACACAAGCGGAATAATGACACCTGCTAAAATTTTTACTCGGATAGATTTAATTTTCTTCACAATCTTTTCCCCTTACTGTAATTGATATTGTTTATGGGTAATGAATTTCATGAAATCCAAGCTTAAGATATGATCATGCTCTTCTTCACTTTCACTCTTGAAAAAGATAACAGCAAAAGTAGCCCGGCCGTCCAACGGAAGCATGCGGTAATCCAATATTTCCTTGAACTCCTTTTTTAGGGAGTGATGGTCAATTGCCTCTATTTGTGCTGGTTCAACCCCTTTATCCATTTCAGCACATGTAAAGTTATAGACAGCATCATCCATCGCTTCGATAATTTTGTCCCAAGCAGGCTTGCTTCGATTGAAATAATGTTCATATGGGTTAACACCGTAGGCAAAGTAACCCAGCTCGGTTGTTCCTTCGCCAGCAAAGCGTAACGGATTCACTTCAATCGGGATGATTTTCTGTGCAGTATTCACTCGGAGTTCGATATGCAGGGGCATCATTTTCAAATGAAAACTTTCTCCGAAGTCTTTTAAATACTGAGTGAATGGATTCATGTATGTAGCTAGAACATCCTTACTCGTATAGTAAATCCGGTCTCCTACATCATTGCTATCCTTAAATTTCCTTGCGAAAATATTCAGAATAACCGGTTCGCCCTTTTCATCAAAATAAAAATCTACGGCGAACTCTTTCCCATCAATGTATTGTTCTAAGATAAACTGCATATTTTCTGCGGCATCTATCGTTTCATATGTATGTATAAATTGCTCCAATGACTCGCTGTCGTTAAGCTTGTATACGCCCTCACTACCATAGCCTACAATTGGCTTTAGTACGATTGGAAATGGCAATTCCTTTGCATTCATTTCCTGTAGTTCCGGGAAGGTGCATGATTGATAGAAAAAATCCGGATATTTTGAGGCAATTAATTTTCGGAAAGCCATTTTATTTTTAAATATGTTAGCCATCCTTGTTACGTGATGGTCTGGTAAAAATTCATTCAAGGCTTCCATTCCGATTTCTGCATTCATGATTATCCCCATGTATACATCCATTTTTTTGAAATTAGGGGCAGCTGATAAAAAACAGCCATGTGTCACATCAAAAATTGTTTCCTCAACTGTGGATAGTGCTTTAGTCAGCAGCGGCGATACATACCGAGTATCTAAAAATATCATATAAAATTCCCTCCTATTCAGTATAATAGAACCACTTTACCTGCCAGTTTTATGTCTATTAGTCCAATAAATATTATACATAAAAATAGGTAAATCAGGATATTTTCTATTATTCAGATTATTAAAGAAAAAGAAGACCAAGCGAGTCAACCCGCTTGGTCTCCTTAACATGTACTGCTAACTATTCCATATAACCCGAGAGAAGACGGGCATAAGGGGAATCTGATGGGAGGATAATGACCGTATCCTCTCCAATTGTTTTTTTATAGGATTCTAACGTCCTATACAATGAATAAAATTCTGGATCTTTTGAGAAGGCTTCATTATAAATTTTTGCCGCTTCGGATTCTCCTTCAGCTGTAATAAGAGCTGCTTCCTTTTTCGCTGTTGCCAGCATTGACTTCACTTTTTGATCTGTCTCAGCCATAATACGATTTTTAACGGCGTCCCCTTCAGACAAATAACGCTGGGCAATTGATTCACGCTCGGAGATCATACGCGTATAGACCGATTGCTCATTTTCTGCTGGAAGGTCGGTACGTCGAATTCTCACATCTACTACTTCTATCCCGTAATTATCATTTTTCAGCAACTCGTTTACTTGCTTAGTAACCTCATCATTAATAGAACCCCGAGACGGATTTTCATCATTAATAATAGCCTCGTAATCCAACTGCCCGAGTTCCGTCCGTAAAATAGAGTAAATAAACTCTTCCATCCGACGCTCTGCATTTGGTAATGTCCGCGCATTGGAAATCAACGCTTTCGGATCTACTACACGCCAAACGGCATAATTATCAATAATGATTCGTTTTTTATCCTTCGTGTTAATCTCTTCTTCTGTCATATCATACGTCATAAGGTTTTTCGGTAGTGTTTCAATACGCTGAATAAAAGGTATTTTTATATGAATGCCTGGTTTATTTTGATATTTCACTACTTCACCAAATTGACGGACAACCTTATATTCGTTTTCCTTGACGACATAGACATTCGTGATAGCGATGATAAGCGCAAGTACAATCACTGCTCCAGCCACAATAGATGTAGTCAATTGTTTTACATTCCGCGGCTTTTTAGATTTAGGAACAGTCTGCTGATCAGCTGGCTTTGAATTTTGCTGTTCATTATTATCCATTTGATTATGCGGTTTCTGATTTTTACTGCCGAATAGATTACGTACAAATTCATCCAGGTTTTTATTGCTCATTCGTATCGCTCCCTTCTGTCTTAGGCTGTGTTTGAGCCGGCTGAATCGGCAAATACTTCAGCGTCTCCCCGTCATCATTCATAATGTAAATTTGAGCGTTTGGCAATACTGCTTCGAGCGTTTCGATGACAAGACGATCACGCGTAATTTCCTGATTTCCTCTATATTGTTCGTAAAGCTTGTTGAAGACGGCTACTTCTCCTCTTGCTTGTTCAATACGGGCCGTTTTTTCTCCTTCTGCCCGGGAATTGATGGCAGCCTTTTCCCCTTCTGCTTCACTTTCTTTTTGATTTTGGTATTTTTCTGCTTCATTTGTCTTTGTATTTTTTGTTTCACGTGCATCTGTTACGGCAGTGAAGGCCGCCCGTACTTCTTTATTTGGCAGCTCTACATCCTGCAGCTTTACGCCAAGTATGCTAATACCAATATCATATTTTTTAAGTAAATCTACTAATAAGTCTCGCGTATGCGCCTCGATATCCGCTTTCCCATCTGTTAAGGCTTCGTCAATTGTCGAGCTGCCGATGACCGAACGGATAGCGCTCGATGTTGCACTATGCAAGATTTCTTCCGGATCCTGAGAATTAAACAAATATTTTTTCGGTTCAACAATACGCCATTGAACAACTAAATCGGTCAGGACAATATTTTCATCTCCCGTAATCATTTTCGCATCAGAGCCTACTGTATTGAGAGACCCATCTTCTTTTTCTTCATACCCAAACTTTAAGCTATATGTTTCCTTAGATAAAACCTCTGCTTTTTGAATTGGCCAAGGCAGTTTGAAATGCAATCCTGGCTCTGTAATAACATCGTTCGCCTGGCCGAATGTAATGACAACCGCCTGTTCCGACTCATCGACTGTATACCAAGAAGTAGTGACAGCAAGAATGGCCAGGACGGCAAAAAGCGTCAGCCCGCTCCACATAAGTGTTCGTTTTACACTCATTTTGAAACCCCCTTTTTCTATGTATAGTACATATACGGGCTTTCCTAGGAGAAAGTTTCGAAAATATCAAAAGAAGGAAATATGTAAAAACATTCAAAACACTGTTCTATCACTATGGAAATTTGATAAAACAATTACGGCAGTATACTTCTTACTGAATGCGTCTAAGAAAAATAGAGCTATTCAGGAAACTTACACTTTCCGAATAGCTCTATAGAAAAAAGCATTATATTAAGATGCTTTTGGGGGGGTGAAGGGAAAAGTCCCGATTACTCACAGGACTTTCATTTATTCGAAACATGGGGGTTTCTAATCATTACTATAAACCCTCACTTTTAATGCAGCGTTTCGATATTGTAAATTTCTTGTTAAGATGTATGGAGAGGGAGCATTACACGCATTGTTGTTCCTTTCCCTACTTCACTTTCTACTTGTATTTTTCCATG
Source organism: Lysinibacillus sp. (assembly GCA_031181585.1). Classification (GTDB taxonomy): domain Bacteria; phylum Bacillota; class Bacilli; order Bacillales_A; family Planococcaceae; genus Lysinibacillus_B. The sequence goes on from JAPSKP010000001.1 coordinate 87,675, forward strand.
ATGCGCTTCTACTAGGTGTTTCACAATCGCAAGGCCAAGGCCAGTGCCGCCTGAGTCTCGGCTGCGGGCACGGTCTACCCGATAGAAACGTTCAAATACTCGTGGAATTTCACTTTTCTTAATACCAATGCCTTCATCAATAATTTCTACTACACCCCATTTATCCTTTTCGAATAACCTGATCGTAACAGTTGTCTCTTCGAAAGAATACATAATCGCATTAAAGATGAGGTTAGTAAAAATTTGGATAAGACGATTGGCATCCCCTTCTACTACTACCTCTTTCGTAAAATCAACACGGAACTGCATATTCTTCTGTTCCAGGCGTTGGGCCGTTAAATCCGCTGCTCTAACAAGCACTTCCTGCAACGGAGTAGGAATGATATCTACAGAGAAGCCATGCTGCTCTATTTTAGAAAGCTCTAATAAATCCTGGATGAGGATCTGCAGGCGATTGCTCTCTTGATGAATGATTTCCAAGAAGGACAATGCCATTCCTTCATCTTTATATGCACCGTCCAACAAGGTCTCAGAAAAGCCTTTGATCGAAGTAATCGGCGTTCGCAGCTCGTGAGAAACATTCGCTACAAAATCTTTTCGAATTTGCTCAAGCCTTACAAGCTCAGATACATCATGCATGACGATCACGACACCCAACCAACGGCCGTGCTCCCCTACTACAGGGGCCCCATACGCAAGCTTGTAAGTAATCTCTTGAAGTACTTCCATTTCAAGCTGTTTACGATACGGCATCTCCGTTAGGAACACATGATCAATAAATGATTCCAGCTCAGGGGGTAAATTAAGGGACAGGAAGCTTTTCTCCTGCACGTCATTATAGCGATAGCCAAATCGCTCTAAAAATACTTTATTAACGATTGATACGTGCCCCCCGCGATCGATCATCAGCAGTGCACTGCCCATATTTTCAATTAATGTTTTTAAACGCTCTTCCTCTATCTCACGGGTTTTTGTAATATCCTGCAGGTTTCGGGCCAAAATATTGATAGAGTTTCGAAGCTCCACTACTGTTTTGGGGCCATTTGCAAATGCTCTGGCGCGATAATTGCCTACAGCGAGCTCATGCGCTGTCCTTGTCACATTTTCAATTGGTTCTACAAAATTCTGAATCATCTTTTTTGTGACGATGCTGATCAGTAAAAATGAAATAGCCAATATAAATAATAATACAATCGCTAATCTTGCTTTCATTTCCGTAATAAAGTTGCCTTCGATCTGCAAGCCATGTGTTTTTAATAACGCCTGCTCCTGCGAATAAGAGATGTCAATTTCCCGCTCTTCAATTATGTCCAGCATCCGCTGCTGGGCCTGTTCTGTATTTTCATTAATATAAGATTCGGCATAAAAAGGAAAAAGCTGACCTATTACAAAGCCTAGGACAGCTAATATGATACCTACTAAACAAACAAATGAAAAAAACAAGCCATTGCTCATCGATTTTTTCATTTTTTCGGCTCCTCGAATTTATAGCCTAGCCCTCGTATTGTTTTAATGAAGATAGGTTTTCGGCTATTTTCTTCAATTTTTTCACGCAGATGACTAATATGCACATCTACAATTCGTGTATCACCGGCAAAATCATAGTTCCATACAGCACTAAGCAGCTGATCACGAGTCAATACACGATTCTTATTTTCCAGTAAGTACACAAGCAGTTCAAATTCCTTCGGCGTAAATTCAAGCGTTTCTTCGCCAAGGAAAGCCTCAAATCGGTCAGGATATACCTTTAGATCACCATACTCATATGATACTTCTGATTTTTCAGTCTCTTCTTCTAATGGAGACGGTGTAAATCTACGGAGAACAGCCTTTACGCGTGCAATAACCTCACGGGGACTAAAAGGCTTCGTCATGTAGTCATCTGCCCCAAGCTCCAGGCCCAGCACTTTATCGAATTCATCATCCCGTGCCGTCAGCATAATGATCGGTATATTCTTTCTTTCACTACGCAGCTCCTTACACACTTCCATACCATCTAATGTAGGAAGCATTAAATCAAGAATCAATAAATCCGGTGATTCCTTCATTGCCATTTGCAATCCAATTTTCCCATCATGCGCAAGAAGCACATGAAATCCTGCTTGCTCTAAATTATATTTTAACAACGTTGCAATCGATACTTCATCTTCCACTACTAAAATTGTTTTTGCCATTTACTACGCCTCCAAAAATGATCTGAAACCCCCATTTCAAACCCTTTAATATGGAGGATTAACCTTCACAACACCCTCGATAATAGGATCTCTATTTGCATTGAATGCTTTTACTCCAACGTCCACTATGTGATTCACCACATCTACGCCATTCACTTGTAGAGTAAAATCAATTGTCTCGTAATGATATGCCGGCTTTAAAAAAGTGAGCTGCTGTTCCAGGATATGTGAGCCAGGGCCCGGCATATGCTTTGAAATGGCAGATGTAATAATACCATTCAACATGATTGTTGGTACAATTGGTGCTTTAAATGGTGTATCAGCCGCATATTCATGCTGAATATAAAGCGGGTTGCTATCATTTGTTAGTCCTAAATACAAAAGAAGATCTTTATCCTCAATCGTTTCTGTCAAATGCAGTTTTTCACCAACAAGTATTTCATCAATCCTTTTTCCTAACCTGCTTTTCTTTTGCAGCAAACATTACGCAACCCCTTCATCTACTGAGATTACTTTCATAGTAACAAGTTTTAGAAAAAAGTACAATTAGCCAAATGAATCATCCATTGATTTTTAAAAAATAAAATAGAACTCTGCTTATTTAAAAAGAAAAAGCTGTCAACAAAGCTCCTTAAAAACGGCTTGTTAAACAGCTCTTTCCCCAGTAGAAAATTTAAGTTAAGACTTTCATGACATTCCGCACTGCTTCCGCAGATACATCCAACGCCGCCTTTTCCTTTTCACTTAACTCAAGTTCAAAGATTTTTTCGATGCCATCAGCACCTAGTAAAGTTGGTACTCCCAAATATAGATTGTTATAGCCATATTCACCTTCTAAATAAGCAATGGAAGGTAATATGCGTTTTTGGTCTTTAATAATCGCTTCAGTCATTTCAATTAATGCTGCTGCAGGAGCATAGTATGCTGAACCATTACCTAGCAGGTTAACGATTTCAGCCCCGCCGTTACGTGTACGATCTACAATTTCAGCTAACCGATCGGCAGGAATTAATGTTTCCAATGGAATACCGCCAGCAAATGAATAGCGAGTGAGTGGAACCATTGTATCACCATGTCCGCCTAATACGAATCCCGTGATGTCTTTTACAGAGATGTTCAGCTCTTCAGCAACGAATGCGCGGAAACGGGCTGTATCTAGGACACCAGATTGTCCGATTACGCGGTTTTTAGGAAATCCTGTAGTCTTATAAACAGTGTAAGTCATTGCATCGACTGGATTTGTTAGGACTAGGATGATTGCATTAGGAGAATATTTCGCAATCTGCTCAGATACAGAAATCATTATTTTTTGGTTGATCTGAACTAAATCGTCACGGCTCATACCCGGCTTTCTTGCAACTCCAGCCGTAATGATGACAACGTCAGAATCGGCCGTGTCTGCATAATCAGACGTACCTTTCACATACGAATCATATCCTTGTACTGGAGCAGCTTCCCACATATCCAACGCTTTACCTTTTGTCGGATTTTCAGCTGTCGGTATATCGACCAATACTACATCACCAAGTTCCTTTTGTGCCGCCAGAAAAGCAGCAGTAGCTCCAGTGAACCCTCCACCAATTACAGAGATCTTTTTACGTTTCAAAGCCATTTGAATACGCTCCTTTATTTAAGGTATAGGTTTTACACTTTCCCGCTTTATTCTCTACTCAACCATAAAAGCGGGTGATTCCTGTGAAGACCAGTATATTTACCAGCTTCTTAATAGGTCAGCCCGTCATAATGACAGCTAGCAGAACAGCCAGCTACTTTAGGCCTCTTGCATCGCAATCTTGAACATTGATCCCTCACACGTTTTATTCTACTCATTTTTACGCTTACGAATCATGTGAAAAAAGAGAAGATTTTTTATGTAGAAAGCTTTCTACTAGAATCCCGCCTCTTCTTTTTTAAAGAACAACTTCTGCCTTTAGTGTAGTGCATTCATTCAATTGATTCAATACTTGGCCTTTACTCTACCAATATTCGCCACATTTTCTGGCAGGGAAACGCTGGAACCGACTATCAAGATATTTACCGACCGAAGACTGAAATCATTACGTCATAGATTACGTCTTCTTGACTAACATCTCTTTTCCTAAATTTACGGATGTCAACGATGCTTTCATCGCACTAAGGAAGTTGATGTACATGTTCAAATCTCTCTACCTTAGCAAATTTATACTTCTTATCCCACAAAAAAAGAGGGAAGAGACTAGTCTCTTCCCTCTTTTTATAATGCTTTGATATTTTCTATCCTTTATAGACAGGCCTTGCTGTCTATAAGAATAGATTCATCAATAATTATCCAAAATTAAGTAATTTGTGATGAAATTCACATGTAATTACATGGAAAATCAATGAATTACAGGTTTTCGATTAATTTGTTAGCGAACTCTGAACATTTCACTTCTGTAGCGCCGTCCATTAAACGAGCGAAGTCGTAAGTTACATACTTAGAAGAGATTGTTTTCTCTACAGATTTAGTGATCATGTCAGCAGCTTCTTGCCAGCCAAGGTGCTCAAGCATTAATACGCCTGAAAGTAAAACTGAAGATGGGTTTACTTTATCTTGACCTGCATATTTTGGAGCTGTACCGTGAGTAGCTTCGAAGATCGCATGACCAGTTACGTAGTTAATGTTAGCACCTGGAGCGATACCGATACCACCAACTTGTGCAGCTAATGCATCAGAAATGTAGTCACCGTTTAAGTTCATTGTAGCTACTACATCGAACTCAGTTGGACGAGTTAAGATTTGTTGTAAGAAGATATCAGCGATAGAATCTTTTACGATGATTTTGCCTTCTGCAACAGCTTTTGATTGTGCTTCGTTAGCAGCAGCTTCGCCTTGCTCAGCTTTGATTGCATCGTATTGGTTCCAAGTGAATACTTTGTCGCCGAATTCTTTTTCAGCTAAATCGTAACCCCAAGTTTTGAAGCCACCTTCTGTGAACTTCATGATGTTACCTTTGTGCACTAAAGTAACAGTTGGTTTGTTGTGCTTGATTGCGTACTCAATTGCAGCACGAACTAAGCGCTCAGTACCTTCTTGAGATACTGGTTTAATACCTAAACCAGAAGTTTCTGGGAAACGGATTTTGTTAACGCCAAGCTCAGTTTGTAAGAAGTTTAATAATTTCTTTTGCTCATCTGAACCAGCTTTGTATTCGATACCTGCATAGATATCTTCTGTGTTTTCACGGAAGATAACCATTTCAACATCTTCTGGACGTTTAACTGGAGAAGGTACACCGTCAAAGTGACGTACTGGACGTAAGCATACATATAGGTCAAGTTCTTGACGTAATGCTACGTTTAGGGAACGGATACCGCCACCGATTGGAGTTGTTAAAGGACCTTTAATTGCGATTAAGTATTCGTTGATTTTATCTAAAGTTTCTTGTGGTAACCATTCACCAGTTTGGTTGAATGCTTTTTCACCAGCTAAAACTTCTAACCATTCGATTTTCTTTTCACCATTGTAAGCTTTTTCTACAGCTGAATCGATAACACGAGAAGCTGCTGCCCAGATATCTGGACCAATACCGTCACCCTCGATGAAAGGGATCACAGGATTGTTTGGCACGTTTAAAACGCCATTTTCTACTACGATTTTGTTCGTCATGAATATTTGCCTCCTATATTCGAAAATCTAGGACTGCATAAAGCACACAGTCCTAGATTAGTTTAGCATATTTTCTAAATTAGCGCTCGTTGATTGGAACGTATTTTTGCATTCCTGGTCCAACATATTCTGCACGTGGACGGATCAAGCGGTTATTAGCATATTGCTCAAGGATATGTGCTACCCAACCTGAAGTACGAGATACTGCGAAGATTGGTGTGAATAAGTCATGTTCAATACCTAAAGAATCATAAACTGATGCTGAGAAGAAGTCTACGTTCGCTGGAAGACCTTTTTGTTCTACGATCATGTCGTGGATTTTCACTGACATTTCGTATAGTTCTGGTTTACCAGTTAAAGCAGTCAATTTTTGAGACATTTCACGTAAGTGTGGTGCGCGTGGGTCGCCTTTGCGGTATACGCGGTGACCGAATCCCATGATTTTCTCTTTGTTATCAAGTTTACCTTGGATGTAAGATTCTACGTTATCGATTGAACCGATTTCTGATAACATCTTCATAACTTGCTCGTTGGCACCGCCGTGTAATGGACCTTTTAATGCGCCAATTGCAGCAGTTACGCCAGAGTATACGTCAGATAATGTAGCTACACATACACGAGCTGTAAATGTAGAAGCGTTTAATTCGTGGTCAGCGTGTAAAATTAACGCTTTATCGAATGCTTCAATTGCGATTGCTTCTGGCTCTTCACCAGATAACATGTATAGGAAATTAGCTGCATAACCTAATTCTGGTTTTGGAGCTATTGGTTCTAAGCCTTTACGGATACGAGCGAAAGCAGTTACTACAGCAGCAATTTTCGCTTGTAAACGAATTGCTTTACGGTAGTTTGCTTCTGGTTCCATAACATCAGCTTCTTCATCAAATGTACCAAGCATTGATACAGCCGTACGCAATGCAGCCATTGGATGTACTGTGTTAAGCGGCATAGATTTGAATAGGTCGTAAATCGCAGCCGGCACTTCCATATTATCTGCTAATTGTTGTTTTAACTCAGCAAGCTCGTCCTCTTTTGGTAAACGAGTATGCCATAATAAGTAGATAATTTCTTCAAAAGATGCGTTGTTTGTTAAATCGTCGATGTTGTAACCTACATATGTAAGTGTGTCATCGATGATTGAACTGATTTTTGACTCCGCTGCTACGATGCCCTCTAAGCCTTTAGTTGTTGACATAGTAAATCGCTCCTTCATGATATAGTTGTTTTGTAAGTGCTTTCTTTTTTTATAAGATAAAAGCACCTATAGTTCTGCTCAATGAACCTATAAGTAAATCGCTTACATGTACCATTATAATCAATTTTGACGGCTTTGTGAATGAAAAGCGACGAATTTAAGAAAATCGCGCATGACATATAAAAATAGTGCTTTATAGAGAAAATCGAGATTCAAACGAGATATACATTGCATAAAATAGGGGTGAGCCGTTTTCAAATGAATAATTTATTCAATTTTTCCTACGAAAGCACTAAGAAAGTTGCACTTCTTTTGTTATACTTATTACTCATGATCATCGTTTCTCCTATCACACTCGGTATATTTTTCGCTACTTTATTCCATCCATTCCTTCTCTTCTTTTATAAAAAGTTACGAATACCATATTTCCTTGTAGTATTTTTAACAACTATCTCTTTTTTCTACGCTTCGTATTTGTTTATTCACTTTATCATCGATAGTTTTATGGTTGTATTTCCGCAAATTCGGGAGCTTGTGAATAGCGACATTTTTTCACATCCTATTTTACAGGCAATGATGGAAGCTGCTCTATCAGCTGTAGATCAAATAGCTTCTGTTGGCATTAATTTAACAAAAGAACTTTTCAGCTATTTGTTTGAAGTGATTATTTTTATTATGGCCTTTTACTTTTCCTTGTTTGAAAGTAAAAGAGACCGCTACTGGTTTTTCATCTATACACCGAAATCGGTGCGAAAAACTTGGAAAAGCTATTTCGAGCGTGCCATGCATCTATTCACTACTTTTTTATATGTAGAGCTTCGTCTGCTGCTGGTAACGTTCCTCCTGCTCGTACTTGGCTTTTGGCTGCTCGGCTTCACTTACCCGTGGCAAAAGGCATTTTTCATTGCGCTGGCAGATTGCCTGCCGTTCTTCGGTATCGGTTTGGTACTTATTCCGTTAGCTATTTATTTCTATGTAGTTGAGGAAATCATATTATGTATCGCGATTATCATTTTGTATATCTTTATTCAAACAACAAGACAGCTAACCGAATCGTATCTATGGGCGTCCACATTCCATGTGCGGACAATCCATACATTCTTCATCAGCGCTGCCTCTGTTCTATTATTCGGCTTTTATGGTATCCTACTTAGCCCATTCTTGCTATTGCTTGCCGTAAAGCTCAAGGAAAAATCTATCTTTGCACGATAATCGTTTGTTGGTTTTTCATTTTTTTGCGCAGCCACATAAAAATTAATGGTTTAAAGAGGCTACGTGTGGCAGATGTAAACATCAACAGTCCGAAGACATCTGATAAAAAACCAGGCAGTATAAGCAGGACAGCCCCTATGAACATCATAAATGCTTCCATAAGCGCAACACCAGGGGGTTGTCCGTTAGCAATTGAAGACTGAATTTCCTTCAAAGATTGGGTGCCTCGTTTTTTTAGCAAGTACACGCCGAGTGCGCTTGTAGCGATCAGCAGCAGCAAAGTTGGGAATACACCAAGCCAATTCCCTACCAAAATTATTGCTGTAATTTCCGCTAATATAAAAGCAATGAACATTAAAAAGAGAGTTCTCATTTTCTTCACCCCCTACTATATACGAGCCAACAGTTAAAAAGTTTCATCATGAACAACCAATCGCTCCAGTCCCATGCCTGAAAACTTCTGCCTTTCACTTCTATCAATGAATATAAGCAAAAAGGACAAAATCTACTTGTTGTGATTTTGTCCTTCTGCTCGCTTATAGAACGCTAGCGTGTCCTTTATAGATGACACCTGTTTCTGCATCCATCGTAATTTCTTGTCCGTGACGGATAAGTGTTGTAGCTTCCTTTACTCCAACAATTACCGGAATACCTAGACTCAAGCCTACGACAGCTGCATGACTTGTCAATCCGCCTTCTTCTGCGATAATCCCCGCACATTTTTCAATCGCTGGCATCATCTCTCGATCCGAACCTACTGTTACTAAAATACAGCCTTCTGTTTCATAAGCCAATGCTTCACCCGCATTTTTTGCTACTACAGCATGTCCTACAACCGATGCTTTCCCGACGCCTTGCCCGCGAGCTAGAAGATCGCCTATAACATGAACTTTCATCAGATTCGTCGTACCTGCCTCGCCAACAGGTACTCCTGCCGTGATGACAACTACATCACCATGGTTCACATATTCGTGCTTCAATGACTCGTCTACAGCAAGCTCTAAAATTTCATCTGTTGTCTGTACACGGTTGCATACGATTGGTTGAACACCCCATACCAGCGTTAGCATTTGAGCTGTGTTTACAGAACCTGTAACTGCTACAATCGGTACGCCTGGGCGATATTTTGCAATCATTTTCGCTGTGTTGCCACTTTCAGTCGGTGCAAGGACTGCTTTTACATTTAAGTTGATGGAAGTATATGCTACAGCTTGTGAAATAGCTTCCGTCATATTCGCTTCTTTTTCACGGCTGCGCTGGGATACAATTTGACGATAATCCAAAGCCTGCTCTGTACGCTCAGCAATTTTATACATTGTCTGAACAGATTCAAGCGGATAAAGGCCTGCTGCTGTCTCTCCAGAAAGCATGATAGCATCCGTACCATCCATAATAGCATTCGCTACGTCCGATGCTTCTGCACGCGTCGGGCGAGGATTACGCTGCATAGAATCCAGCATTTGAGTTGCCGTAATAACCGGCTTACCTACTTGATTACATTTTTTAATTAAGGATTTTTGCACAAGCGGTACTTCTTCTGCCGGAATTTCCACTCCAAGATCGCCCCTTGCTACCATCAAGCCATCAGATACCTCAATGATCGCATCAATATTGTCTACACCTTCTTGGTTCTCGATTTTTGGGATGATCTGAATATGCGAACCATTATTTTGTTCTAATAATTCACGGATTTCCAATACATCCTTCGCCGTACGAACGAATGATGCTGCAATAAAATCAACCCCCTGGTCAATACCAAAGAGGATATCCTGTGCATCCTTTTCAGTAATACCTGGTAACTTAATCGAAACACCCGGCACATTTACACCTTTTTTATTTTTCAAAACGCCTGCATTTTCTACAATCGTATGGATAAGTCCACGATCTAAATCTTTTGCTAGTACACGAAGCTCGATTAATCCGTCATCCAGTAAAATGATATTGTTTTGGTCTACATCTTCAATTAATTGCTCATATGTTACCGAAAATACATTTTCATTACCGACTACTTCTGTCATAGAAATATCGATTACTTGTCCTGTGACAAGATGAAGCTCCCCATTTTCCATTGTATGCGTACGGATTTCCGGCCCCTTTGTATCTAACAGAATCCCTACTGGTTTTCCTACCTTCTCTGCTGCATCACGAATGGCAGCAATCCGAATAGCATGCTCTTCATGCGAGCCATGTGAAAAATTCAGGCGCGCTACATTCATTCCTGCTTCAATCAGCTGTTCAAGTATTTCTGGTGATTCACTAGCTGGTCCAATAGTACAAACAATTTTTGTTTTTCTCATATAACATCCGCTCCGTTTTCATCTTAGATAGACAATTCTTTTGATAATGTATATAAACTCAGGTCTGCCTTATGATTACCCTCATATGCTTCCCTCAACTCATAATCAACTACTGTATGGTTTCTAATACCGACAGCCCGTCCACTACGGCCTTCTAACAAGACTTCTACCGCTTTTGCTCCAAGGCGTCCAGCAAGAACCCTGTCCTGGGCTGACGGTGCGCCGCCGCGCTGAATATGCCCAAGCACTGAAACACGTATTTGAACACCTGTTTTTTCCTCAAGAATTTTAGCTAACTTATGTCCAGGCATTACACCCTCTGCCACTATTATAATGCTATGTCTTTTGCTGCGGGCTGCCCCGCGCTCAAGACGAGAAACGACTTCCTCCAGATTATATTCTTCTTCTGGAATTAAAACTGATTCAGCACCGGCTGCCAGCCCTGCCCATAAGGCTATATCCCCTGCAGCACGCCCCATAACTTCTACAATAAATGTGTTTTCATGGCTTGTTGCCGTATCGCGAATTTTATCGATTGCTTCAATAACAGTATTGAGGGCAGTATCAAAACCAATTGTATATTCGGTTCCTGCAATGTCATTATCGATTGTACCCGGAATCCCTACACAAGGAAACCCTTTTTCCGTCAACTGCATGGCCCCGCGGTATGAGCCATCGCCGCCAATGACAACTAACCCTTCAATGCCTTGCTCACGCATATTTTCAATCGCCTTTATTTGATATACATCTTCCTTGAACTCTGGAAAACGAGCTGAATATAACTTTGTTCCGCCTCGTTGAATAATACCTCCCACAGCCCCTAAATCCAGTGGTTCAAAGATTCCTTTATATAAGCCTTCATAGCCGTGGTAGACACCGACTACTTCCACACCATGAAAGCGTGCTTTCCGGACAACGGCACGAATGGCGGCATTCATTCCAGGTGCATCGCCACCACTTGTCAAAACGGCAATTTTTTTCATCAACTGTATCCTCCTGTCAGAATGATTTGCTAGTAAAACATTAACATGAATGAACAATCTATGTAAGTATCAGGCACAACAATATACGTTCCTTTTACAAATAAATTAGAAAAACATGACTCGCGCTATACGCGCGAGTCGATGACTTTACCTATGAAGACAAAAAAGAAGGCTTTCTCATCCAATAAAAAAGAATAAAGGATGCGTATTCACATCCTTTAGTTACTATTACCTTTTCCAAATCACACTAATTTATACAGGTGTTACATGATGAATCTATATTTCTTCATACTGTCCGATTTGCTTAAACTTTTCATACCTTGCTTCAACTAGCTGTTCTGGCGAAAGTTTATTCAATTCAGCCAACGTATCAGCTATGCATTCCTGCATTGTAAGTGCCTGTTTTGGAATGTTGCGATGCGCACCTCCTGCTACTTCCGGAATAATTCCGTCAATAATACCCATCTCTTTTAAATCCATTGCAGTAATTTTCATAGCTTCGGCTGCTTGCTTTGCTAATGCAGCATCTTTCCATAAAATTGATGCTGCTCCTTCCGGCGAGATAACCGAATAAGTAGAGTTTTCCAGCATGAGTATTTTATTCGCAACCCCTAGTGCAAGAGCGCCTCCACTACCACCTTCACCAATCACAATACTAATGATCGGTACCCGTAAACCCGCCATTTCAAACAGGTTTCTGGCTATTGCTTCACTCTGTCCACGCTCTTCTGCAGCTTTTCCAGGATATGCTCCCTTTGTATCGATAAAGCAAATAATTGGACGATTGAATTTTTCTGCCTGTTTCATCAGACGGAGAGCCTTTCTATATCCTTCCGGATGCGGCATCCCAAAATTCCGCCGAATATTTTCTTTCGTTGTTTTGCCGCGCTGATGGCCAATGATCGTGATTGGCTGACCATTAAATGAAGCGATACCTCCTACAATGGCTGCATCATCTCCATAGACGCGATCACCATGCAGTTCGATAAAGTTTTCGAACAGCAGTTGAATATATTCTGAAGTTGTAGGACGTTCTGGATGTCTTGCAACCTGCACTCGATCCCATGGCTCCATATTACTATATAAATTTTGCTCTAACTGGAATAGACGGTCCTCAAGTTTGCTGATTTCCCCGTTCATATCCACATCAGCCGTCTCAGCAATTTGTTTTAGTTCTTCAATTTTTTCCCGCAGTTTGATGACGGGTTCTTCAAATGCCATTGTTTTAGACATGGGAAACATCCTCCTTCACATGCAGCTTTACAAGCATCGCTACTTTTTCCTTCATTTCATGACGGTGGAAAATGGCGTCAAGCTGCCCATGTTCGAGCAGGAATTCAGCTGTCTGGAAGTCTTCCGGCAGCTTCTCCCGCACTGTTTGTTCAATAACACGGCGTCCGGCAAAACCAATCAATGCCTGTGGTTCAGCAATATTATAGTCCCCAATGGACGCAAAACTTGCTGATACACCGCCTGTTGTTGGATGTGTCAGAATAGAAATATATAAGAGGCCTTCCTCACTATGCCGTTTTAATGCAACGCTCGTCTTTGCCATCTGCATAAGCGACAATACGCCTTCCTGCATTCGAGCACCGCCGCTTGCAGTAAAGATGATAAATGGCAGACGTTCCTCTGTAGCTCGTTCGATTGCCCGTGTAATTTTTTCTCCTACAACAGAACCCATTGATCCCATTCGGAAATGCGAATCCATTACGGCAACGATGACATCCTGTCCCTTTAACTGCCCTTTTCCTGTTAGAACGGCTTCATTGAGTCCAGTCTTTTTCATATCAATTTGCACCTTATCAACATATGATGGAAAATTAAGAGGATTTGTCGTTTGAAGGTGATTATCGAAACTTTCAAATGTTCCTTCATCTAAAAAGATGGCGATTCGTTCATTTGCCGTCATTTTTAAATGATGCTGACAACTTGGACAAACCTTTTGATTTTGCTGAATTTCTTTTGTCAAATGAATTTTACGACATTCCGGACATTTCATCATCAAGCCCTCAGGAAACACCTTCTCTTCCTTTGGCTGAATTACTACCGCCCGTTTTTTCGTTTTTGAAAATAAACCACGAATTGCCATAAATCTTCCCCCTTTATATCTGGCCCATCCATTCGTTATAAGCTTCAATTGCTTCCTCGATGTAGCCCATTTGCATGGATTTTATCAAGATTTGCAGTGCCTGTTTTTCCGACACTGTCACCCGTTCTCTTAATGCTGTCATACTATATGCATGGAGCTGTATCCATATTTTAAGACTTAATCGGTTCCCTGCAGCAATGACACACTCTCGTAAAATAGCATCTCTTTTTATTTCTTGCTGCAGCTCAATTTGTGCAAACAGACTATCCCAAATAGGCAGACTTCTTAATTCTTGATCTGCACATATAATGCGGATTGCCTCTTTTTCATGCATTTCTCTCGTTGCATGTACATCCTCCTGGGATTTCTCCTCCCGCAGGATAAAAGAAGATAAAATTTCAACGAGCTGATGCCCGCCTACATCTGCTAAAAATGTTCCGCCTCCGTGCCTCGACTCAATTAGCCCGAGCAGCTCTAAACTTCGGAGCGCCTCTCGCACAGAAGATCTCGAAGTGTTTAGTTTTTCACATAGCACACGTTCAGAGGGCAGTTTATCACCTGGTTGTATTCGCTGATCTACAATCAGCTCCCTTAGCTGCTTTACCACCTGCAGAAACATTTTTTTCGCTGGCTTTTGCTCCAATGTCATCACCTCAATATCATCCGCAAAAAGTGGTCTGACCAGTTAGCTATTTTCAGCATACAAAAAGTTCACCCGAATGTAAAGAAAAAATCGCACAGTAACCTGTACGATTTTTCTCTCTATATACGCTTAAAACTTAATTTCTATCTTTTTTACCTTCAGTTGCGGTTTATTGAATCGATATTCGAGGATGCCTTCTACAAAAACAAATATGTCCTCGTTTAACCTGCCCATTACCTGATTGTATTCCTTTGGAAAAAGCGTTAATGACACAGCGCCAAACTCATCCTCTAATTGCGCAAACGCCATCAGCTCTCCTTTTTTTGTACGCAGCTGGCGCACATCCGTAATCATCCCGATACATTTCATATAACTGTTTGGCTTCATCGAACGTAATGTCTGCATTGTCGCGTTTACTTGTGGAACTTGCTGGCGAAGCTTTGTCACCGGATGCTCGGATAAATAGAAACCTAGTACTTCCTTTTCAAATTGAAGCTTATTCTTTTCAGGAATTGGTTCGACCTGCACATGTTTTGGCTTTCCAAACGCTAGGAAGGAATCTGAGAATAAGTCCTCTCCCTCGTTTGGGCGAACAAGTTCTGCCTGTTTTACTGCCCCTTCAATCGTAGCGAGCAGTACAGCACGGTCACGCCCAAATTCATCAAGTGCTCCAGCCTTAATCAGTGGTTCAATGACTTTCCGGTTAAACGTAGCTGCACTTAATGATACAGCTAAATCAAATAGGTCTTCAAATGGCTGCTGCCTCTCTTTTCGCACAGCGAGGAGCTTTTGTAAGAATGGCTGCGGCACACCCTTTATGGCGGATAAACTAAAACGGATACGGCCATTCTCCACCTTGAAATGGCGGGCTGACTTGTGAATAGATGGCGGCAGCACATCAATCCCTCTCTGCTTTGCCTCAAGCAGAATTTGTGCTAGCTTCTCCTGATTTCCTGTAGCATTCGTTAGCAATGACGCATAAAAATTTACGGGATAATTTGCTTTTAGATACGCAAGCTGATAGGAAATAACACTATAGGCAACGGCATGGCTCTTCGGGAACCCATAATCTGCAAAGCGTACAATCAATGCATAAATGCTTTCTGCCGTTCGGACATCATGTCCTTGCCGGAGAGCTCCTTCTACAAAATGAGCCCGCTGCTGCTCAAGTATCTCCCTATTTTTCTTACTGACAGCCCGTCGCAGCAAATCAGCCTCCCCTATTGTAAAGCCCGCAAAAAGATGGGCAATACGCATGATCTGCTCCTGATACACAATGACCCCATAAGTCTCGCGTAAAATTGGCTCAAGAATCGGATGAGGCATCTCTACCGGCTCCAGTCCATGCTTACGTCTTGCATAAACAGGGATGAAATCCATTGGCCCCGGCCTGTAAAGTGCATTTACAGCGACAATGTCCAAGAAATGCGTCGGCTTGATTTCACGCAGCGCTCCCCGCATCCCTTCTGACTCCAGCTGGAAGATGCCCGATGTATCTCCAGCGGCAAGCAGCCGAAAAGTTTTTTCATCATTCATCGGCAAACGATTCAAATCAATCGTAATACCGTGTGTATAAGAGATCGATCGACAAATCTGCTCAAGAATCGTCAAATTGCGAAGCCCTAAAAAGTCCATCTTCAATAGGCCGCTCTTTTCCACTTCTTGCATCGGCCACTGTGTCAAATATACACCTTCATGCCCTTCTTCTATCGGAATCACATCAACGAGCGGAACAGGACTCAGGACAACTCCAGCTGCATGAGTGGATGCATTCCGAGGTAAACCTTCCAATGCCTGGGCAGTAGTAAACCACTGCATACGAATCTCCTGCTGCCCGATCCAATCTCGAAGCGCCTGTGAATCAGCATACGCCTGGGTAAGCGTAATCCCATGACGATTAGGGATCAGTTTCGAAATCATTTCCAGCGTTTCGTTTTCAAAATTAAACATACGAGCAACATCACGAGCAACAGCCTTTGCTGATAATGTACCGAACGTGATAATTTGCGCTACATGCTGCTTCCCGTATTTCTTCGCTACATAATCAATTACTTCCTGACGCCTTGTATCGACAAAATCAATATCAATATCCGGTAACGAAACACGTTCTGGATTTAGAAACCGTTCAAACAATAGATCATATTGCAATGGATTTACCTGTGTAATCTGCAGGGCATAGGCTACAAGCGAACTAGCAGAAGAACCCCTTCCCGGTCCTGTAAGAATCTGAGCTTCTCTTGCAAAGCGCATAAAGTCTTCTACTATTAAAAAGTAATCTGCATACCCCATCGAATTGATTGTCTGCAGTTCATATTGCAGTCTTTCTACATACGGAGAGGGAATTTCAGCAGTCTGCAGACGCTCCTTCAGACCATATATAACATGCTCATAAAGCAGCTGTTCCGCCGTCTTTTCTTCCTCTACAGGAAATTTCGGCATAAATGTCTGTCCAAAAGTTAAATCTACCTGACAACTTAGCAGTAGCTCTCTTGTATTATTCAGCCATTCTTCCCGGTCTGCAAAAAGGGTTGTCAACTCTTCTGCTGTCGGTACAAATTGATGCTTCGTTTTGTTCCCCTGTAAGGATTCACCTAGTTTTACCCCGGTCTCAATGGCACGGGCCACCTCATAAGCAAAATGATCCTCAGGCCGCAGGAATGTACTTTCATGAAGCACAATTATGTTGCAGTTTAACTCTTGGGCTGCCTGAACAGCAACCAGCTCTTCCCGAGAAGGCTGATTTTTGCGGGATATTCCCATATATAAGTTAGATTGAAACAACTGCTTTAGCTCTCTTACAAATTCTCCTGCCTCCAAGCGCAGCCAGCTTCCCTGATCATCCAGAGATGGAATAACCGCAGCACATCCATTTGCGTACCCCGCAAGCCATCGCCAGGGAAGCAATTCATCCGAACGAATGGCTACGGAGCTGCTGATTTTCAATAAGCTTTTGTAGCCCTCATTATTTTTTGCATACAGGACAAGCGGAAGCACGATTTCCTCCGTAAATTGAACACGTACTGACAGTCCAATGACTGCATGAATCCCTGCCCCTTTTGTTGCATGCCAAAAAGGCAAAAGCCCGTACAATTTAGAATTTACGATTGCACAAGCTTCTGCCTTTTGCTGTTGTAAAAAAGGAATGAGGGATTCCATACGAATAGTACTCTTTAATAGATCGGCGCTTGTCCGTATTTGTGGATAAACAATTGGTACCACCATTTCATCCCTCCTTGAAAATTATTGGTGATTGCGGCAAATTTCTGCTAAATCGGAAATGACAGCGTCCGCCTGTTCCCATGTCGTAACAGAAGCGCCTGATGCCAGCGGATGGCCGCCGCCGTTATATTTTTTAGCCAACTGGTTGATGATCGGTCCCTTCGAACGAAGGCGCACACGAATCGATCCTTCTTCTTCAATGAAGAAAACCCATGCACAGATTCCTTTAACATTTCCAAGTGATCCGACAAGTAATGAAGTTTCCGAAGGGGTCACATCAAACTCCTTCAGCACGTCCTTTGTCACTTTTATATAAGCTGCTCCCTGCTCGTCAATTACAAAATTTTGATAAATATAACCCTGTAAATTCAGCAGCTTGCGGTCCATTTCATACATGCCATCATAGACAGCGTTGCGATCAAAATTATATTGAATAAGATGACCCGCCGTTTCAAATGTCTTCAGTGTAGCGCTTGGGAACAAGAAACGCCCCGTATCTCCGACAATCCCTGCAAATAATAGACGTGCTGCTTCATCCGAAAGCGTCCATCCTTTATAATCTCTTCCTTCTTCATACAAGTCATAGATCATTTCAGAACAGGAGCTTGCGTTTGTGTCTACCCATAATAGATCCCCGTATTGATCATCATTCGGGTGATGGTCGATTTTAATTAGAAAATCACCTTTTGTGTAGCGTTGATCATCGATGCGTTCTGTGTTTGCTGTATCCGTTACAATGACGAGCGCATGTTGAAATTCCTCATCTTCAATACGGTCTGGCGTGCGCAAAAATGTCAACGACTCATCATGCTCTCCGACTGTATGGACGACTTTTTCCGGATAATTATGTTTAATCACTTCCGATAGTCCAAACTGTGATCCGTATGCATCAGGATCGGGTCTTACATGTCGATGAATAATGATATGATCATATTTCTCAATTGTGTCAATGATTTGTCGTTTCAAGACGATTCCTCCTACTATGCAGTGAATTCCGTTCGCAATTTTTCCACAAAGTCGTTACAATAATAGCAGCTTTGCTTTTAATTGGAGGTTCACTATGAGTATATTAAATTATTTATTTGTTGCAGGTATTATCCTATCTTTCGTTGCTTATTTCTATTATAAAACGAAACAGTTCCGTTCAACACTCCCAATCCGAAAAAAATGGTATACAGCAAAAGCTGGTACAGCTCTTGGCATTTTTATGATTTTCTTCGGCTTGAATGTGACAATTATCTACCCAACCTTCGTAGGCTATGGCGTCGCTGTTGTCTTTGTTATTATGGGCGCCGGACTGGCATTTAATAACTATAAGCGTGCACGTCATGAAGGGCAATTTGTTGAAGAGGAATATAGATTGAATCAGGAATTTTGAAAGAAGAGGCGGCTATTTGCCGCCTCTTTTTTATTTGGCTGAAAAAACGAGGCTTTCTATCCTGAAGCAACGGCATAGCCATCTATAAGAATGGGATTGTCCACTTATCGCTCTAATAGCTGGAACATCATCATTGCCTTTCCTACAAGAATCGTGCCATTAAATACTTCAAAATCCATTTTCACGAATTTACGGCTCATATCCAAAATCCGCGGCTTTACTGTCAGCACACTTTCCATCTGAACCGGTTTAATGAAGTAAACCGTCATGTTCTCTGCTACAGCATCACCGCGCTTTCGGCGTTTTAATGCAAACGATCCTACCTCTGCCAGCAAAGTTGTAAATGCCCCATAAGAGAGCGCCCCAAACTGATTTGTCATTTGCGGGGTTACGGTAAATTCCACCATAACCTCCTCATCACCCATTACTTTCATTTCATTTTTTACTAAATCATCAATTGTTTCTCCATGCTGCGGCTGACGCTGTGCTGTTTGAATTGCCTTCAGCACATCTTGACGGCTGATAACTCCTTTTAAAACACCATCATCATTTACTACTGGAATAAGATCGATTCCTTCCCAGATCATACGGTGGCCTGCTGAAGCAACGCTCGTTTTCATGGAAGCAGCAATTGGATTTTTTGTCATTACCTTTTCAATCGCCTCGTCATCCTCTCTACCGATGACATCCTTCGAAGTAACCATCCCAACCAGTTTATTCTGAGCTGTCACTACAGGAAATGCGCCATGGGTCGTTGATGCATTCTTTTTTCGGAAATGCATAATTGTCTGATCATTACGCAGCACTGCGGTATTTTCAATTGGGATATAAATATCCTCAATTAACAAAATATCCTTTTTGATCAACTGGTCATAAATGGCACGATTTATCATAGTAGCTACTGAAAACGTATCATAGCTCGTCGATATTATCGGCAATTCCAACTTATCTGCCAGGCGCTTGTTTTCATCGGTCGTATCAAAGCCACCTGTAATAAGTACCGCTGCTCCCGCCGTCAAAGCATGCTCATGTGCCTGCGTACGGTTACCTACGATTAATAAACTTCCTGCGTCCGTATAACGCATCATATCTTCCAGCTTCATCGCACCAATGACGAATTTCGTCAAAGTCTTATGTAGGCCATCTTTCCCGCCTAATACTTGTCCATCAACGATATTGACGATTTCCGCAAATGTCAGACGCTCGATGTTCTCCTTTTTTTTCTTTTCAATACGAATCGTTCCAACTCGTTCAATAGAGCTTACCAGTCTGCGGTTCTCCGCTTCCTTTATCGCACGGTAAGCCGTTCCCTCACTCACTTGCATTTCCTTTGCAATCTGGCGTACCGAAATCTTATCCCCTACCGGTAACGATTCAATATATTGCAAAATCTTTTCATGTTTTGTTGACACAATATCACCTATTCCTCATCATTCATTCCTGCCATTAGTGTACCATATTTCTACATTTTGTTACGAAAATTTAGAGTTGCCGCTTCAATTTCTTTAAAATTGCTTTTTCTTGTTCTTCTTATGATAAAAAGCGCAGGAAAAGCCTGTATGTTGGCCTTCCCTGCGCTTTTGAGCAAGATGGACGATAAAATCTTATTCGAATGTAACAAATTCCCCGGCTTGTAGAATCTGGACATCTGCTCCCTCGACTAAATCAGCAAATTTCTGTGGGTCCACTTCGATTGGCGGGAACGTATTATAATGAACTGGTACCACAATTTTCGGCTTAATCAAAGACACTGCATACGCTGCATCTTCAGGTCCCATTGTAAAATTATCACCGATTGGAATAAACAAAACATCAACGGGGTGTCGTTCGCCAATCAGCTTCATATCAGAAAACAACGCTGTATCGCCAGCATGATAAATTGTTTTTCCTTCTGCTGTGAATAGTATTCCTGCCGGCATGCCTGTATAAATAATTTCATTATCAGCAGTTGTATAAGATGATCCATGGAATGCTTGTGTGAACTTCACCTTACCAAAATCAAATTGGCGCGCTCCCCCGATATGCATCGGGTGTGTATTTAGTCCTTGCCAGCCAAGATAAACTGCCAATTCGTTAGGGGCTACCACAAGGGCATCACTTGCCTTTGCAATTTCCACAGTGTCTCCCACATGGTCATTGTGGCCGTGCGTCAATAAAATGACATCCGGTTTTTGCTCCTCTACTTTTAAATCTGTTAAATCGTTTCCATTGATGAATGGATCAATTAAAATCGTTTTTCCTTCTGTTTCAATTTTTACAACAGAATGACCATGATACGAAATTTTCATCAAAACCCTCCTTCAAACTATTTCTCACTCACTTTACTTCGACAATAATGCAGAAAGTCCTTTTTTCTGATATGCTTTTTATTGCAATTCACAAATAATTGCTAGGAGGCTTTATTTTTATGAAACTACAACAACTACAAGATTATTTAAAGGAGAAACATATAGAAGCTGCCCTCATCACAACACCTGACAATGTATTCTATTTCTCAGGTTTCATGAGCGAACCCCATGAAAGATTGCTTGGTGTTATGGTATTTCAAGAAGCAGAGCCATTTTTAATCTGCCCGCAAATGGAAGTACCAGATGCCGTAGCAGCAGGCTGGTCTTTTGAGGCAATCGGCCATTTGGATACGGAGAATGCCTGGGATAAAGTAGCACAAGCTGTGGCAAAACGCGGTGTAACAGTAAGATCCCTTGCAATTGAAAAAGCACATTTAACAGTAGAACGTTTAGAGGAACTGATTGCCCACTACCCCGATGCAAAATTTGAACGCCTGGATGACCAAATCAACGCAATGCGAGTGATTAAATCTGACGAGGAATTAGACAAGATGCGCAAGGCAGCCGAACTGGCAGATTACGCTGTACAAGTCGGCTGTGATGCACTTGTAGAAGGTAAAACTGAATTAGAAGTTTTAAATGAAATTGAATCGGCTGTAAAAGCAAAAGGCTATGCTATGAGCTTTGATACAATGGTACTTGCAGGAGAAAAATCTGCTTCCCCACATGGCGTACCAGGCAACCGTAAAATCAAACGCGGAGATATGGTTTTATTTGACCTTGGTGTCATTTACGAAGGATATTGCTCGGACATTACACGAACAGTGGCCTTTGGAGAAGTTAACGATGCCCAGCGTGCCATCTATCATACTGTTTTAAAAGCCAATGAGGATGCCATCGCAGCAGTGAAACCAGGAGTACGTGCGATGGATTTAGACAAAATAGCACGTGATGTCATCGCAGATGCAGGATACGGCGAATATTTCCCACACCGTCTAGGACATGGACTTGGTATTTCTGTTCATGAATTCCCTTCTATTACAGGCGTAAATGAAATGCTTATGGAAGAAGGGATGGTCTTTACAATCGAACCGGGAATCTATAAATCAGATGTAACAGGCGTGCGGATTGAAGATGATGTAGTTGTTACAAAAGACGGTGTCGAAATACTAACAAAATTCCCTAAAGAATTAACGATTATCAATCGATAAGACAACCTTTTATGCTGTGATGAGCCCTAGGAGCACCCCTCCTGTGTGCTTATTACACATAGTGAAAGGTAAAGCGGCCTTAAAGAGTCAGCGCGGATACTTAAACATTCCTATACCCTGCAATTTTATAATTTCTTACCTAAAAAACGAGTGGAGAGCTCATACAGCTTCCACTCGTTTTTCCATTTACTCGGCTATTTCACTGCTACCCAGGCTCTTCCCTTTTCTAACCGAACTGCAATGTCATGATTAAAAAATGAAGATAGGGTGTCTTCGTTCAGGAGCAAAGTACTTTCACCTTGTGCAAAAACCTGACCGTCGCGCATCAATAATGTGTGAGTGAAGCAAGGCAGGACCTCCTCTACATGATGGGTAACATAAAGGATAGTTACGTTTCCTTCCTCCGCCAGCTCACGAATCGTATTCAGTAAATGCTCTCGCTCCACTAAATCCAACCCTGTACACGGCTCATCTAAAATAAGCAGTTTCGGCTTTGCCATCATGGCACGTGCGATTTGTACCCGTTGCCGTTCTCCCTGCGATAAGTATTCAAATGCACTGTTCGCAAGGTGTGAGATTCCAAAACGCATCATCATGCGGACACCTTCTGCAATTTCCTCTTCGGTGACTGACTCAAATAAACGAATGGCACCATATTTCCCGCTCAGAACAACCTCTATAGCAGGATCACGACGGTCAAACTCCTCAACCATCGCTGCACTGACCCATCCAATCGATTTGCGGATTTCCCTGATATCGGTTTTTCCGAAAGTTTCTCCAAGTACTTGTACCGATCCTTCATTTGGCCAAAGGTAGCCATTGATCACCTTCAGCAGTGTCGTCTTGCCGCTACCATTTAGCCCAAGAATAGCCCAATGCTCTCCGTCCTTCACCTCCCAGGAAACATCTCGTAAAATTGTTTTCCCGTTTCGATAAAGGAGAAGACCTTCCATTCGGATCATTAGGATAATCCAGCCAAGCGATTGATAACATCCATTGCCGGTGTATAAGTCAATGCTTGCGCATCAGCAACAGCCTCATATACAAGTTCTCCATCTACTGTGTTTAACCCAAGCTGCAGTGCCGGGTTTTGTGTGCAGGCACGAATAAAGCCTTTATTAGCAATTTCAAGCGCATATGGTACTGTATTATTTGTTAAAGCAATCGTAGAAGTACGTGGAACAGCTCCCGGCATATTCGCTACTGCATAATGAACAACCCCATGCTTCACATATACTGGATCATCATGTGTTGTTACACGGTCACTTGTTTCAAAGATACCGCCTTGATCGATGGCGATATCCACGACCACTGAGCCAGGCTGCATTGATTGAATCATTTCTTCCGTAACAAGCTTCGGCGCTTTTGCTCCTGGAATCAATACGGCACCGATGACAAGATCAGATGTACGCACACTTTCAGCAATATTGAATGGGTTCGACATTAACGTCTGTACATCGTTACCGAAAAGATCATCGAGCTGACGAAGTCGCTCTGCACTTAAATCGATAATTGTAACATCCGCACCCATACCTACTGCAATTTTTGCAGCATTTGTTCCAGCAATACCTCCACCGATAACTGTTACTTTCGCTCTTGGTACACCAGATACACCGCCGAGCAGGACTCCTTTCCCGCCGCCAAGCTTCTCTAAATATTGGGCACCAATTTGTGTGGCCATTTTCCCTGCAACTTCACTCATCGGTGTTAGCAATGGCAATGAGCGGTTCGCTAACTGTACGGTTTCATAGGCGATGCCTACTACTTTCTTTTCAAGCAATGCCTTTGTTAACTGCGGCTCTGGAGCTAAGTGCAAATAAGTGAATAAAATAAGCCCTTCGCGGAAGTAAGAAAATTCGCTTTCTAAAGGCTCCTTCACTTTCATTACCATGTCAGCATCCCAAGCTTCCGCTGCTGTACTGACAATCGTTGCACCAGCACGCTTGTAATCTTCATCTGTAAAGGAAGACCCTGCTCCCGCTCCTGCTTCGATGACTACTTCATGCCCTACACCCGTAAGCGTCATGACCCCAGCAGGTGTCATTGCTACACGGTATTCATTGTTTTTAATTTCCTTTGGAACTCCAATTTTCATACATTTGCCCTCCCCTGTTGAATGACAGTTAAATTGTCAAATCCATTGTATCATTTTATACAAATTTAGTAAGTGGATAATTCCGAACTTTGAAAACAATTTCTTTTTCTTTCTCGTTTAATTGTTTATCTATTAAGGAATATACAAGTAAAAGCCAAAAAATTCACATAAACTACAGAATTCATGTGAACAAGTTGTCATTTTTTACTTATTGGCTATTTTATATTTACTGCTTTTGATACAATCAGCATATACAAATAAAGGAGGAAATGGAAAATGGCAAACCATTATAAAAGCATTGTAGTTGCTGTAGACGGCTCTAAAGAGGCAGAATATGCATTTCGTAAATCAATCGATGTAGCCAAACGTAATACAGGGTGTACGTTAAACTTGGTGAATGTAATCGATACTCGTTCATTTGCTGCAATTGAAGCATATGACCGTTCCATTGCTGAACGTGCTCAACAACACGCTGAAGAGTTATTAAATGGATACAAAGCTGAAGCTGAAGCTGAAGGTGTTGAAAGCGTAAAAGTAATTATTGAATACGGTTCTCCAAAAAACATTATTACGAAAGACTTATCGAACCTTGTAGATGCTGACTTAATCGTCTGTGGTGCTACTGGTCTTAATGCTGTAGAACGTTTCCTAATCGGTTCCGTATCGGAAGCAATCGTACGCTCTGCTAAATGTGACGTACTTGTCATCCGTACTCCCGAGTGATTTTTAATTCCTACTAAAATTAAAAACGCTTAACCAGAAAGAGCTTCTTTACGGGAAACTCTCAGAGTGAAGACAAAGTCGTTTTTCGACTTTGTCTTTACGTTCTTTTAGATAGATTTTTTAAATGAAGGTTTTACCCGGCCTGTCTTGAAAACGCTTGCCAGACTAGGCGCGCAGACGAGCGAGGCAAGCAACGATGAATGAAAGCGTTTGTCAACAGGCTGAGAGCTTCTTTACGGGAAGCTCTTTTTGATTATTATATTTTATTATTTTTAAAGACACATTCTGGTTAAAATGTGATGAACCTAGATTCATTTCTCCTTTAAGAATCTTTTCCAAATCATGTAACTCGCTGAATGGGCTTTTTTTTAGTGAATAGGCAGAACTCTATAAAGGATTCAATACTGCTCTTCACCTCTCCATTATAAAATTGGTAAACCTCTGCCGAGAAAAATAAAAACCGCCTCTCAAGAGACGGTCCTCGCTTATTTACTTTCTTTCCACATCTGTACTTTTTCGAAGAACATGGCTAACGCTTCTTTATTGCCCATGTTCGGCACCTTAGCAAGCAGTACTTCTCGTGGGGCTTTCAGTTCTGCCCCTTGTTTTTGCAAGATCAGAATACTCTTCTCATGTGCACGTGAGGTAAACATTCCCTCTGGCAACTGGATAACGGCCTGAATCCATGCATGCTTTTTAATAAATTGATGCAACTCTTTCGCCTGCTCAGATTCAAATAATGTTGCTGGAATAAGGAAGAACAGGTAGCCGCCTTCTTTCGTATGCTTCAATGATTGCTCAATAAATAGGTGATGTGAGTAGCTCATCCCTTCAGCTGCACATAATTCGTAATCAAGTGCTACCTCTTCATTTGGGTAATAGCCGACCGGCAAGTCACACACAACTGCATCAACCGGATCTACTAGGAGAGCTTCCAGCGAATCCTGTCTATACAAAGAAATCGGCTGCTCGATCAGCTCGGCTGTGGCTGCAGCTAAACGAATCAATAACTCATCTACTTCGACACCTGTTGCCATTATCTTTCCTTCAAGTGCGTTCATCACAGTAAACATCAAGTTGCCTGTTCCAACGGCTAAATCTGCTACAGAAATCGCTCCTTTTTTCAGTTCTTCCTCATAAAACTGCTCTACAAAATAGCTTACAAGCAGTCCTAATGTATCCGGCGTCATTTGATGGTTAGGCTGTGTATTCTTCCGCATTCCCTTTAAAATGGCAATTTGAATTGCTTTACGCATGTCTTCTTTCGCAGCGCCCTCTACCTGCCATGTAAATTTCCCGTCAAGTGTTCCTTCAAGCGTTGCAAGAACTCCATCCAAATACGTCATATCCTGCTTCTCGAATTTCTCCGCCTGCTCATTCACAATCGTAAAAATCTGTTCAAACTTTTCCATCCAAAACTTCCTTTCCTAAAAACACATTTCTGTCTCAGTGACAGAGATATCCCTCATCCTTCACAACTTTATAAAATAAATTACTTTCCGTAAATGAAAGAACTCACCCTGTCGAGTGAGTCCGAGTTTGTCCTTTTACACTTTACTATAAAAATACGAAAAAGAATATTATTTAGTCAATGCTTTTACAGCTTCGATTGCTGCATCATAATTTGGATGATCAGTCGCCTCTGGAACATATTCAACATATGTTACTTTTCCTTGTGCGTCTACTACGAATACAGAACGAGTTAATAGGCGTAGTTCTTGAATGAGCACACCGTATGCTTCACCAAAAGAGCCATCACGGTGGTCAGATACAGTTACGACATTGTCGATACCTGCAGCACCGCACCAGCGCTTTTGAGCAAATGGTAAATCCATTGATACTGTATAAACGATTACTTGATCGCCAAATTCAGCAGCAGCTTCATTGAATTTTCTTGTTTGAGCATCACATACTCCTGTGTCCAAGGAAGGAACAACACTGAACAAGCGAATTTTCCCTTCTGAACCCTTCAATGTTACTTCTGATAGATCATTTGCCAGCACTTTAAAATCAGGTGCTGTGTCTCCTACTTTTACTTCACTGCCGATTAACGTTACCGGACTTTGTTTGAATGTAGTTTGAACCAATGAAAACGCCTCCTTACTATATGTATTTTATCTTACTAGATTTAACAGAAAGAATGCAACTTCCAACGCTTCATAGAAAAGGAAAAGATGCTGTCCGTTCTAGACAGCTCTATTATTCTTGATACATATCTATTAATAAAGCATGCTTTCTAATTCAGTAAAATACCTCCACCATCCACATCGTAAAGAGAGCGCCTAAAAATAAATTTCCAGGCGCTCTCTTCATCGTCAAATTGAAGGTGTCGATACTATATTAGTATCCGATATTTCCTGTGTTAAAACCTTTTTCTTTGAAAATACCTCTTCATGTACTACTGTTGTATCTGCTACAAAGTCCTGAATAGCTTTATGATTTGGTGTAAACACAACAATTAAATATGGTAATTTAAAAAACGTGTTGCTGATAAATCGGCCAATACCTTCCCTGAAGAGAACAGATAACCAATCCATTGGCTTGCCATTGTCTTTTTTGACCCGAAGGCCAAAGATCATTTTGCCGACCGTCTGGCTCCAAAGTTTCGTCAATAGAATAAAGTATGCATAATAGACTATTGCAGACAGAATAACGATTGGCCGATACCATACTGACTCATCGAAGCTCCAATCCATTAAATGGAATATCGGATTGACTACAATGCCAATAATCGCTGAAATAACAAGGGTATCAATCAAAAATGCCCAAAAGCGTATCCAAAAGCCTGCCGCCTTCTCCTCATATACGTCAACTTCTTTTACAATTCGCTCTTTAGGAATGACCGTAGTTTCTTCTTTTTCAAACATACATAATCACTCCTTCCTTAATAGTCCCCGTAGAGATACATCATACGCGGCGAATTGCTAGTAGATAAAATCTTCTGCATCAATTTCTCTTCTTCCGATGGACCAAAGAATGCACTTACTTTCATACCAAGCAAGCTGCCCAGACTATCATTTGCCGATGAATATTCAAACAGCTCCGCATCTTTCAAATCAAAATCCGAGCGTAATGCAGCTACCGTATCTTCGACATCTCCGATTTCATCTACGAGCCCAGCACGCATTGCTTGTGTTCCACCTAAAATGCGGCCATCAGCTACCTGTTTCACTTCTGCTTCCGTCATACCACGGCCTTGCTCTACTACGTCCACGAAATCCTCATAGGACTCATTAATGATTTCCTGCAGCATTGCCTTTTCTTCTTCTGTTGAAGCTCGGGCACCGCCAAACATATCCTTATGAGCCCCCGATTTGATTGTTTCAAATTCAATCCCGACCTTTTCAGCCAGTTTTTCATAATTGAATGCTTGCATAATCACACCGATTGATCCAGTAATCGTCTCTTTTTGAGCAAAGATTTTATCTGCCGGCGCGGCAATATAATAACCGCCCGAAGCAGCATATGTACCCATGGATACATAAATCGGAATTTGTCTCTCTTCCTTTACTTGAATCAGCTTCTCATAGATTTCTGCTGATTCTAATACGCCTCCCCCTGGAGAATCAACATGCAATACGACCCCTTTAACCGTTTCATCATTCCTAATTGACTCTAACTGACTCAAGAATCCTTGATGATCATATTCCACCTCTTCCCAGATCGAGCTGGAGCCCGTATCCAAGATTGTTCCTTTTACTGTCAGCAGCGCAATTCGGCTGTCAAGGTCGCCTGCTTCAAGCGGCAGTTCGTATACTGTTGTATCTGTTTCTCCAAATACACTTTCAAAGCTTGAGAAAAAATCTGTTTTAAACAACGCGATAATGGAATTCAAGCCTAAAGAAAATACGAGTAAGACTGCTGCTGCGATTAGAGCAATCCATCTTTTTGTATTCATTCAATCGCCTCCCTACTATAGTGTATACGAATCAGTTCCTGAAATGTTTCGGAAATTCAAAAATACTATTTCCAGGAAAAACAAAAATGCATCTATGCCTGTTGAGCTGTGACAAACGCTGGAGAAAGACTCAAAGCACAACAAATACGCGAAGAGAATTTCGAAGCGACCTCGAGCAGCCGGCTGAGCATGACCAACACCTTTCTGTTAGTGCTCCATACCTCCCTGCACTACCATTTATTTACCATTCAAAAAGCCGCATTGAAGGATTTCCCTTTCAATGCGGCTTTCAAACTAGACATTATTATTTATTAACTATGCTGTTTGCTATACTCAGCATTTCGTAATTCCACTCGACGAATTTTACCGGATACCGTTTTCGGCAACTCTTCCAAAAATTCAATTTTACGTGGATATTTATATGGCGCCGTCAGTTCTTTAACATGATCCTGCAGCTCTTGAATGATTGTTGGACTATCTTTTAATGTTTGATCACGCAGGACAACGAATGCTTTTACTATGCTGCCTCGAATCTCGTCCGGGCTCGCAACAACAGCACATTCTTGTACGGCAGGGTGCTTTACCAGCGCATCTTCAACCTCGAATGGCCCAATTGTATATCCAGAAGAAATAATAATATCGTCTCCTCGTCCCTCAAACCAGAAATATCCTTCTTCATCTTTGCGTGCACGATCCCCGGTAATATACCATTCTCCGCGGAATTGCATGCTTGTGCGCTCTGGATCCTTCAAGTACCCACGGAACAAAGCAGGTGAGGATTTATGGACGGCAATATCTCCTATTTCCCCAGCAGGCAGGACATTTCCTTCATCATCGATAATATCGACAATATTCCCTGGAGTTGGCTGCCCCATTGAACCTGGACGAGGCTCCATTCCCATTAGTGTACCGACAAGCAATGTATTTTCCGTCTGACCATATCCATCACGTACCTGGACATTAAATTCATGTATAAACGTTTCAATTACTCCCCGGTTCAGCGGCTCTCCTGCTGATACAGCACTTCGAAGAGCTGATAGATTATAGCTGCTCAAGTTATCTGCTTTCGCCATTAAACGATATTCTGTCGGTGTACAGCACAGGACATTAATCTTATGCTCCTGCAACAGTTCCAAATATTTCACTGGATCGAATTTCCCTTTATAAACAAATGCTGTTGCACCGCTGCCAAGTGAGGCTAAGAACGGGCTCCAGATCCACTTTTGCCAACCAGGGGCTGCTGTAGCCCATACAATGTCTCCGTCTTCTACACCTAGCCAGCTGCTTGCAGTCGTACGCAGATGCGCATATCCCCATGCGTGTGTATGAATAGCTCCTTTTGGGTTTCCAGTCGTCCCGCTTGTATAGGCAAGAAAAGCTGTATCCTCTGCTTGCGTTTGTACGCCATCAAACGTCTCCGGTTCATTTTTTGCTTTCTCTAACAACGGCTTCCATGGCTCAACAGCATTTCCTACTACAAACAATTGCAGGCCATTCAGCTGCTCAACCTCATCGAATTCCCCAAGAAACTGTTCGTATGCTACAATTCCTTTCGCCTCTGCATGAACAATACGATAGTCGATATCCTTTGCTCGCAGCAATTCGGAACTTGGAATGATTGTAAGACCTGCTTTTAAAGCCCCGATATATGTTACGTATGCCTCCAGGGAGCGCGGTACCATAACCAGTAATACGTCTCCTTTTTGCAGGCCCTCATTTTTAAAAACGTTTGCTACCTGACTTGCTTTTTTGATGAGCTCCGCGTATGTAACTTCTTCGATGACATCATTTTCATGACGAATAAGCAATGCTTTTTTATCTCCCTGTGCAGCATGCTTTTCAATTTCATCCACAATGTTATACATTTCAGGTGCTAATAACTGTTCTCGGTTCATTAATAACTCCCCCTTATCCCCTTTGCCTTACAAAGTATATTATACTTTGACGTGTTTGATTTTTCAAAAAAATCCATATATTTAGAAAAAAATATTTTACTTATAGTACTTTTTTCTGTTTATACTATCCAAAGATAAAAGGGTATTAATGTATTTTTTAATGAATCAAGCCGTGTTATTTTTTTGTTTCTTTACAAAACAAAGAACTGCTGTATAAGCTTTACGCTTATACAACAGCTCTCTTGTTTTAATTAATTATTGGTTTGTACCTTTTAATTGAGATTCAGCCATTTGAACAAGACGTTTTGTGATCTCGCCACCTACTGAACCGTTAGCGCGTGAAGAAGCTTCTGCTCCTAATTGTACGCCGAACTCTTGAGCGATTTCATATTTCATTTGATCAAGAGCTTGTTGCGCACCTGGTACGCGAAGTTTGTTTGAGCTACGATTGTTGTTTGACATCGTGTTTCACCTCCTTGTGCATATAGAATGTGCCAGGAGGAGAATTTCATACACAAATATTTTACGGTAATTTATTCTTCAAACAGGAATTTATAGTAAATCGGCAAATTTGTCTTCCTGTACTTTTTTCTCAGGCAGGATATGCACTTCTCGATTCTTTACGGCGCGTTCAATATATTCATCAAATTCCGTAAAGCTTTCATAGTGCATTACCTTTTCTAGTTTCGGTTTTGTTTTTGGACTTGCTGGTGTAAAAATTGTACAGCAATCCTCATATGGCAGAATCGATGTTTCGTACGTGCCGATACGCTCTGCAATTTCGATAATATCTAATTTATCCGAAGCAATAAGCGGACGAAGGATTGGTGTACTTGTGACAGCATTAATGGCTGTAAGACTTTCAAGTGTTTGAGAAGCCACTTGCCCTAAACTTTCTCCCGTAACGATCGCTAATGCGCCGATTTCTTCCCGCACTTTATCAGCGATGCGCAGCATCATACGGCGAGTCGTTGTCATCGTCATATTTTCCGGAACGCTTTCTTTTATTAATACTTGCAATTCCGTAAACGGAATAATGTGCAGACGAATTTTCGCACCGAATTTTGTTAATTCATTTGCCAAATCTTTAACTTTTTGCAATGAATTTTGGCTTGTATACGGAGGACTGTAAAAATGAATCGCCTCTAGACGTACGCCTCGCTTCATCATCAAATAACCGGCAACTGGACTGTCAATTCCGCCTGATAGCATTAACAGCGATTTGCCATTCGAACCAACCGGCATGCCGCCAGCACCTGGAATGACTTGTGCCATCATATAAACAGCATCTAAACGCACTTCAATACGTAATTCTACATCCGGCTTTTTCACATTCACAGATAAATTTTGATATTTTCGAAGCACCGTCCCACCAATTTCCCGCTGGATTGCATGTGAATCAAGCGGGAAATTTTTATCTGTACGGCGAACCTCTACCTTGAATGTAATGTCCTGATTTTGATAAAGCTCCATGATTTGAATAGCTAAAGCTTTTATCTCATCCATATCTTTGCCACATGAAGCGACAGGGCTAAATGATTGAATGCCGAATACCTCAGGCAAGCGCTCCATCAATGTATCCATTCTTTCTTCATTTTCTATCTCTATAAACATCCGGTCTCGTTCGGCCCGAATTTTTAAGGGCATCAAATCGTTGAAGGAATAACGTACATTTTCTCGCAGACGGTTAATAAAATCATTTTTATTGCGGCCTTTCGTTGAAAGCTCGCCATAACGAATTAAAATCTCTTTCCAAATCATACTACTACTTCTCCTTTTAATTGCTTCATCACTTGCTCGAATGCTTCCTTAAAGGCAGCAATATCGGCTTCTGTTGTTTGCATGCCGAAACTTAGACGCAGCACACCTTTTTTAAAGACCTGCTCCACCTGTAATGCCTCTACAACATGACTTGTTTTTGTTTGCTTTGATGAACATGCGCTGGATGTGGAAACAATCACGCCCGCTTTTTGCAAGGCATTAATCAAAATTTCCCCTTTTAGCCCACGTACACTAAACGATAAAATGTATGGTGCTCCTAATTCTGTAGATAATAAATGAATCTCATTTCCGAAATGTTGTAGGTATGTGCGGAGTTCTGTCTGCCATACTACATATTTTTTATACTGGATATCCATATTTTCTACAGCGAGTCTTGCCGCTTTCGCAAACGCGACTGCTTGTGGTACTGCAACCGTTCCGCTTCGCAGACCGAATTCTTGACCGCCGCCTACAATATACGGAGCGATCTTGAAAGCTTTCCGGAAAGCAATGACGCCAGAACCTTTTAATGCATGAATTTTATGACCCGAAATTGTTAGGACGTCGGGTCCTGCTTCCCCATCGAACGAAATCGGCAGCTTGCCAAAGCTCTGCACCGCATCCACATGAAACATCGCACGGCTTTGTGAATGAATAATGCTTGCTGCTTCTTTAATCGGCTGAATAGCGCCCATTTCATTGTTTACATGCATGATGCTGACCAAAATAGTATCCTTGCGAACCTTTTGTTTTAGTTCCTCCAAAGAAATAACACCATGTGAATCAACACCCAGGTACTCGACTTCAAATCCCTCTTCAGCTAATCGCTTTACAGCTTCCAAAACAGATGGATGCTCAATTTCGGTTGTTAGAATATGCTTTCCCTTATGAGTGCTGACTTGGGCTGTGCCAAAAACGGCAAAATTATTTGACTCTGTTCCACCAGCCGTAAAAATCACTTCTTTTGACTCTGTATTTAAAATCTGCGCAACTTGTTCGCGTGCCCGTGTTAGAAGCGTATGGGCTGTGACACCCGCTTCATGAATAGAAGCTGGATTTGCATAGTACAGCTCATTCACTTGAACAAATGTATCCAGCACTTCTTTATGCGGCTTTGTTGTCGCACTATTGTCTAAATAAATCATTGCATTCGCCCTTCTTTATTATATGAATTACAGCTTATTCTACTGTATACCTATGAGAAAAACCGATCTCCTTATTTCTCGCGGTGCACACCTAGCAAAAAAATAAGCTGCTGTTCTTGTTCAAAACAAAACCACCAACACAGGATGTGCGGTGGCTTCTACAATATTTCTATTATAACTGTAAATGGTCCATGATGGTACTAGTAATGCTTATATTTTTGCAGATAAATCTTCCTGTACAAGCACTTCAATCTTTTTAATCGCACCTGGCTCTACCATCTCTACCGCTGCTGCTGCGTCTTCAAGTGCTTTCATATAGCGGAATTGATGGAAGGCTTTTTCCGCCTCCAGCAGCTGTGCATGCATCTCTGGGTTAGAGGCTCTGTAACGATTGCCGTACTGAATGATACGCTCGATCATAATAACGTTCTCTACCATTTCTTCAGCGCGGGCTTTCACATCTGCTATACATTTTTGAGCATTATTTAAATTACTGTTCACCTGTTCCATATTGAGAGGTGTTTCCTGCAAACTTTGCATTACAATGAATAACTGTTCTTCTGCTTCCTCAAGACGAGCATCCATTTCTTCAGGAATACCTGGGATATTTGCTTTTGTCAGCATGCGCTCTGTTGTCTGCAGAAGCTTGCTCAATGAATCAAGTTGACGGCGTGCTGTATTTTCATCAATGCGCAGATTTTTTAGACGTAGAGCAAAGCTCTCCTGCTCTTCATTAATCCGTCCAATTTCTTCGCTAATTTCTTCAAGCTCTTCTTTCAAGCTTGAATAAGCTGATTTTTCCTCCTGGACTCGCATTGATAGAAGATCATATCGTTTATGCAGCACTTCCAGCTGTTTCAGGCAATTACGAGGGATTTCTGCTTCCTTATCAGGCAAACGGTATGTTCGCTGGACATACGTTGCTTCATCGTTTATTTCCCGGGTGATGCCCGTTAGCTTATCAAGCTTTTCACGAACAGGGAAGCAGTGGAGATCTACATACCTTTTTGCTACTACTTCTTTTTCCAGCAAATCATAAAATTGATCAATTTCTTCATTGATCTGATCGATACGCGGCCGTACCTTTTCAATATCGAGTTCCGCAATTGTCTGCTTCAACATTTCCAATTCTTTTTCGAGAGCTTCTAGATATTCTGTCATTTCTAAATGACGCAAATAGTACTTCTGCTCTTCCATTTCGCGCTGCCCGTTCCTTAACTCGTGGATAGCAGTTGGAATTTTCGTTTGGACTTCCGATAGTAACGTAGGAATCTCGCTTAACAACTCAAAAATCGCCTGTGCTTCCGCATTCAGCGATAAAACAATTTCACGCGCCCGCAGATAGTTGCCTTCCTTCGTTAATACATCAAACTCCTCGAACTTGGGTGTAAACATTTCAAGACGCTTCTCCAACTGGCCAAGCGCCGATCCGAATGAATGTTGATGAGCTAGAACCGTTTTTCGAGCCGAACGATAATATTCCTTTAACTGTTCCATTTCAATACGATTTTTTTCTTCGCTTCCTATCAGTTCTTCCAATTCAAGCAAGATTTTGAGGCGTGTATTTTCACATTCCTCGATTTTCTTTTCGATTTCCTGTTCGATTTCTGTTGCCTTTTTAAATTTGAATCGGTCTATGTATTCCTCCGCGTCAAAAAGCAGTGCATCGATTTTAATGACATGAACATCTGTCACCTCGACCCAGGCATTACGCCAATTTTCAAAAAGCTCCTCTGTCTGACCGTTCATGTTCAATGTTTTTACTTTCGTAAGCTCTTCGTAGATTGGATAATGCTGGACCTCTAATTTTTCCTTTTCCAGCCGGGCTATTATGGCATTATGCTTTCGTCGGACGAATAGACCGTATGCTAATAATGCTAATAGAACGACTGCAACAATGATGATATACTTTATCATTGTAAGCCCCCTATTCCAAAGTGTCTGAATTGGCTAATGTATCTATAATAATATCATGTTTTTAAGTTTTTGTTTAAACTAATTATCAGGAAATAAAGGAGGCATATCATGATGAAAAAAGATGGACATATTCATACACCTTTTTGTCCACACGGCACCCCCGATTTATTTGAAGAATATATTGAAAAAGCAATCCAGCATCACTTTACCCATATTTCCTTTACAGAACACGCGCCGCTTCCAATCTTATTTGACGATACGACGCCTGATAAAGATAGCGGTATGAAGGTAGAACAATTACAGGAATACATAAAACAGCTTCAACAATTAAAGTTACATTACAAAAATAAGATACACATTAATATCGGTTTAGAAATTGATTATATTAGCGGCTATGAGAAAGAAATTTCCAATTTTCTGCAAATTCACGGTCCTCAGTTGGATGATGCAATTCTTTCAGTTCATTTCCTTTACTATAAAGGTGAGTACTGCTGCGTCGATTATTCTAAAGAAGAGTACTTGCGTTTTGCTGAAAAAGTAGGAGGTATCCAGGCATTGTATGATTTGTATTATGCCACGGTAAAAGATTCCATCCTCGCTGATTTGGGTGAATACAAACCAAAACGTATCGGTCATCCGACGCTTATCCATAAATTCCAGCTTGCACATAATGAGCAGATTAACGATGATGAGCAGGTGAAGGAAATTTTGCGATTAATGAAGCAGCACGATTATGAGCTCGATTTTAATAGCGCGGGGTTAAGTAAGCCATTTTGCCAGGAACCTTATCCTGCATATCACTTATTCGACTATGCCAAATCGATTGGTCTTCGCTATACTTTTGGATCCGATGCGCATACCGTAAAGGATTTACATCAATATTATGATACAATCTTTACAGATTAACTTTTGGAGGTTTCTATGTTTACAAAAATTCAATATGAAGGCTCGGTTATCGAGCAATATACTATGCTATCTAAACAATTGGATGCACTTTTAACTGGAGAAACAGACCAAATTGCTCATTTGAGCAATGCATCTGCCCTATTAAATGTATTTTTATCTGATATCAATTGGGTTGGATTTTACCTAATGAAGGACGATGAGCTTGTACTTGGCCCGTTCCAGGGATTACCGGCATGTGTACGTATCCCTGTAGGGCGTGGAGTTTGCGGAACAGCTGCCGCAACTAAAGAAACAATTGTTGTAGAGGATGTACACGCCTTTCCAGGACATATCGCTTGTGATGCAGCATCTAACTCAGAAATTGTCATTCCACTAATCAAAAATGATGAAGTAATCGGTGTACTTGATATTGATAGCCCTATTAAAAATCGTTTTTCAGAAGAAGACAAACAGGGTCTAGAGCAATTTGTTACAGTTCTTCTCAAACATATGTAACAACAAAAGCTGTCCCCTGGCTGTGTAAGGCCTAAGGGACAGCTTTTATAATTGCATCTGCATTGTTTCATCGAACATACAAACTTGGTTTTTTCCATTATTTTTTGCATTGTATAAGGCAGTATCTGCATATAAGAAAACAGACTGGAAGTCCGGTCTTGCAGCCTTATTCCACGTAATTAAACCAGCAGAAATAGTAACGGGAGGATTTGTCGATTCCGGGATAGCTCCTACGATTTGCTGCGCCATATAGAGGGCTTCATGATTTAAAATATTCGGTACATATACCGACAATTCCTCACCGCCCCACCTTGCACAAATCCCTCGTGTACCAATCATCTTCTTAAGCAGTGTTCCAATTTGAACCAGCACCTCATCACCAACTTGATGTCCATACGTATCATTTACACGCTTGAAGTTGTCTATATCAATCAGCATAAACATACCTGAGTCATCATTTATTAATGATTTTTCTACAAAAGTATCTAAATAACTGCGAGCGAATAAGTTAGTTAAATGATCGCGGTCTACCATATCCTGCAATTGATTACGCAATATCGAATTAGAAATAGCCAATGAAGAATGGTGAATGAGCGATTGCATCAGTTTAAAGCTATCAAAAGAGAAGAAATAAGGATCCCGATGCAGGACAATGCTAAACCCAGTGATACGCTCCTCCATAATGAGAGGGATAGCCATGATGGACTTATATTTTACATTCTCAGCAATCAGTCGGCTAAAATCCGCTATAAACAGAGGGTCCTGTGTATTTTCAAAATGCTTTTGTACATAATCGATATACACTTGTCCTTGAGGGGCAGAAAAAAGTGGTGTACTCGCTTCCGTTATCTCCAGGCCTTTTTCATCCTTAAACAAGAAACAAATTTCCATCGGCTGGAATGACTTCATCAGCTGTTTTTGCAAAAATAGCAGCATTTCCTGAATGTCCAATTTCATATTCAAACGATGTGATGTTTCATTAATAAGCTGTAAATCACTGATTAACCGGTGAGACTGATGGTAGAGCTTCGCATTTTCCAGTGCATTGCCGGATGCCTGTGCAAGCATACGAATGAAATCCTTCTGAGCTAACGAAAAGTCATAGGTTGTTGGTGCGCTGACTTGAAGGATTCCGTAAATGGCCTGTCTCCCCTTAATAGGTGCATTTAATAATCGACATCCTAAATCTGTAGCCAGTTCCGTTGTCACTTCCCCTGACACAAAAGCTTCAATTGTAGAAGGACGCTCTGATAAGTAATCGAAAGGTTTAATATTAATGGTTGTTTGCCGGTCCTGATCATTTGATAAAATCAGTTCGACTCCTAAATCCGGGAAATTATCTTTGATCGTAACAAGAACATTTTGCAGTATTTTATCGATATCCATCGTTGAATGAAATAGATCCGTCATATTATATAACTTACGGTACTGATTTTCTTTTAAGCGAATATCGATCGCTTCCTTTGTAATAGCCGTTAGCCCCGCAAAAACATTCACTAAATCTTCAGTAAATTCATCATTTACAAAAGATCTCCACTTTTCCGTTGCTTTAAATAATAAAATTCCATAAGGCGGCTTTTTGTCTACTTTCAACAGCATCATATGCGACATTTCGCCATAACGCTTTTGCTCATGTAGGAAGTACGGTAGCTCCGTTACTTTCTTGGAAGCAAAGTAAGTATCAAATAGTGCCCATGGAATACCTGCATTTTTTGCTGTATCAATCGTCAATGGCTTTAGCATCTCAGCTTCATATACTAAAACGCAGCATTGATGAATATTGAAGTGTCGATGCAATATTGCTGAAAGCACCTCAAAATATTGATCAAGCATCATACACTTATCCATCGAATTAACGTAAAGGCTCAATATATCAGATTTAATATTCGTTATCATCTGTTGATGTTCATTCATTAAATCACCTTTTCTTTCAACTTAACGAATCAATACTATTAACTTATACCTAAGTATACACCGATTATGTCTATTTGACTATGAAATTTATGGATTTTTTTTCTAAAAAGGACTTGTGAAGCTTGAAAATCGAATAATTTCAATGGTCCTACCTTCTTTTCTTCCAGTGATTCCCTTTATAAGGTAAGAAAATCACTTCTTTCTTGACGCCTTCTCCAAAAAACGATACAATAGCCTCTGTGTAAAATAAACGCAGCAGTTGTACAACCTCGTTTTGTATTTTATTCCTCCAAAAGTTGGATGGTGTATAAGTAACCTTATCGGCTGCTAAGGCGAACATACGTGAAAATAAAATGCAGATGAGTTTCGGGTATAACTGGTTTTTGTTTTATACAACAAAAAAACCAAATTTGAAGGAGGAGACTAGAATGTCTCGTTATACAGGTCCATCTTGGAAACTTTCTCGTCGTCTTGGTATTTCTCTAAGCGGCACAGGTAAAGAATTAGAAAAACGCCCTTACGCACCAGGTCAACACGGCCCGAACCAACGTAAAAAATTATCAGAGTACGGTCTACAATTACAAGAGAAGCAAAAGCTTCGTCACATGTATGGTATGACTGAGCGTCAATTCAAAAACCTTTACAATAAAGCTGGTAAATTACAAGGTCTACACGGTGAAAACTTCATGATCCTTCTTGAAACTCGCCTTGACAACCTAGTTTATCGTTTAGGTTTAGCTCGCACTCGTCGTGCTGCTCGTCAATTAGTTAACCACGGCCACGTAATGGTTGATGGCAAACGCGTTAACATTCCATCTTACTCAGTGAAACCAGGTCAAACGATTTCTCTTCGTGAAAAATCTCAAAACCTTTCTGTTGTAGGTGAAGCAATCGAAGTAAACAACTTCGTACCAGAATACCTTTCATTTGATGCAGACAACAAAGTAGGTACTTTCGTACGTCTACCAGAGCGTTCTGAATTATCAGCTGAAATCAGCGAACAATTAATCGTAGAGTTCTACTCTCGTTAATCGTTACGGGATTCCAAACAAAAACCTCCAAGCTATTGCTCTCAATAGCTTGGAGGTTTTTTATTATATTCAGGTATTCAGTGTCATTCAATAGTTAAATACCCATTTTACTAACAGGTATTAACTTTCTCGGTCCCCCGCTTCTTCTATCTGACTAAAAAACTTTGCTCTTTCTGCCGCTACCCAATCTTCTAAATTATCGTTATTCCTTTGCACTAAGCGGTTCACCAAAACATCATGCCATATATAATCTTCTAGTAAATAAATATGGGCAGCATCATCTGTGTAAAAAGCTGATGGCTCTGCATCCAGTGAAGCACCATAAACCATTTCCTCTCCATCTACCGATAAAATAAACCATTGTTTCGAATTTTTATTCTCAGTGAAATAGGTTAAACGATGCTGATCAAGTGTTTCTAATGGGGCTTTCACATGTAATGTCATGCCTTGAATTCGGACATCTTGTGCTGCTTGTTCAATATCTTCACGCAACAATTCATACATTGAGTCCCACATGGAAAGTACGATACGTTTCTTTGCTTTTTTCAATAATTTACGACAATAGCTTACTATCATCTCTTCATTTTTTAATACTAGCAATTTTTTTTCTACTTGCTTTTGCTGCTGTTCTAACTTTGCCAGTTCAGCAGTAAGGAAAGACATATTTTGCTGCCACGAATCTGTGGTTTTCTGTAAAAAAATATCGATTGGAATTGGACGATATGTAATTTGATTTGCTACCTCTTCTTTCATCACAAGCCCTTTTTCAGCTAGAGAATCCAATGTATCATATATACGTGCACGCGGAATTCCAGAATGTTTACTGACTTGATAAGCTGTGGCATGTTGTTGTTGTACAAGGGTGATGTATGCCTTTGATTCATATTCTGTATAACCTAGCTTCTTTAATTGCATGATAATTTCCATCAATTTCACTTCCTGTTCTTTACATGATATGGTTTTATAGTTACTATTATAGTAGTAACCTAGAAAGAAGGATAGCTATGCCGTTTGAATTAGACCCTCAAATTATTTTTGTTTTAATTTTATTTGGTTTTTTAGCCGCATTTATTGATTCTGTAGTAGGAGGAGGAGGATTAATCTCGCTGCCAGCTCTTCTATTTACAGGCCTTAGCCCGACAGCTGCTGTGGCTACCAACAAACTTGCCGGTACTTTCGGTTCCTTAACATCAACGATCTCCTTTTATCGTTCCGGCACAATTGATTTAAAGCAAATCGGTAAATTTTTTCCCCTTACATTCATAGGGGCTATGGTAGGCGCTTGGGTTGTTACATTAATAGATCCTGCTATATTAAAACCTCTTATGCTTGTCATGCTTGCTGCTGTATTACTTTATACATTATATAAAAAAGATTGGGGAAGCATTTCAACCGTCACAAAATTAACACCTGCTAAGCTCACTCTATTTATTCTAATTATTTTTATAATCGGATTTTATGATGGATTTTTAGGTCCAGGCACCGGCTCTTTTTTAATT
Organism: Lysinibacillus sp.; assembly: GCA_031181585.1. Classification (GTDB taxonomy): domain Bacteria; phylum Bacillota; class Bacilli; order Bacillales_A; family Planococcaceae; genus Lysinibacillus_B. The sequence goes on from JAPSKP010000001.1 coordinate 129,274, forward strand.
TTCGCCTTTTTATTATTCGGCTTTGATTTCTTAAAAGCTGCCGGAAATGCTAAATTACTCAACTTTGGAAGTAATATTGCTGCATTACTGATGTTTATTTATTTAGGACAGGTCCAATTTGCTTATGGTTTAATAATGGGGGTCGCACAAATTGCAGGCGCTGTTGTCGGTTCACAATTTGCCATAAGAAAAGGAAGCGGGTTCGTCCGAAAATTGTTTATCATCGTCACTCTCGTCTTGCTTTGTAAAAATACATATGATTATTTCATACAGTAAGTAACAAGCCCTGTAATTTATAAGCTGAACATTGCACACTTTAATAAATATATCCATATTTAAAACAGCCAAAAATCCCCATCAGCCATACTATCAATATGGCGAGATGAGGATTTTTGGTTTTTCACTAAAGACCCTTTGTTATACTTTTCGGTTGACATAAGCAGCCAGGAGACTATTAATCTCCCCATCTGTCATTGTGTTGATGTTACCAGAATGGTCAATTTTGAAAATTCCCTGTTCATAAGCTCTTTTAAATAAAGCAGCAAGTTCGGACTTACCTGTCACAGTGAAGGTATTTGAATTTCTTGTGCTCCGCCGCTGTTCAATTGTTAAGAACAAGCCGAATAAGCGATCTCCTGTCATTAAGTTATTTTGAAAATCCTTCAAATGAGAGTCTTGGATTATCCCTTCTGTTACAGCCTGTGCCAAGTAAGTTTCCGCGCTTTCCCGTAATGTTGAAGATCCTGGATTAAATAGGGCTCCTTTGTCCATTAGTTCGTCCTCCTCCGTATTGTCCTCTACTATCAGCTGCACTCTCAATTTACTGTTAGATGGCACAATTACCTGCCCCTCTAATTTATATCCATTTGGCATCGTCCATGTATTTTTCACTTCAAAATGGGGGCGGTCAATATTATTTTCCCAGTCCCCTCCCCATGTAATTCCTAATTTTCGCGCAATGGCACCTACCCTACTCAACAGCGCTGCGTCATATAGGGCAGCCGGGCTACTGCATGCTATATCCCATGCCAACCGACTTGTATGGCGGCTTGCTTTGGTCCAGGTTACAATTGGTCCACTTCGTGTTCTTCCTTGCTCATACAAATAGTTTTGGCGTGCCTGCGGTCTATAGGTCTCCGTTACGAAAATATTTTGAATACCTGCCTTATAGCATTCCTGGAATAGCAGGCGGCAAGCTTGCTGCGCTACAGGAAGCAGCTCAGACAGGTCTCTAATAGTTTGGGTTACACTCATTGAATATCCCCCTTCGGTCTGTCATATTGCATAACTTCCTCACTATCACCGACTCCTTTAGTAGTGGGATCAATTAAAAAGCTGGCCGCAGACATAATAACCGTAACAAGCAAGTAAGGGTTTAGAATTGCTTCTTTTGCTACTTCTAGTACTTTTGCCCAAGATGTCAGTTCTTCATTATTAATACCAAAATATACTGCTATCGTTGTGAAAATAGACATAAATAACACAATATAGAAATAAGGATTTTTCAATCTGAGTTGCCAGTTCATTCTCATATTCTTCCCTCACTTTTTCATAAACTTTCTTTTTAATCTCCCGAGTCTATTAAAAAGGAATATTTATCATTCTCACGCTCACTTACATGTAGGTGAGCATATACCTATCTTATGCATGAACATCTCTATGTCACTGGTTAAATGTCTATTTCACTCTCTATTCCTTTCTTTCAAATAATCCTTTATTTCATTGTCTGCTAGAAGGAACTGATCTTTTAACTGCTGTAAAACATAATTGAAAGATAGGCTTTATTAAAAAGAAAAATAAAGACTTTCTATACCTGTATATACAAAAATGGATAGAAGAGATTTGAGCAACCTCTTCTATCCATTCATTTGCAGCTAAAACTGTAAAATATCCGGCAAAATTTTTGGCTTCTTCAATAAAATTGATATAAAACCTCAGCAGGTCATACCATCTAAGTCTATTATGACACCAATACTCTCTGCATCTCTTTTATCAGACGATATGCCCTTCATTCATGCATTTTTTCTATAGACAATGGCTGGTAAGGGAAATAAAACAGAGCCCAGGAGGAATCCCGGGCTCTGTTTTATAGTAAAAATACTATCGCAGCTCCACCGATAATACCACTAACAAGACTGGCAAGAAGGAATGTGAAGAATGCTCTCCACTTCGAAAAGCCATGTGTCTCTGAGATTGCAATAATCGTCAACACGAAAGTCCATATAGTCGCTAGTAATATAATAAACAGTCCGACATAGGATAAAATAGCCTCTTCTAACGTTCCCGTCCCACCCTCAATGATAAAGAAAGTAGAAGGTGATAGCTGCATCCAGAAAAGCATGATTGGTAAAATCCAAATATACGGAATGATCGTTAGACACATTGCCTGAAACAAAGATTTAAATGTCCCATTCCCTTTTAGTACAGAACCAATCGCTGAAAGCAAAAACGCTACAATCAAATTTGTGATCATAAAGTACAAGACCCCAGTAATGAAGGAAGAATACACCATCTCCCAAAGTGCAAATTTCGGCTGATATGGTGTACCTGCTAAGGAAGTAAGCCCACTAGCAAAACCTCCAATAGCTCCTACATAGAGTGCATAAGAAAAACTCTTATGATTGAGCGTATAGCGAATTGTTTCACGCGGATTTGTCACAATCGATAGAATTGGCAGACGGTCTTCGGTTGATAGATGTTGTTGAGCAGTCAAAATTTGTCCTCCTAAAGCTATGTATGAAACTATTATACTAATAATTTCTCTTCTGCGTAAACGTTCACGCACTTTTACTCCTTTACTGATACATAGCCTGCTTTTTCAACAAGCGCTTGCCCTTGTGGTGACAAAATCCAGTCTAGTAGCTTCTGGACGTTTGGATTGTCTGTACCAGCCGTAACCGCATAAAACTCTGAAGCAATAGGATATGTCCCATTCCGGATATTCTCCGCGGAAGGAACAATTCCATCAATCGGCAGAAGCTTAATCTCCTTATTTTTTACCATCTCTGTAGAGTAATAGCGGAAGGTATAGCCAATGGCATTTTTATAATTTTTATATTCCGCTACTTCACTAATGATGCCGCCCATGCCAGATACAACATCCTCCGTCAGTGCCTCCATCAGCGGCACATTCCCCATTAAATTTTGCAAGGCCGTCTGGGACCCGCTATCTTGTGGGCGTTGGAAGGCACGAATATCAACTCTTTCCCCTCCGACTTCTGCCCAATTTGTCACTTTACCGGAATAAATAGCACGAATTTGTTCGATCGTTAGGCTGTCAATTGGATTTTTCTTATTCACAAAGAAGACGAATGCTTCACGGCCAATTGGTGTCAGTTCCAATTTAATTCCTTTGCTTTCAGCCCATTTCATCTGCTGTTCTGATGGGGCAGCAGCAAAAATAATATCCGCTCTTCCATTAAATAAATTTTCATAGGCATAAGGTGTAGTGCTTACCATCACTACCTCCTCTTCAAAATATGCTGGATTTTCCGGATAGACAGCCTGGACAAAAGCCGAATAGAGCGGATACATTGCTGTTGCACCATCTAACACCGGCAAATCCTCTTTCAAAGCCAGTGTCGCTTCTTCATCTAATATCGTCACCGTACTGCCTTCAACAAATGGTGCGTATTCATGAATGTTGATGTCCGCCGCGACAGTTCCTATGTTGTCTTCGTACAGCTGCATTACAACAGGGATACCTGTTACAGCTAATATCCCCAATGCCACTATACTGGTAATCTGCTTCCTCCTCTTCGTCTTAAAGAAGCCAAAACTGATCATTGCGATGATGACGTATAGTATGGCAACTACAGAGAAAATAAAATAGCTGTATACTGGCATGAGACCTATTAGGGCGAGTAATCCAAGCGGTACACCTATAAATAACAGCGCTACCGTCCCTAACATGAATGCAAAAATTTTATCTTCCATTTTCTACCACCCCTTCTTTACCATAATAACGCAAAAAAAGGTGAAGATGTTTCCTTAAAAACACCTTCCCCCTTACTGTTAGTTAAACTTCACCATATGATATTTTTTCTTGCCTCGACGAATGATGGCGAATGCATCCTCTAACCGGTCTTTCCCATCAACCATGTACTCTAAATCCTGTACTTTTTCACCGTTAATGGAAATCGCACCGTTTGTTACATCTTCACGTGCCTGTCGTTTAGAAGATGAAATGCCTGCTTCTACAATTAATTCAACAATATTTTTATCTTCCTTCACCACTTCAACGGAAGGGACACCTGCAAACGCTGTTTTCATTTCCTCTACAGATAATGCTTTTAAATCTCCTGAAAATAGAGCAGCTGTAATACGCTCTGCAGTCGCCAGGCCTTCTTCCCCGTGAATTAACTTTGTCATTTCAGCTGCAAGCGCTTTTTGTGCCTTGCGCAAGTGCGGCTCTTCCTGAACTGAAACCTCTAACTCTTCAATTTCTGCACGTGATAAGAAAGTGAAGATTTTCAAGTATTTCACAACATCCGCATCCGCAGCATTGATCCAGAATTGATAGAATTCATATGGAGATGTCTTCTCAGCATCCAACCAAACTGCCCCGCCTGCAGTTTTTCCGAATTTTGTACCATCAGCCTTTGTAACAAGCGGAATTGTAATTCCAAACGCTTTTGCATGTTCATCGTGCGTTTTACGGATCACTTCAAGACCTGTCGTAATATTGCCCCACTGGTCTGACCCGCCTACTTGAATACGTACATTGTGGTTGTCATATAAATGATTGAAGTCAATTCCTTGGATGATTGTATAGGCAAATTCTGTGAAGGAAATCCCTGAATCAAGCCGGGAAGCGATTGTATCTTTTCCGAGCATGTAGTTAACATTAATTAACTTTCCATAATCACGAAGGAACTCGATCGTACTCATTTTCCCGATCCAATCGTAGTTGTTCACAAGCGTAGCTGCATTGTTAGAATCCGAGTTAAAGTCGAATAGACGCTCTAATTGCTTCTTTAAGCCCTGTACGTTTTTATCGATTTGCTCAACTGTTTGCAGCTGACGCTCTTCAGAACGGCCGGATGGATCCCCTACCATTCCTGTTGCACCGCCAACTAATAATACAGGCGTATGACCTGCCTGCTGGAAACGACGCAATGTCAATAAAGGAACGATATGTCCGATATGCATGGAATCGGCAGTAGGGTCTACTCCAACATATAATGATACTTTCTCTTCATTTAACAGCTTTTCCATACCTTCAGCGTCTGTTTGCTGATATAGAAGTCCACGCCATTCTAAGTCTTGTAATAATTCGTTCGTCATTTCTTCTCCTCCTACTATACGTTTTATTGACTTTATAACCGGGTATAGTTTAGTAGTATTTCTTTGGTTGGTTAGATTTATTAGAAAGATGAAATAAGCTGAGAGCATATTTACTCTATTTACACTGTAAAATGGCTTCTCATCTAAGCAAGCGATTTGAAAGGCACATATCGGCCAAAATAAGCTGGTATGCTGCCTTTTCTTGTGCTGGCATTCATAAATCATATACTTTCCTGGACCCAAAAAAGCCCTGCACGCAAATTTGCATGCAGGGACGTTTATACATAACGCGGTACCACCCGGCTTGAAGAAATTATCTTCCACTCAAACCGCCTTAACGCGACGGACACGTTCAAACTCCAAGAACGTAATTCATGTACATGCTTTGACTAGCTTCCACCAACCGCCAGCTCTCTACAACAGGGAACATGTTACACTACTGCAATCTCTTCAATGCTTGAAAACTATACAGACTATTCTACCCAATCTTTTGGTATTGTCAATATATCGCGCCACTATTTCGGAAATATGCTATAATAATTTAGATTTAGGAGGTCGATTAAGTGAAGGAATGGATCGAACAATTAAATGAACGAATTGAGACTTTCGCTAATTCTGAATGGGGCCGTCGTTTGCGCATAACTGGTGGCGTCTTTTGGAATTTAGCTTTATTATTCATTATCTTTTTAGTGACAGCAGGAATATTTGCTGTCTCGGTCGGTGCAGGCTATTTTGCCTCACTAGTAAAAGAAGAGCCTCTGCGTTCAAGTGCTGAAATGCGCGAAGAAATATTTAATTATGAGGAAACCAGTGAAATCTATTTTGCGAATGAAATCTACATAGGAAAACTTCGCACAGATTTAGAGCGCCGCGAAACTTCTCTTTCTGCTGTATCACCGCTTGTTGTGAATGCGGTATTAGCAACAGAAGATGAATATTTCCGGGAGCATAATGGCATTGTGCCAAAAGCGGTCCTCCGCGGACTTGTACAGGATATGACGAACTCTTCAACACAAACTGGGGGTTCGACATTAACGCAGCAGTTGATTAAAAATCAGATTTTAACAAATGAAGTTTCTTATGAGCGGAAAGCAAAGGAAATTCTGCTCGCTATGCGCATCGAACACTTCATGACAAAGGAAGAGATTTTAGAAGCGTATTTGAACATCATCCCTTATGGCCGTAACTCATCAGGTAATAATATTGCAGGAATTGCCACTGCTGCTGAAGGGATATTCGGGGTGAAACCAGAAGAGTTAAATTTAGCACAAGCTGCCTATATTGCGGGGATTCCACAGGCGCCTTTCACATATACACCATTTAAACAAACAGGTGAGCTAAAGGACGAGGCAGGCCTTAAGCCAGGAATCGACCGAATGAAGATTGTGCTATACCGAATGAAAGAAGTCGGTTACATTACAGAAGCGCAGTACAATGAAGCGATGAATTATGATATTACACAGGATTTCCGTGACTCTGTACCTCGGGCTAATGAGATGTACCCTTGGATTACAGCCGAAATTGAAAGCCGCGCCAAAGAGATTATGGCAAAAATATTGGCTGAACGAGACGGCATTGACCCAGAACGTCTTGATGAAGAAGATAAACTAAAAAATAAGTATCTAATTTTAGCAGACCGCGATATTCGTTCTTCTGGCTACAGAATCTATTCAACAATCGATAAAGAAATGTATGACAAGATGAATGAAGCCGCGAGAAACTTTAAGTATTACGGCCATACGTATACAGAAATGACGACAAACGAAGAAGGCGAAGAAGTAGAAATTCAGATGCCTGTTCAAGTCGGCAGTGTCTTAATGGAAAATTCCACAGGACGAATTATAAGCTTTGTTGGAGGCCGTGACTTCGAACTTAAAGACTGGAACTATGCGACGCAGGCGAAACGTTCAAATGGTTCTACGATGAAGCCGTTACTTGCATACGGACCAGCTCTGGAATACGGAGTTATTGGGGCCGGAAGCCCTGTAGTCGATGTGAAATTCACCCGAAAATCTGACGGCTATAAACCTTCTAACTATAACGAGAATGAAGAGAGAGGCATTATCCCAGCACGTGAGGCGCTAGCACACTCGCAAAACTTGACGGCCTTACGTCTGTATGATTCTATCATTGATAAAAAGCCTGCTACATTCCTTGAAAAGCTAGGCTTCTCCAGTCTGACGCAAGGAGACTATGTCAACTTAGCCACTTCCATCGGTGGTCTTGAAAATGGTACAACAGTTGAAGAAAATACAAACGCATACGCTGCCTTTGCGAACAGTGGCCAGTTCATCGATGCCTATATGATTGATAAAATTGTCGATCTAGATGGCAATGTCATTTATGAGCATAAAGTGGAAGCAACACCTGTATTTAGCGAAGAAACATCTTATATGATTACTGATATGATGCGGGATGTTTTTGAATATGGTACGGGTACACGCGCGAAGAGTATGCTGAAATTCTCCGGGGATTTTGCCGGAAAAACTGGTACTTCACAGGAATACCGTGATGTATGGCTTGTTGGCTATAATCCTAATGTGACGCTTGGTGTATGGATGGGCTATGATAAACAACGAACATTAAATACATTCAACAGCACATACTTCCAGCCAAGTACACGTGTTAATATGATGTGGGCAACATTAATGAACGCAGCCTACGATGTTAATAGAGAGCTTGTTGGTACACAGGAACAATTCCAAAAACCTGCTGGTGTCGTAAATGCTTCCTTCTGCGGCATTTCAGGGCGAGCTCCGTCTGCTGCTTGTTCAAATGCAGGACTTGTACGCTCTGATTTGTTCAATCGGGCATTCTTACCGGGTGGTGCTGATGATAGCTTCTCATCTGGCTCTCCAGTTGTTGAAATCGACGGCAAGTACTATCGGGCTCTATCCTCTACGCCTTCTGAATTCATTACAGGAAGCGGATTTGGATTAAATGCTGACTTTGCTAAACGTATGCTAGGACGTCTGGGCGGTGATCCTTCTAAATTATTACCAAACAACTCCTCGTTAAGTGCAACAGCTTTAAGCGGAGCTGCATTTAATGCAGACGGTGCTCCACCTGCAGCTGTATCTGCTTCGTTAAACGGCAGTACGTTAAGCTGGTCAAAGTCAGGTTCAAATGATGTAGTAGGTTACCGGGTATATAATGTGACAGGCGGCTCACGTTCACTTGTGACTTCTGTTCGCAGCTCAGGCGGTCGCAGTATTACTGTTACGCCGGGGACTTCTTACGTGGTAGTAGCTGTAGATATTACCGGGTTGGAATCTGGACCATCAAATGTAATAGCAGGGGAAGCACCGGAACCTCCTGAACCGGCAGAACCATCTGTCCCTGACTATACAGATCCAAGCGGTGAAAATCCGAATGGAAATGGCGAAAACAACGGCAATACCCCAGATAATGGGGAGGGAAATGGTGAAGGTGAATCAACCGACTCTGATGTCGATAGTGACAATGGGGATGGAAATACACCACCACAAACGAACGGTTAAAAAACGCCGGACAGGATTACAACTGTCCGGCGTTTTTATATCTCCTAAAACAAACAAGAAAGCGTCGGCCCTTTAAATGGCCGACGCTTTTGCTTATTTAACTATTACTGATTTCAAAACTTTTACAGCTTCATCAATTTCCTCTTTCGAGACAGTCAGCGGTGGAAGCAGACGGATTACATGTGGCCCTGCTGCAACTGTCAGCAGCCCTGCCTCGTCTAAGGCCGCTACGTAAGGAGCTACTTCTTCTCCCCAGCCTACACCAAGCATTAATCCTTTACCATTTACCTTTACATGTGGTAACTCCTCTTTCAGCTTGTTGACGAAGTAGGCAGATTTTTCTTTTACAGTTTCCAGGAATTTGTCGTTGAATACTTCTCCCAGTACTGCCTGCGCTACTGCCACTCCTAGCGGGTTCCCCCCGAAAGTAGTACCGTGCGTACCAGCACTGAATGTGTCGAACAATTCCGCTGTACCTAAAATACCACCAATAGGGAATCCTCCTCCAAGCCCTTTCGCCATCGATACGATATCCGGCTTTAATACCGTCTGTTCGAATGCAAAACGTGTACCAGTACGTCCAATTCCCGTCTGTACTTCGTCTACGATCAATAATACATCTGTCGATTGATGAATTTCACTGATTGCTGCCGCAAATTCATCAGTTACTGGATTTACGCCGCCTTCCCCTTGAATCAGCTCAAGCATAACTGCCGCCGTCTCTCCATCAACTGCTGCCTTCAAAGCTTCAACATCGTTGAACGGCAAAGTAACAAACTCACTTACAAGGGGGCCGAAACCATTGCGGACCTTATCCTGGCCTGTGGCGCTCATTGCGCCAAATGTACGTCCATGGAATGACTGCTGGAAGACGATAATTTTATGTTTTCCAGTATGTTTTCGTGCCAGTTTTATCGCAGCTTCATTTGCTTCAGCTCCACTATTACAGAAGAATGCATGGGATAAGTGAAGGTCTTCCACTAATGTTTCTGCAAGCTTTTCTTGGCCAGGACTTTGAAACAGGTTACTAATATGCCATAGTTTCTCGCTTTGCTCCCGAATTGCTTTCACTAATACAGGATGCGCATGACCTAAAGCACATACGGCAATACCGCTTGTGAAATCTAAATAACGCTTGCCAGTTGAATCGAATACTTCCGTTCCTTTTCCCTCTACAATGGCAATTGGTCGTCTTGCATAGTTTTGAAATAATGCACCCATCGTTCTCTTCACTTACCCTTCTTTTTTAATTATTGTCCCCTGCAATGCATCGTTCACAATTTGTACAGTCGGTATTCCCGCATGCAGGCATGCAACTGCCCCCTGCACCTTTGGAATCATGCCTCCGTAAATGTGCCCCTCTTCTATCCAGCTAGCAATATCTGTTTCTGTTACGGTTGTTTGATATTCATCCTTAATACGGATTCCTGCCACATCTGTCACAAGCAAGAGACTCTCTGCGTTTACTGCGAGAGCTATTTCACTAGCCACCGTATCTCCATTGATATTTAGTGCCATGCCTTCCTTTGTAGCACCTATACATGCGACTACCGGTACGATCCCTGCCGCTGTTAATGCTTCGAGCAGCTGTATATTTACTTTCACAACCTCTCCGACGAAACCGTATAGATTCTGATCTAAATATGTACTTTCTAATAGAGCTCCATCAAAGCCATTCAATCCAATTGCTGTAATGCCTGCTGCATTTAATTGTTGAACAAGTGCCGGGTTAACTTTACCGATTAATGTTGATTGTACAATATCTATCATCTCTTCACTAGTGACACGCAGCCCATTAACCGTATGTGACTCAATATTTTCTTTTTTCAATTCCCGGTTGATGGCTGGTCCGCCGCCATGTGTAATAATTACTTTATACCCTTCATCTTGGAGAGCCTTAAAATTACGAAAGAAGGCTTCATTCAAGCCTTCCAGCGTACTTCCTCCAAGTTTCACTACTATCTTACGACCGGTATGATGCATTGATTTGGACGTAGTCATATGTTAAATCGCACCCCCATGCAAAGCCGTGTCCTTCCCCTACTCCTAGTGACACGAAAATTTTAACTTCCGGCTGCTTCAATATTTCAATCAATTGTTCTTCCGAGAATGAAATAGGTTCACCATTTTCCACCATTACTGCCCCGCCAATTTTAATCGTAATTTTGTCAGGATTTACTGTTGCACCACTGTATCCTACTGCGGCAATAATACGACCCCAGTTAGCATCACAGCCGAATACAGCTGTCTTAACTAATGGAGAGCCTACTACCGTTTTAGCGATTTTACGCGCTTCTTCATCAGAAACCGATCCTTCTACCTCAACCTCTATCAGCTTTGTTGCGCCTTCGCCATCTCGGGCGATTGATTTTGCGAGATCTTCCGCTACAAGGCGCAGCGCTGTATAAAAGTTTGCCCAATCCGGATGGGCTGTTGATAATGGGTTATTACCTGCCAAGCCGTTTGCCATGACTACAACCATATCATTTGTAGATGTATCACCATCTACTGTAATAGCATTGAATGTTACATTTGTAATTTCAGACAGCGCCTTTTGCAGTTCTACTGATTCAATATTAGCATCAGTCGTAATAAAACCGAGCATCGTTGCCATATTGGGCTCGATCATGCCGGAGCCCTTTGCCGTCCCAGATATAATTACTTCCCTGCCGTCAACTATTGTGGCGTAGGAGGTATTTTTCATTACTGTATCTGTTGTTAAAATAGCTTGTGCGAAGTCAACACCACTCTGCGACTCCCTCTGCGGAGCCAACACCTCTATTCCTTTTTTCACAGGGTCCATTTTCATGATTTCACCGATAACACCCGTAGAGGCTACCCCTACAAGATACGGCTCAATTCCAAGCTTCTCAGCAGCCAACGCCTGCATTTCATAGGCATCTGCTATTCCTTGCTTTCCTGTACATGCATTCGCATTCCCGGAGTTTACAATAATTGCCTGCATTTTTCCAACATTATATACGACTTCCTTTGTTACTTTTAACGGAGCTGCTTGAACTGCATTCGTTGTGAAAACACCTGCTACTGAAGCTGGCACTTCGCTTACCAAAATACCCAAGTCTTTTTTCTCCTGTTTAATGCCACAATGAACGCCAGCAGCTGTAAAACCTTTTGGCGACACAATATTCTTGCTTGATAATTGTTTCATTTCAATCGTTTCCATAAGTTCCCTCCTTACATGAATAACGGTACAACCTGTAGACCGGTTGTCTGCGGTAAATTCATCTGTACATTCATATTTTGAATTGCCTGGCCTGCTGCACCCTTTACAAGATTATCGATTACACCTACAACTGTCACACGCCCTGTCCGCTCATCCAGTTTGGCAAACACATCACAGTAGTTCGAGCCTTTCACACGGTTTGTTCCTACTGATGACGCATTCTCAATAACTCGCACAAATGGGTGGTTTTTATACGTTTCTTTTAAACAATTTGTAAGATGTTCCTGCGTAATACCCGGCTGCACCTTTGCATAGGATGTCGCCAAAATACCTCGTGTCATCGGGACAAGATGAGTGTTGAATGAAATGTTCGTTTCCACCCCGGCAAACATGCTGATTGCCTGTTCAATTTCCGGGATATGCTGGTGTTCATTAATTTTATAGATGGAAAAGGATTCGTTTGCTTCGCTATAATGTGTTGTTTGAGAAGGCTTATTGCCTGCTCCCGATATACCGCTTTTCGCGTCAATGACCAGGAAACTCGGATCGATACACTTTTCTTTAATCAATGGCAGAAGAGATAATAAAACAGCCGTTGGGTAGCATCCTGGGTTCGCGATTAATTTCGCCTCCTGAATTGCCTTCTCATTCCATTCTGTTAGCCCGTAGACACTTGCATCCACTACTTCTTGTGGGGCCGGTGTCTTTTTGTACCATTTTTCATAGCTCGCTAAATTCTTTAATCTAAAATCACCTGATAGGTCAATAAGTTTCGGCCCGCGATCCAGCAATGGAGGGAAAAGGTTGCTTGAAACCCCCGATGGTGTACTTGCAAATACAACATCAAATTGACTTAAAACATCGTAGTCTATTTTCTGCAACGGTTGATTATATAAATCTACCAAGTGAGGGAACTTTGAAGAGAATAAAGCCCCTTCCTCAGATGATGTAAATAATTCAACCTTTTCTACTTCTTTATGAGTGTATAAAAAACGGATTAATTCCAAACCACCGTAACCAGTGGCACCGATAATTCCAACTTTCATCTTCTTCCTCCCACGATTTAAAAGGCGCACTCCGATAAGCGGCGGCTGGCACCATTTATTGTGATTCAAGAATTTCTCACTTTCTTAATTCCTAAGATAAAAATAAGTATAATCATGTATAAATATTTAGTCAACTGCATTTTTATATAAACTTATACTATTCCGAAAATTATATTTTAATGCTATATACTTTATGCTCATTTTTAATTAAAGAAGGAGTATCTCGATTGATATTCGAAATACTCCTTCTATACAAGAGTCCCTCTATACAAATGTTTGTATAAAAATTAGACACTCTACAATAATTTATTGCTCATTACTTCACATATTTTTATCTAGTCTAGAATAATTAATCTTCCATTGTTGAAAGGTCGCCTGTCGGTAAGTCAAGTTCCCAGGCTTTTAATACACGACGCATAATTTTACCGCTTCGTGTCTTTGGTAATTTATCCTTAAATTCGATTTCTCGAGGCGCTGCATGTGCTGAAAGCCCGCGTTTTACAAACTCCTTAATGTCTGACTCAAGTTCCTCAGAAGCTTTCACACCTTCCCGAAGTGCTACAAATGCCTTGATAATCTCACCACGCACCGGATCCGGCTTACCAATGACGCCAGCTTCTACAATATCAGGGTGCTCAAGCAATTTACTCTCTACTTCGAACGGGCCAACACGCTCCCCGGCTGTCATGATGACATCATCTACACGGCCCTGGAACCAGAAATAACCATCATCGTCCATATAGGCCGAATCACCCGATATATACCATTCTCCTTTCAAGAAGTAAGAATCATATTTTTTTGGGTTATTCCAGATTTGGCGCATCATACTCGGCCAGTCCTTTCTGATTGCCAAATTACCCATTGTAAATGGCGGTACTTCATTTCCGTCATCATCTACTATTGTCGCATAGATGCCCGGAATCGGCTTACCCATGGAGCCTGGCTTAATATCCATACCTGGATAATTGCAGATCATATGACCGCCCGTCTCAGTCATCCACCACGTGTCATGAATACGGTGTCCTAACTCATCAATACCCCAACGGATCACTTCCGGATTTAACGGCTCCCCAACCGATAAAACATGTCGAAGTGATGAGAGGTCATATTGTTCCAATACACCTTTGCCTGCCCCTGCAAGCATACGGAATGCTGTTGGTGCACTATACCATACCGTTACCCCGTAATCCTGGATAGCGCTATACCATGCCTGGGGGCTAAAGCGGCCGCCCAATATCAAGCTTGTTGCACCATTTAGCCACGGACCAAAAATCCCGTAGGCCGTTCCAGTCACCCATCCTGGGTCGGCTGTACACCAATAAACATCCTGATCATTCAAATCCAGTACCCACTGTGTTGTCTGATATTGCTGCACCATAGCATAATGAACGTGGAGCACTCCTTTTGGCGCTCCAGTAGAACCGGAAGTATAGTGAAGAACCATTCCGTCTTCTTTATCAACCCACTCAATATCAAATTTATTCGATGCTGTCGTCATCTGTTTATTAAAGTCCACAATCTTATCGGTTTCTTCAATATTTTCTCCTACTAGGAAAATCGTCTTTAAATGCGGCAGTTTTTCTACCGGTACGCGTGAAAGCAAGGATGGTGTTGTCACCAGTACTGAGGCTTCACTATCAGCAAGACGATCGTATACCGCTCCTTCCATGAATGCTTCAAATAAAGGACCGACGATTGCACCCGTTTTTAAAGCTCCTAGAAGCGAAAAATACAGCTCTGGTGACCGCGGCATAAAGATAAACAGTCGATCTCCCTTCTTCAAGCCAGCAGCTTCTTTCAGCACGTTGGCTGCTTTGTTTGTCAGCAGCTTCATTTCATTAAACGAATAAGCTTCTTTACGGACACCGTCATTGTAGTAAAGTGCTACCTTGTTTTTGCGGTATGTTTCCGTATGACGATCGATTGCCTCGTACGCCATATTTACTTTCCCTGTTTCATACCAGCTGAAAGCTTTCTCTGTTTCCTTCCAATCATGTGTTGCAGCTGTTTCCTCATAGCTTATTAAGCGATGATCCCCTGGAATTGCCGCTAGTTTCTCTATCATTTTCATCCCCATGAAAACTACCCCTTTCTTCGAGAACATAATTATATTTTACAATATAGGAATGTTAATTGGCAAAATATTTATAATATTTTTATTAGTTAGATATTTTTCGTAAATTGCAGCGTTATTTTGCATAAAATAAGTTATAATGGTCTTATCATAATTTGGTGGTGTGAAAATGGAGCATATAAAAACATTTTACAGCGTGGAAAAGGAAACAAGCCATGGTACGGTGATTGTGGAAGGCCCAATTCCGTCCGAGCAGCTTGCCTCCTATACCTTGCACGAACGCCTGACAGCTTTCAGGCCCCCTAAACAACAGCATGAAGCACTTGTTAATATTGCGAAACTTGATGAAGGACGCATTATTATTGTGCGGAGCGGTGAGGTTGTCGTCGGTTATGTTACATATCTATATCCCGATCCACTTGAACGGTGGTCAGAGGATCGGATCGACAACATGATTGAGCTGGGGGCGATAGAAGTCATTCCAGATTATCGTGGGACAGGTGTTGGGAAAAAATTATTAGAAGTGTCATTTATGGACGATGCAATGGAAGATTATCTCGTAATTACAACTGAATATTATTGGCATTGGGATTTAAAAGGGACCGGTTTGAATGTATGGGACTACCGAAAGATGATGGAAAATATGATGAGTGTCGTTAATTTTGAATACTATGCAACGGATGATCCGGAAATTACTTCTCACCCTGCCAATTGTTTAATGGCACGTGTCGGAAAACGGGTGGGCGGCGATACTATGGAACGGTTCGACAGACTTCGCTTCAGAAATCGCTTTATGTATTAGGAACGCTATGACCTATCCTTTTTCATATATAAAGAGAATGGTTGATTCTACTTTTTTCTCTAATTGATTGGGAATGATAAGGAATGTCCTCTATAATGAATAGATAGAGAGTATTAAGTCTATTCACAACATTTATACAAAGGGGAATGGTATATGATTGTTGAAGAAATTATGCAGACGGATGTATATACACTGGAGCCAACCGCCACTGTAGGTGACGCTGTACGTCTCATGCGCGAAAAGAAAGTCCGGCATCTTCCGATTATTAACGAAAACACTGAGGTCGTAGGCATTGTTACTGGGCATGACCTTAAAAACGCGCTCCCTTCCTGCCTGCGTGAGGAATCAAATTCCGCAATATATGATGCACCTATTGAACAGATCATGGTCAGAAACCCAATTATCGGCCACCCTCTTGATTTTGTAGAGGAGGTAGCTGTTACACTTTACGAAAACAGAATCAGCTGCCTGCCGATTGTATCAAAGGGGAAGCTGGCAGGAATTGTGACGACGACTGATGTATTATATCGTTATATCGAGCTGACAGGTGCCAATCGTCCTTCATCTAAACTGGATATCCGTGTAACAAACAAGCCTGGTATCCTGCATGACATTACACGAATTTTCCAACAGCATAAAGTAAATGTGCTTAGCGTACTTGTCTACCCTGATTCTGAAAATGAAAATAGCCGCATTTTAAGTATTCGCCTGCAGGTAATGAATCCGCTGGCAATTATTGAAGACTTACGAAACGAAGGGTTTGACGTACTATGGCCAAACCTTCCTGGGATCAAGCTATGAAAAATGCAGTTTTTATTTACTCACCAGATCAGCTTGGCTATAAATTTTCAGATTCGCACCCATTTAATCATAAACGCTTAACACTTACGATGGATTTGCTAAAAACAATTGGTGCACTCTCAGAGGAAGATATTGTACCAGCCCGCATGGCAACTGATGAAGAAATCGCTCTAGCTCATGATCCGCAATATATCGATATCGTAAAAAAAGCAGGTCATGGTGAACTGACACCTCAGCAGGGTGAATCTTATGGAATCGGCACAGAAGATACGCCAATATTTACAAATATGCACGAAGCAAGCGCCCTTCTCGTAGGCGGTACATTACAGGCTGTCGATCAGGTCCTCCAAGGGAAATCGCGCCACGCTCTTAATCTAGGAGGCGGGCTGCATCATGGTTTCCGAGGCCGGGCATCCGGTTTTTGCATTTATAATGACAGCAGCGTCGCGATTCGCTATATGCAGGAAAAGTATGGGCTTCGTGTTCTATACGTAGATACTGATGCCCATCATGGAGACGGTGTACAGTGGGCCTTTTATGATGATCCAAATGTTTGTACCTTATCCATCCATGAAACAGGACGCTATCTTTTCCCGGGGACGGGGAATATTACGGAGCGGGGAAACGGAAAAGGCTACGGGACTTCCTTCAACTTCCCGATCGACGCGTTTACAGAAGATGATAGTTTTCTAAAAATCTATGAAGCTTCTATGAGAGAAGTATTCGAGTTTTTCAAGCCCGATGTGGTTCTAACACAAAATGGTGCAGATGCCCATTACTTTGATCCTTTAACACATCTATATGGAACAATGAAGATTTATAGGGAAATTCCAAAACTGGCGCATAAACTAGCACATGAATACTGTAATGGCCGCTGGATTGCTGTTGGCGGCGGCGGATACGACATTTGGCGGGTTGTACCACGCGCCTGGTCTTATATCTGGACGGAGATGACAGATCAGCAGCATCCTATGGGGCCTCTTCCTCAGGAATGGCTTGATCGCTGGCAGCCTGAAGCCCCTGTTCCTTTTATTCCAACATGGGAGGATCCAAGCCCTTTATATGAGCCTATCCCTCGAAAAGCAGAAATTGAAGAGAAGAATGCGCAGATGCTCGCGAAGGCATTACATATGATTCGCAACGAAAAAAGATAATATAGTAAATTTCCTAGTTGCTGAAAAGGTGACCACGTTGGATATTCATAAAGTGGTCACTTTTATGTCCATTATCAATATATAAATATGGTACCATTTTGTTATACACAGGATGGGAGGTAGATTTTATGTACAAGCATATTATAGTTGCAGTAGATGGTTCAGATAACTCATTACGTGCCATGGAAGACGCTATTAAAATTGCGTCGGCAGGATCGCAAATCGAGGTTTTATATGTCGCCTCTACCGAACATATTGCCTCAAAAATTTTGGAAGCTGGTACATTGGATGAGTTCAATGCAGAAAGCCGTAAAAGAATTGTCCGTGAAGAAGAAGTTTTGAAAGTTTCAGGCATTCCATATAAAGTAACAATTGAGCATGGAGAACCTGGAAAGACAATCGCCAAATTTGTAAATGACAGCAAAGCTGACCTAGTCGTTATCGGCTGCCGCGGATTAACATCTATGCAGGAGATGGTATTTGGCAGTGTTAGTTCTTATATAATGAAAAACGTAGATTGTTCCTGCCTTTTAGTAAAATAATATCCGAACTGAATAGTCACACATATCGTTAAAAAGGCTGCCTGATTGAAGATACTTCACCGGCAGCCTTTTAATGTTAGAAATTTTATTACAATCTATAGATACTCACCATATTGCAGTCGTATGTTATTGCTTGACCGAATCACGCATTTCTATGCGGTGGGGTAAAATAACACTCCGCTGCTCTACCGTTTCCTTATTCATCAGCTTTGTAAGCAGACGCATTGCAACTGCTCCAATGTCATATAACGGAAGTACAACACTTGATAGTTGAGGTCTTACCATACGGGCTAATTTTGAGTTTTCAAAGCTAATCACTTCAATATCATCCGGCACATGTTTTCCTGTATCCTGTGCGCCATGAATAATACCAATAGCTAATTCATCACTTCCCGCAAAAAATGCAGTAGGCCCTTCCTCTAGAGCGCTTAGCTCTTCATATGCTGAAATGCCGCTATCATATGTATCCTCCTCGGACACAATCAGTGACTCATCTACCCCAAGTCCCTCTTCCTCTAATGCCTTTTTATAAGCATCTAGTTTATATTGATTGACTGTATGCGTATCCGGACCCGAAACAAACGCAATCTTCTTGTGTCCATTACCTATCAGCACCTTGACAGCTTCATATGCCGCTTTAAAGTAATCGATATTAACGGAGGCAATTTCGTTTGATTCATCGACTGAGCCTGCTAAAACGATAGGTACAGGAGAATGATCCATCGAAACCTGAATCTTTTCTGTCACTTTATCAGTCATCATGACGATTCCATCCACTTGTTTACCAAGCATCGTATCTAAAAGTGTCAGTTCCTTCCCCTCGTTTTGATCAGAATTTGCCAGAATGATGTTATAGCGGTACATGGTAGCGATATCTTCAATCCCACGCGCTAACTCTGCATATAAATTGTTTGAAATGTCGGGAATAATTACCCCTACTGTCGTTGTTTTTTTACTCGCCAAACCACGAGCTACCGCATTTGGCCTGTATTCCAGCCGCTCAATTACTTCAAGCACCTTTTTACGTGTCGCCGGTTTGACATTTTGATTGCCGTTCACAACACGGGATACAGTTGCCATCGATACATTTGCTTCCCGTGCTACATCATAAATAGTAACAGTCAATGCATTTGCCCCCTTTAAAACTCTTTTTATGTCCATCATACGATAATTTTCCTTCTATTTTCAATAAAAAGAAAGCTTTCGATTAAATAATAAGTATTTCACTAGGTTTTTATGAAAAAATAACAGCCCGCCCCGCTGTTAAGCGAAACGAGCCTTGATATTATGCTCTTACTTCATACTGTTTCATGAATTTTAATACTTCCTCATAGAACGCATTAAATGTTGGAATATCCATTTGCTGCTGTTGGTCAGACAAGGCAATGGATGGATCCGGATGGACCTCCGCCATGACACCATCTGCACCGATAGCAATTGCCGCTTTTGCACATGGCAATAGTAAATCACGACGTCCTGTTGAATGTGTTACATCTACCATAACCGGCAAATGTGTTTCCTGCTTCAGGATTGGGACAGCTGAAATATCGAGCGTATTGCGAGTTGCCTTTTCATACGTACGAATACCCCGTTCACATAGAATGATATTTTCATTCCCTTTAGACATGATATACTCCGCAGCATGGATAAATTCATCAATCGTTGCTGCCAAGCCACGTTTTAGGAGAACAGGCTTATTAGTAGCTCCTGCTGCTTTTAACAGTTCAAAGTTTTGCATGTTACGTGCACCAATCTGAATTACATCGATATAGTCAAGTGCTGTATCTAAATCTGCTGGTGTAACAATTTCCGTAATAACACCAAGTCCGTATTCATTTGAGACTTGTTTTAAGATTTTCAACCCTTCCAAGCCAAGACCTTGGAAATCATATGGAGATGTACGAGGCTTGTACGCTCCACCACGGATTAGCTTTAATCCTTTTTCTTGAATGGAAGCTGCTACTGCAGCAACCTGCTCGTATGATTCAACAGCACATGGACCGAACACAAAGGACGGCGCCCCTGTACCAATTAGTTCACCATTTACATTAATAACAGTATCTTCTGACTTTTCCTTTCGCGAAACAAGCAATTCTTTTTTCTTCTCTGCTTCTAACTGCTTCAGCGCCGTCTTGAAGATTTGTTTGAAAATATAATCTACTGTCATTTGATTTAATGGACCAGTATTATGTTTTTTAATCAGGTCAAGCATGTGGCGTTCGCGTAGAGGATCATAACGGTTCACACCCTGCTTTTCTTTAATCTTGCCGATTTCATTGACTACTTCTGCACGTTCATTGATTAAACGTAAAATTTCAAGGTTTAAATCATCAATGCGACTACGTAAACCTTCTAACTCGTTATGACTCATATTTGTTCTCCTCTCCCCTGTACCCTGCTCTTTCAGAACGCTGAAATGTATGATACATTTTAAAATAATAACACTATTATAATCAACAAATGTGAGAATGTCACGTCTTTTTAATTTAGCGCTTCAACTCACTAAAGTAAAATGGATTATAATAGGGAAGGAAGCGGTTACATTGTCAGAAAAACTTTTTGCACTAGATATTGGTACCCGTTCAGTTGTCGGCATTATATTAGAGGCTGAACAAGACCGATTTCACGTAGCAGATATTTTAGTAAAAGAACATAAAGAACGCGCAATGGTAGATGGTCAAATACATAATGTCCTCTATGTAGCGGATTTAATCAGCGAAATAAAGGCAGAACTGGAAGAGGCACATGGTCCTCTTCAAAAAGTAAATGTAGCAGCGGCTGGACGAGCATTGAAAACAGAACAGGCAAGCATGACGATTAATATAAAAAACCGGCCTATTTTCACTGAAGAAGATATCGCCCGGCTAGAACTGCAAGCCGTTCAGCAGGCGCAGGCACAGCTTTTGCAGCAGAAAGAAGATAGCAAAACAAGCCACTATTATTGTGTAGGCTACTCCGTTCTCTTCTATCGTTTAGATGGCGAAGAAATTGGTAGTCTGGTAGACCAGCAAGGTGACGAGGCAACAGTGGAAGTAATTGCAACATTCCTACCCCGTGTTGTCGTAGAATCCCTGCTTGCTGCACTAAAAAGAGCCGATTTGGAAATGGAGGCACTGACATTGGAGCCAATTGCGGCAATCAATGTCCTTATCCCACCTACAATGCGCAGGTTGAATGTAGCGCTTGTCGATATCGGGGCCGGTACATCTGATATCGCCATTACGGATAAAAGCACTGTAATTGCCTATGGAATGGTACCCACAGCCGGAGATGAGATTACGGAGGCATTGAGTGATCATTATCTTCTTGATTTTCCAGTTGCTGAAATAGCAAAACGACAATTACATGAAGCAGAACAAATTGCTATTAAGGATATTTTAGGATTCGATGAATTTCATCCACGCGAACAAGTACTTGCCGCCATCATGCCGGCAATCGAAAACCTGGCAAAAGCTATCGGGGAAGAAATATTGCGGCTAAACAATAACGCAGCTCCGAAAGCTGTAATGCTTGTTGGCGGCGGCAGTTTGACTCCAAACTTACCAGAAGAGCTATGTAAAGTCTTGAATTTACCTGCTAATCGTGTAGCAGTCCGTGGTATTGATGCTATTCAAAATTTGACGAGGGAAGAATCGATTCCTGTTACCCCTGAGTTAGTGACACCGATCGGTATTGCTATAGCGGCAAAAAAAGCCCCTATTCAATATATGTCACTAACGGTAAATGAGCAGGTTGTTCGTTTATTTGAGCTAAAGGAAATGACGGTAGCCGATGCCTTTCTGGCAGCAAATATCCGTGCTAGACAGCTTTATGGAAAGCCTGGGCACGGCCTGTCCATCACTGTGAACGGGCAAGATATTTTCATTCCAGGAGGACATGGCGAACCAGCGAATATTTTCGTAAACGGAGCACCTGCCTCTACAAAGACCGTTATTAAAAACGGTGACCGGATCGAGCTTGCTGAAGGGAAAGATGGTGAACCTGCTGTTGCCACTGTGCGGGATATTATTGATAATGTATCGACTCTAGCGGTAACGATCCAAGGTATACCTTATCAGATCGAACCAAAAGTCCTCGTAAATGGGCAGCCCGCTTCATTGGATAAACTCTTAGAGGATCGAGATATTCTTACATTCGAGATAGCAGAAACCATTGAAGATGTGTTCCTTTATACTAACAATATTGAATACTTGGATAAGTTCGGTTCGTTTATCCTACACGTAGATGGAAAACCAACAATGCTGCCTGAATATTCATCTACACTTACGCTAAACGGGAAACCGGCTAAGCCGCATTATCCGGTTCAAAATGAAGACTCTATCAGCTTTAAGCAGGCAACGCTGCCAACTGCACAGCAAGTGGCAAATTCATTGAATATGACCCTCGAGGATCGGATTGTTGTTTCCTTCCAGCACGAGCAAGTCGAACTTTCGAAGAGCATGCGAGAGATACTTGTTAACGGTACTCCAGCACATCCTGATTCCGCCGTCCCAAATGGCGCAGCTATTCATTTTAAAACTCAGGATATAAGCAAATGGATTTATCAGGATGTATTCCGCTTTTCAAATTGGCAGCTGCCAATTAATTTCAAGGGACATTTTACTATACTGCGCAACGGGGAACCTTCGAGCTTTGATGCAGAAATTTTCGGCGGTGACCAGTTAGAAATTAAGCTCGTTGAACAAAATATTGAACTCTAATAAAAAGGCTGGTTTGACGATGATTCATCAAACCAGCCTTCTATTTGTTCGCCTATGCCTCTGCAACATTGTGTTCGGAGGCTTTCTTTTTAGCACAAGTAGAAAATTAAATTGAAGATGGACGTGCAGAGTTTGAGATATCGTTGCCTTCAAGGGCATCCTCTAATAACCCTTCCTCTGTATGACGGTTCACAGCTGCTGCTTCTATCCCGTCTGTCATACCTCCTACAGCTAGCTCATCAAGCGGCTCTTCCCCTTCCGAAGATACAGTACCATCATCAAACACTGTTGGTGTTTTTGATGATTTTGACTTCACCTTATCAACTAATTGAGTTGATTGCTCTTTCAATTGCTGTGATAATTGTGTTGTTTTCTCCTTAGCTGTTGAAGAAAACTCTACACTCTTGTCCTTTAAATTGACAGCTTGCGTTGCTACATCGCCACGTAGTTCACGACCTGCTTTTGGTGCCAGCAATAATCCAGCTGCTGCCCCAACGATGCCTCCCACTAATGCACCAATTACGAAATCCTTGATATTCAAAGTTTCTTCTTCACCGTAAATCGTTCTGTTACTATCCACATAATATACTTGCGGTAAATTGTTTGATGTGCCTTTATTTGTCATTCTTAACACCCTCTTTGTTTTTATTTTTGTTTTTATTTTTGTTTTTATTTTTGTTTTTCTTCAACGGGAGGCATTGTATCCACTACCGTTATATCCTGATTAATTGTTTTACGCTGTTTCCACTTATCTGCAATCCCCATTGCGACATTGCTCCACTGCACAACCTGTGCAATTTTTTCTTCATTACGTCCCACTTCTTTAGATACAGCTGACGTAACACGTTGTACAGAAGTATTTAATCCGTTTACAGAATCACCGATTCCTTTAACGGCTTGGACTACTGAATTTAACTTCTCGGATTTTTGTGAAATATCATCCGCTAAGGAATTTGTTTTTGTTAAAAGAGTAGTTGTCTCACGTGTAATTCCTTCCATTTGCCCTTCAATGCCGGCTACTGTTGATGCGATGTTGTTTAAAGTATTCTTTAGTGAGAATAGTGTCATACCAACGCTGATACATAACACTAAAAAACCGATTGCAGCAACCAAAGCTGCGATATACAATACTACTTCCATGTGAAGACCTCCTATACATAGTTATCTTTTATGTTCGACAAAATATAAAAAAATCCTGCATCCCTTATGAAAAAACAGCTCATCCTCCAATAAAGAATAAGCTGCTCAAGCTGTTTGTTACATACTTCCCTTACTGCGAGACATTTCAAACAGCTTGATCAGTTATGCACAACATCTATATTTTGTTTCACCCTTGTAAAAGCTGCTCAAACGCATCCTGGAATTTATGTACGTCGCCTGCGCCCATAAATAAGAATACTGCGTCTTTATGCTTCTGCAATGCAGCAATGGCATCTGTTTTCAGGATTGCGCTTCCCTCAATTAGGGCCGCTAAATCATTGATCGTCAGCTCACCAGCCTGCTCGCGTGCGGAACCAAAAATATCGCATAAATAAACTGCATCTGCCTTTGAAAGACTAGCTGCAAAATTTTGCAGAAATGCCTGTGTACGGGAGAATGTATGCGGTTGGAAAACAGCAACAATCTCTCTGTCCGGATACTTTTGACGAGCTGCCTGTAATGTTGCCGAAATTTCTGTTGGATGATGTGCATAGTCATCTACCAATACATTGTTCCCAATTCTTGTTTCAGTAAAACGTCTTTTTACGCCGCCATACGTCTTTAAACGCTCTTGTACAAGCTCTGCTGGAATTCCTTCATAATGACATAACGAAATAACTGCAAGCGAATTCAACACCGCATGATCACCATACAGCGGGATGAAAAATTTGTGGTAGAACTCATTACGTACATACACTTCAAATTCCGTTCCTTCAGTCGTCTTCACTACATTACGCGCAGCAAAGTCGTTTTCTGCTCCTAAACCGTAGTAAACTACAGGAACATTTGCTTGAATACGCTGCAAATACTCATCATCACCGCAAGCAATAATTGCTTTCTTCACTTGAAGAGCAAGCTCTTCAAATGCATTGTACACATCCTCGATATTTTTAAAATAATCCGGATGGTCAAAATCGATATTTGTCATTACCGCATAATCAGGATGATACGCTAGGAAATGACGGCGATATTCGCACGCCTCCATCACAAAATAAGAGGCATCCTTTTTCCCCGAACCCGTACCGTCCCCAATTAGGAAAGAGGTAGGCATATGACCGCCAATAATATGACTCATCAAACCCGTTGTTGATGTTTTTCCATGCGCTCCTGTGATAGCGATAGATGTATATTTGCCAATGTAATCCCCTAAAAACTTATGATAGCGGATGACTTCGACACCTAGTTCACGTGCCTTTACTAATTCCGGATGGTCATCTGGAAAAGCATTCCCTGCAATTACTGTCATGCCTGGTTTAATATTATTTTCATCAAATGGTTTAATTGTTATATTTCGCTCACGCAACGGCTGTTCAGTGAAATAATATGTCTCCACATCAGAACCCTGGACCTGCTCTCCAGCATCAAATAAAATCTGTGCCAATGGACTCATACCTGAGCCTTTAATACCTGTAAAATGGTAAAGTGTCATGTTGAAACCTCCTAGGAGTCTAATGCTCCCGTTAAATATTAGGGAAGTAAGTGGAGAAATCTACGCCTGTTCAAGTGATAGTTGACCAGAGGAAGAATCAGCCCTGCCGACTAGCCGTCTATTCAATACCCCAAAACGTATAAATCTACACACCTTGCCCCGATTGAATTTTTTTATTTCCTGTTTATTAAAATGACTGTTCTATTATAGCATTTCTTAAGAGGAACGCTACTTGAGGGACTTTTCTAACTTTTCTGAATCCCTTTATTCAAACATCGAAATGATATCGGATTCCGTAATAAATACATCTCGCGGCTTGCTGCCCTTCTGTTCAGAGACGAAACCGTGTCGCTCTAACATATCGACAAGTCTTGCTGCCCGATTGTAACCGATTTTATATCGACGCTGGATAGATGAAGTCGAAGCCGTGCCTTGCTCAAACACATAACGGCATACTTCTTCAAATAATTCATCCTGCTCCTCCACAATTTCCGCTTTTTTTAATAACTCATCATGCTCAAACATGTATTCCGGCTCACCCTGGTCGCGTACATAAGCGATAATATCCTCGATTTCATCATCAGTCACAAACGTTCCCTGTAAACGGACCGGCGCCGGCATACCATTGCCTAAGTAAAGCATATCTCCCCGTCCAAGTAA
This sequence comes from Lysinibacillus sp., assembly GCA_031181585.1. Classification (GTDB taxonomy): domain Bacteria; phylum Bacillota; class Bacilli; order Bacillales_A; family Planococcaceae; genus Lysinibacillus_B. The sequence continues at coordinate 155,652 of JAPSKP010000001.1, forward strand.
TCTTTCTGCACCCTGCATATCTAAAATTGTACGCGAATCGACAGCAGATGATACCGCAAACGCAATACGCGTCGGGATATTCGACTTAATCAAGCCCGTTATAACATCAACAGATGGCCGCTGTGTCGCTACAATCAGGTGGATACCGCATGCACGCGCCTTTTGGGCAATACGACAGATAGCCTCCTCTACATCAGCAGGTGACATCATCATAAGATCTGCTAATTCATCAATGACAATTAAAATATATGGCATCTTTTGTGCGTACTGCCCAGCCTTTTCTGCCTGCTGATTGAAACGTGTAATATCTCTTACTCCTGCGTGCATGAAAAGCTGATAGCGTCTTTCCATTTCCTCAACGGCCCACTTCAGTGCAGCAGTCGCAGCTTTTACATCTGTAATAACTGGGCTGACAAGGTGCGGAATATGATTGAATGGCGCCAGCTCTACCATTTTCGGATCAATAAGCATCAGCTTTAGCTCATGCGGATCTGCTTTGTAAAGAAGGCTGACAAGAATTGAATTGATACATACCGACTTTCCTGAACCTGTCGCTCCCGCTATTAGCCCATGCGGCATTTTCCGAAGGTCGATTGTAACTGGCTGTCCTGTTAAATCAAGACCTAGCGCCGCCTCAAGCGGCGATTCAGATTCCTGGAATCCATCACTATCCGTCACTTCCGATAAACGCACAGCACGTGCTACACGATTTGGGATTTCTATCCCGATGGAATGCTTACCAGGTATTGGCGCATCAATCCGAATATCCCTTGCTGCAAGCGCCAGCTTGATATCATCTGCCAAGCCGCGCACCTTGCTCACTTTTGTACCATGGGCCACTGTAATTTCAAATTGAGTAACAGCCGGTCCCTGGACAATAGATACAATTTCTGCGTCAATATGGAAATAAGAAAGAGCCATGATTAGCCGTTCTCCCTGCTCATCCATCCATCCCCAATCCTCTGTTTTTTCTTCAGGAGGTGCTAGGAATGATAACGGAGGTTTTTCATAATGACGGCTAAATTTCAGCTCGGTCTGCTCTTCTTGCACTTCCACCGTCGCTGCTGTCTGTTGTTCTATCTCATGGCCAGGAAGGTTTACAGGAGGTGCCTGCATAAGTTTATCTTCATCCTCTTGATCTTCTGCTGCAGCATGCAGCAGACGCTCCACTTCATCACCTTGCGGCAGTACACTTCTAGTATTTTCTGCTTCCTCTTCTTCTAAAAGAACAATCGGTAACTGTTTTAGTGTGTTTTGACTTACCTCTTTTTGTTCCTCAACCAATTGCATACTTGCAGACTCTTCTTTTTCAGTTAATTCTACAATATGCTCCATTTCAGCAGCTGTCTCTTCTCTTTCCAAAACGGCTACTGCATTAGAAGCTGACTCCCTAGCGATTGCCTTGTCCATATCGTTAGCCGGGATAGACAATACAGTATCTTGCTCCGAGTGAACGTCTTCTCGGAATGGTTCAGACATCTCGTTCTTTGTTTCTTGTTCTTCTTGCCTTTTTTTTCGTAGCTGCTCTTGCAAAATTTCTTTTGCAAGCATTTTTTTCTTATCTGAGTTTAGCATGAGTACATTGAAAGGAAGGCGGCTCCCCGCTGAAGCAGGCTTTGGCTCTTCCGGTTTGACTTGTACAAATTCATTTTGCTGTGCTTGCTCTACATTTAATTGGCCGATATGAATTGTAGAGTTTTCGATCTTAACATGCTTTACTTGTACATCTGATAATGCATCAGAGGACTCTTGCGGCTCTTGTTTTTTAGCTCCAGGGATTGACCCATGGACCATTTTTTCTTCTGATACTTGATTTACAGCTTCTTCTACTGTTTCAATGACAATCAAGGAATCGTTTTCCTCATAAAGAGCCGGATCTACTTCAACTGGCTTTTCTTTTTCTTCTATTCCTTCTATTGTTAAATCAATTGTTTTTGTATATGGCTCATCCAGCATTGTCGCTGCGGCTTCAACTGGCTCTTTCTCTGCAATTTCTTCCTCGTACAAATCTGCTGTTGCAGATAGGTTTTCGTTCTGCTCCTCTTCATCGCTGAAGAATTCACTAAATTCTCTAATGTGCAATGGCTGATCCATTTCCGTCATATTCATTTCAACAGGCACTATAGTTCTTTCTTCTGCAGTTTCTCCTGTTTCCGCCTGTTTTTCTGCCATGAGCTGTTCAATCGGCTTTGGTTTTTGAAAACCATGAACCGGGGATGGAACTTCCGTCGGGACAAAACGCTTACGATTTTCTAATGGATTTATAAATTCCCGGTTGACCTCTTTTTCATCCAGCATAGTTTTTTTCGGTGGCAGCTCCCGCTTTTCTTTCTTTGTGGCAAGCGCTCTTTCCTCTTTCTTTATCGAAAGCTTTCGGGCCCCTCTCGGCTGGCTGCGAATCACATTCGAATGGCCCGTACGCTGCTGTCTACGTTCCAGTAGGTCCCGAATACCCTGAACCTCTACATCATATACTTTGGAGCTGGCGTGCTGTAAATGCTTTGGTAGCTCAAGCGGCTTTTCCTCACTGGATGATGATGTATGTGCAGCCTGTGTTTTATGGGTCTGCTTTGGTGCATGAGGAATAATTTCCTCATCTGCAATTAATGGAAAGCGGAAGGAAGTTTTTCTCTCCTTTGGCTGCTCTTCCTGATACTCCTCAAAATCTTCTTCTACGTATTCTTCATATTCATCATATTGTTCATTATCATTATGAAATAATTCATTAATTTTCTTTTTAAACCAGTTCATTTCGTATCACTTCTTTCTACTTAAAGGCATAGCTCTTTTATTATAAAATAAATTTCACGTTCACACCTCATAAAAACTGCGTTTACGAAAAAATACATAGTATTGCTTAATTCAATTCACATATACTTTAAACAAATTTTGTAATCAGAAGAATATCATACCTTGGGGATATTAAAAAAACCAGCATGGAGGTAAAGTTCTCCTGCTGGTTTGACCTTGTTATTGCGCTGGAACCTGGAAGGCTGCACCTACTTCAGCATTATCCTCCAGTACAAGAATTCCCTTTTCCTGCGGAGCATCCGGAATAGCTAATTCACGAGCTGAGCAAAGCATTCCGAATGAATCAACCCCACGTAAATTTCCTTCTTTAATTAACAATCCTGAAGGCATTACTGCCCCGATTTTTGCTACTACTACTTTTTGGCCGGCCTCGACATTCGGAGCACCACAAACAATTTGTAATGTCTCGTTGCCGACGTTTACTTTACAAATACTTAATTTATCTGCGTTTGGATGCTTTTCTTTTTCTTCTACTTGTCCAATCACGAACTTTGGAGAAAAGTCTACATTCAACGTTAGCTCTACATTATTTTCATTCAATGCCGCTGTTAACTGCTCTACTAATTCAGGCGTTACTTCGACATTTCCTTGTACATCAAGTTTCACATATTTGCTTGCATTAAATAGATTGAACCCTTTCACTTCGCCTGTTGCTTCTTCTTTCAGCAGGGCAAAGTCTCCTTTTTTCTCTACAACTGTTTTTTCGATTGCTTCATTTGATAACTGGACTAATAATACATCTCCAACATGCTCTCTGTTATACGCTACGTTCATTTTTTTTCTTGCTCCTTTGACACTTTGTTTTTCGCTAAGATAAAAATTGGCTCAAGCTCTCCGTCCTCATATACAAAGGACAGCGACGTGATCGGCACAGTACCTACTGCAAAATAATGCATCGTAAGCTGTGCTAATACATCATAACCTACTTCTGAGCGAATATCACCTATAATCAGCACATCCTGATGAGGTACAGATACAGTCATATCCCCCTCAATTTTAGCACTCATCTCTTTCAGGAAGCTCTCGTTCAAGATACGGCTTGCATCATAGCCGTCATTATGATTGATAAAATAGAAGATGCTACCTGCTACTTCATCCTTCTTATATTCTGTTGGCAGCTTTTTTACGGAGAAGCGTGCCGCTTCTCGTACCTGCTCTGCTGTTACATTTAATTTCGGCAGCATAGACTCATCGATCAAGCGGTATGTCGTACCTAGATCTAATGCATAAAAAATACGTGTTTCCGCAGTATGGTCTGTCGTTACGAACGTGTGACCCTCTTTGGAAGTCTGTGCGAAAGAAGTGGAGCGGATGATAGGATAAACCTGTGCGAGACCGCCAAACCCTTCCTCCTGTTCACGCTCCATCGCTTGGAATGTCTGCTCTATTGTGTAGACGACCTCTTCAATCGCTGCTTCTTTTTTCTGTGTATATTTTGCCAGAATTTCAGGTAATGAAATATCCATTCCTCGTTCTAGTGTCTTATGTTCAAGACGCACTTTGTCCTTTTCTTTATCAAATGTCCAATCAAACCGGTCTTCTCCGAGTCTTTTTTTCAGCTCTTCTACTAGCTGTGGTGATTTCAATGAGATCACTTCCTTACATAGAAATAACGGTTCACTACTGTGAACCGTTGTGTTTAAAAGTATTGTATCAAAAAACTGCCGTCTTGTATTATTTTTGCACTTGTACTGATCGTACAATTTCCATCATTTCCGCCAATTTCTCGTCAATCTTCTTCCCTTCGGCCATCGTTGTCATCTTGACGCCGCCACTCGATACGATCAGCTCATATTCTTTTTCCCCGTGTTCAATCACTGCCGTGAATCCAAATGCTTCTTCAAATTCAAACGTCTCTTTTTCTACAATATTTAAACTTGTATCATTTACAAGATTGTCATAATGCAGACGGCTATCTTCCGCTTCAATCGTGTTGACAAATAAAATAAACGAGTCTCTCCCCTTTGTGAAGATGTAGTTCATTTCATTTGCCCCTTCTTCTACTTTATAGGCTGGCGGTACATACACGTTAATTTTGCCGATTTCTGTTGTTGGGGCTGGTGCTTTCGATTCAAATGTAGTAGCTGCTGATGCAACTCCCTCTGTAATCTGCTCTTCAATTGTTTTGCCGCATCCTGCCAGCATAATTGCTACTACTGCCATCAGGACTAAATGAATCCATTTCCGATTCATGTCATTTCCTCACTTTCTTTCTATTCTTTCTTACAGCACCCGCAGGAACTTTTCTAACTATCTCCTGTACAGGAGATAGTTCATTTGAGGTGCTCTTGGATACCTTGATATAGTATTTACTTTATTGTTTCATCTGATAGCGTACTTGTCCTATCAGCAATGTCACGATATGTTCAAACATTTCCTTACGGTCTACCAATCCATCTGTAAAGATGCCGATCGCTCCCGAACGCTGGCGAATATCCTTTGTTTCTGTAAATATATCCATGACAGGTCCAAGCTCTTTTCCAGCATGAATCTGCTCAGCTATTTCTTCCGGTAAAACAAATGATGCGCCGGAACTTGAAATAACCGGACCATCCTTAATAGCAACAGCCCCCCAGTTGCAGCAGTAAATTTCTCCATCCAATTCATAAACGCCGCCCTCAAGCCCAAAGCTTAAATCCGCATTTGTTGCTTCTCTCGTATTGACAGCACGATTGATGGCTCCCTGGCGTGTTTCTGCATCGGAAAATGGCTGATCCGATACACCGGAAGGTACACTAATATATTCAACGTCTATATTTTCAAAGTATTTTTTAGCGATTTCTTCTACCGCTGCGGTTTTTGCTTTGTTTTTTGTTCCTATTGCAATCAGCAATATATTCAACTCCAATCCATTACGCCTCAGCATCATTACATCCAAAAGTTTTACTTTCTTTCTCCAGGCCGCATACTCTGCTCATAAGGCCCCTACATACTCTTTCATACCGCACTCAATAAGATAATAGAATGCTGCAAAAAAATAAATTTTATCCAATTTTAAATTATATCACCTTTTATAGGACGTGTGAAATAGAAAAGGTGCCCTTATTGAGCACCTTTACCTACTTATACGTTAGCGCGGATTGAATCAATTGTAGATTTATCCGCAGTTTGTATCAGCTTCACGAGCAATTCTTTTGCTGCTGCATAATCATCTATATGGATAATAGAAGCAGCTGTATGAATATAACGTGAGCAGATGCCAATTACCGCTGAAGGAATACCATCGTTTGCTGTATGAACACGTCCTGCATCTGTTCCTCCAGGAGAAACAAAATATTGATACGGGATATTATTCGATTCCGCTGTATCCAGGATGAACTCGCGCATACCTCGATGTGTCACCATCGTTCGGTCAAAAATACGCAGGAGCGGCCCTTTTCCTAACTGCCCAAATTGATTTTTATCTCCAGATGTATCATTTGCCGGAGAAGCGTCTAGTGCAAAAAATAAATCCGGCTGAATCATATTGGCAGAAACTTGTGCCCCTCGAAGGCCTACCTCCTCCATTACATTTGCTCCCGAATAAAGATGACTTGCTACTTTTTCATCCTTTAATTCCTTTAGCAGTTCAATGGCAAGTCCGCATCCATAACGGTTATCCCAGGCTTTCGCCATAATTTTCTTTGGATTAGCCATTGGTGTGAATGGACAGACCGGAATAACAGAATGCCCTGGTCGAACACCCATCTTCATTGCGTCTTCTTTATCATCTGCTCCAATATCAATCAGCATGTTTTTAATATCCATTGGTTTTGAACGCTCTGCATCTGTTAAAAGGTGCGGAGGAATAGAAGCAATTACCCCCGGAATTTCCCTTTCCCCTGCATACACAGTAACACGTTGAGCAAGCATCACTTGGTTCCACCAGCCGCCCAGCGTCTGGAATCGAAGCATTCCATTTTCTGTAATAGAGGTAACCATAAAGGCTACTTCATCCATATGCCCTGCCACTAAAATTTTTGGTGCATTTTCATCCTCTGCATAGCGGACTCCAAAAATACCGCCTAAATTATCCTGAATAATTTCATCTGAATACTTTTCCAGCTCTGTGCGCATAAAATTACGTACTGCTCGTTCATTGCCGGGTGCTCCCGGTAGCTCTGTCAGCGTTTGAAATAACTGCAATGTCTCTTGATTCATCAATCCCCAACTCCTTATTGGTAATATGGCTTTTTTATTATAGCATGATTCCAGAATATTTCGTATTTCGAAAAAGATTCTTTATTGTTAAGTAAGGAAGTTGAGGAACGCCCCTCACTTTTTACAAGTTTTTTTATGTATGATAAAGTAAATAAGAGAAATAAAGGAGGGACTTACGATGAAATTACGTGATTTTATGTTGGGTGTAGTAACAGGATTGGCTGCAGCAGTCATCATTAAAGAAGTAACAGAAAAAGTGTCACCTTACAAATCCGCAAACGAAATCTTAGAAAATATTAAAGCGGACTTTAAAAAGGATTCGCCAATCGACGGCTCCTGGATCTATATGAAGATCGAAAACTTTTCAAATGGCTTTACAGAAGTCCCTGTTTACCGTGGGGGCATTTCCCGTCTAAATAATGGCGAAATGGAAACATATGAATTTGCAGCAGATGCAAGAACTGGCGCTGTTGTGGATTTACAATTAGTGAGCTAATATGTAAACTGCCTGCCGCTTCACAATGGCAGACTTATTAAAAAAGCGCTCCCTTCACGGGAACGCTTTTTTTAACTAAATTGGATTAATGCCTCATTCGAGCGCTTCAAGCTGTCGGCTATTTCCTTTCCGCTTGCATCCCACTGAACCATACGATAGTAAGCATCATGGTAGAAAATGAATTTATAGCCGTTTTCAAGTGCTTCTTTCATGATACGCTCTTTGGCAAATACGCTTGTCATCGGATAATCATCATAGGCAAGCACCCACAGCGGGTTTTGATGGGCATGTGTAGGCATGATATCTGCCATGTGTATAAGCACTTCCCCATTTTGTTCTAGCTTAATGATAGCATGCCCCTCGCTATGACCGCCTGTATGAATCATTTTAATTCCAGGCGCCACTTCTAACTCGTTCTCAAAAGGCTTTACGAGATGCTGTACAGGCTCCCAGTTTTCTTTCCAATATGTGTTACGTGAACGGATATTCGGGTTGCGCATTTCGTCCCATTCAATCTGCGTCACGTAGATATCAGCATTGGGGAAAGTCGGCACGAGCTGTTCTCCCTCCCAATATGTCAATCCGCCTGCATGGTCAAAATGCAGATGAGTCATCAGCACAGCATCAATGTCTTCAGCTGAAAGACCAACTTCTTTCAAGCTTTCAAAAATTGTCGATTCTTCAGATACACCAAAATTACGAAGCTGCTTTTCATTCAGTTTGCCGAAGCCGACACCTGAATCGATTAAATAATTCTTGCCTTCATACTGGACCAAAATTGGTTCACATGCCAATTCAATCTGATTCTTTTCGTTTACTGGGTACTTACGTGACCATAACGCCTTTGGTACGACGCCAAACATGGCACCTCCGTCTAAAGCCGTTACACCCCCGTTGAGCCACGTAAGTTTCATGTTGTGAAATAAAAGTTCATCCATCCTAAAATCCCCCTACTCTTCAGTTAGTATCAAGCTGCGATTTTAACCGATTGACTGGTTCTGCATCAGGATTTCGACATAAAATAACAAAGTAACTTTTTAAAGTTCTTGTTTTGTCAGAAACTGACTTTCCAGCCGATAGATCGGCTGCCCCTTCGCGGAAAACTTTTCTTCATATTCCGTCATAATGTTATCTTCAGGCATTTCCGCATGCAGATCCAGTGATACATAGTTTAGACGCATGCCATAATGATTCATGCTCACTAATGAATACTCGAAAAGCCCGCGGTTATCCGTCTTGAAATGGATTTCTCCATTCTCGATTAAAAGCGACTCATATAATTTCAGGAAACCTTCATGCGTCAAACGACGTTTTGCATGTCGTTTTTTCGGCCAAGGATCCGAGAAATTCAAATATACGCGACTTACATCGCCCTTTGTAAAGTACTCCTGTAACTTCGCCCCATTTACTTTTAGCAGGCGTAAGTTTGCTGGCTTTTCTGCTTCAACAACCCGCTCCAATGCACATACGATCACACTATCGAATAATTCAATTCCGATATAGTTAATGTCAGGATTTTGCTTCGCCATACCTAAAACGAATTGGCCTTTTCCTGTGCCTACTTCAATATGAACAGGATTGTCATTACCGAAAACTTCATGCCATTTGCCTTTATAATCCTCAGGGTTTGGGATGATGACATCTGGATGTGCCTCTATATACTCCGCAGCCCAAGGTTTATTTCTTAATCTCACTTCATGTTCCTCATTTCTATAAAATACATATATACGTCATTATAGCGTAATTCTCTCTAATTTGCTTTAGGATGACACTATTTTTGCTATTTTCAATGCCGCCTTCTTTGTTGTTACATACAGCTGTAAAGTATGATTGGAGAGGTCTTCACCATCTGCATGGCACGGCAAAATCCGGTTATAGCAGAGTGTAAAGCATTCTCCCGTTATCTGCTCGACCCCATTTATTCGCGTATGAGCCCCGAAAAACACACTCAGGAACATAAGAAGGAATTTTATTCGTGATAAATTATGTACAATTGTTGCTTCTAACTTTCCGTCATTTATTGAGGATTTCGGGGAAATCTTCATACCGCCTCCAAAGTAAGGCTGATTACTTACAGTAGCAAACCACACCCTATCAAACGTATAGATATCCCCGTCGCAATTGACTGATAAGGAAAAAGGCTTGAACCTTGCCAAACCCAAAACGACATAATATACATAGGCAAGTTTCCCAATCCCGATTTGATTGAAACGCTTTTTCATCTCTGAACGATTTGCTTCCAGCCCGACAAATGCATCAAAGCCCACTCCACAATTATTGACAAAGAACTGCTTACCTGTATATTCGGCCATCCCTAAATCTACATATTGCATCCTGGAATTTTGCAGATAGGCTTCAATTTCTGATGCATGATAAAATGCTCGGAATCCACGGGCAAAATCATTCCCGGACCCGGCAGGTATATTTCCAAGCAAGATATATTCACTGCCTGCGCACCCATTGATGACTTCATGGATTGTTCCGTCTCCACCTATTACAACAAGCAAAATACAGCATTTTTCTTTTGCTGCTTTTTCAGCCAGCTCATAGGCCAGCCTATACGCATGTTCAGGATAACCTGTTACATGCATATCATACGATACTGTCAGGTTCTCCCTTAACCTCTGCCATACGCGCCTGCCTCTTCCATTGCCCGCAAACTCGTTAATGATGAACACCAGTCTCACTTTTCTTCTGATTCCTCCACACTCCAAATATCACGATTAAATGATGTGGTTTCTGCCGATTTCAAAATAGACTGGGCAGCACGAATTTGCATGTGCTTCATTGGAGAAACAGAGCGCTTCAGCTGCTGCATCCATTCAGAGAACTTGCGCTTATCAACAAACTGAACTCCGTATACAGAACCAGGGTAATCAATATAACCGTTACGTGACAAAATCACCTTTCGGACCGGCATGTCAATCCCTTCCTGTTGGAACAACTGGGACACAATGGATTCTGTTCGAGCTAAATCAATCATAGGACTAAGCGTCTTCTTCTCGTTCTTCCCTACCTTTTTTGTCCAGAAGCGTTCGCCGCTTCCTACATACACGGCATGATTTTCTTCTTCCAAGACCTTCACAATATAGCAGTCTGTCGGTGTTAAAATAAGAATATCCAGCTCAATTGGCGCCTTTTTTATTCGTAAAATCGGCAAATAGAATACAAGATAGCTGTCCGGCAGTCCCTGCAGCATTGTACGTAACAGTGAGTCCCTCATGAACTTAGGATCTACATACGATTTCTCACGGACTGTAGAGCTCGCCCATTTTAATTGAAAATGGAAAAACTGATCAATAAACATGCGTTTTAATTCTTCCAGCGTCTGTGGATTGTAGACGATGTTTGGTTCAAAATGAAGCATTGTTTCTTCGTCATGAATATAGTCTTCGTCCAGCTCGTTGGAGACATCTACCGTTTCTACATCCTGTTCTTGTTCCTCTTCCTCTTGCTGCCGCTGGTTCGGCAGAAATCTTTTTAAAAAGGAAAAGCGCGGTTTTCCGATTGTCTCCTCTGCTACTTCTGTCTCGATATGTTCCCAGCGTTGTATTTCTTCTCCTGTCTCCCATTGATGCTTGACACGTTCCCATTGATTTTTCTTTAAGCGGACAAATTGGGTCGGATAACGAGCCAGGTCAATTTGATAGCGTGAAATATAATCCTGAAGCTTCACTAATTGAGCCATATACACACTCTCCATTTTTTTCTAGTTGTTATTGAGCTTTATTGTACATTAGAAAAACAAAGCTCGCACGAAAATAATATGAATCATTTACACTTGTCTATGTAAATTCGAAACTTTCAATCTATAACTACAGAAAAAAATAAGGGCAGCCAGCATAGCCGCCCCTATTTATTACGCATTGATTGATTGTGGAATTTTCGTATCGAACTGTGCTTGCAGTTTGCGAGTCCATTCACCCGGTTTGCCGCCGCTAATTTCCTGACCGTCAATATCGATGATTGGCGTTACTTCTGAAGTAGTAGAAGATACGATTACTTCATCCATCGCCAATAATTGTTCTTTCGTAAATGCCTCTTCTTTTACTGGCAGGCCAATTTCCTCGGCACATTTTATGATAACTTGGCGTGTAATTCCATTCAAAATTAAGTTATCAGCCGGATGTGTATATAAAACGCCATCCTTTACACCATAAATATTTGAAGAGGAACCTTCTGTTACTGTTTCACCACGATGCAGGATTGCCTCATAGCAGCCTTTTTCATGAGCTTCCTGTTTTGCAAGCACCGCACCTAGTAGATTAAGTGACTTGATATCGCAGCGAAGCCAGCGAATATCCTCTACAAATGTTGCTCTCACACCATTTTCAAAGTTAGCCACTGGGCGTGGGTTCTCTTTTGCATTGCCTGTTAGTACTGGCTGCACATCATCACAAGGGAAAATGTGATTACGCGGGCAGGCACCGCGCGTAATTTGGAAATAAATATGACCTGTATTGATTTCGTTTGCCTCTACTAGCTGATGAAGCAATGTATATAATTTATCCTTTGTATAAGGAATCGTAATTTTAATTTTCTCTGCACTCGCGTAGAAACGGTCTACGTGTTCTTCCATTGTGAATAACTGACCATTATATACCTTAACAACTTCATATACGCCATCACCAAACTGATAGCCGCGATCCTCTTTGTCTACCACAACTTCTTCATCCGCTACGATGCGATCATTCCATAAACTATAGCCCACCTGTATTCATCCTTTTCTCTTTATATTTATTTGCTAGCTAATTTCACAATTGCTTCTGCATAAATTGCAGCTGCCTTTATTAGATTTTCTAGAACAACATATTCATCTGCCTGATGTGCAACATCTGGCTCACCTGGATACAACATGCCGAATGCCACGCCTTTTTTCATTACTCGGGCATATGTACCTCCACCTGTTGATAGAACTTTTGAAAAATCCTTTGTATGCTTTTGGTATACAGAAAGCAGCGTTTGTACCAGTTCATCATCTTCCGGAACGTAATGCGGCTTGGAGTCGCCTGCTACATCAAGAACAAAAGGCTTGGTAGTCATCAGCTGCTGGATGTCAGTCATCTTTTCTTCGAAAGGATAAGTCACAGAATAACGCATGCTTACTTCAATGACGCCGCCTTTTTCTCCAAAAGATACCAGCCCCGGGTTTAATGTCGTTTCCCCGGACATAGCATCAAAATAATTAAAGCCTAATGCTTTTCCTGTATGGTCTCCGTAAAATACATCCGTAACGAACTGTACAAATTGCGCACCTGCGCCAACCTTCAGCTCTGTTGTTAAAAACTTAGCCAAAAGTACTGCAGCATTACACCCTTTTTCAGGCTCCATGGCATGGGCTGATTTTCCTTTAACAGTTATTATATAGCGGTCACCTTCTAAATTTAAAGTACCTTCCGCATTATTTTCTGATAAAAAATTCTGAAACTTCAAACCAATGTTTCCGGATGCTCGGTTAAGTACTGCAATTGCTGTTTCAGGAACCATATTAATACGTTTACCTGCCGTAAAAGAAAATAAATTTTCTTCTTCCGGTGCTTGTTTTTGGGAAAAGACTAGATGAGCAATCCCCTTTTCAGCGTTAATAAGCGGGAAATCAGCATCAGGTGCAAAGCCGATTGTCGGCATCTCCTCTTTTTCGAAATAATGGTCTACACAGCGGAAGCCGCTTTCTTCATCAGAACCTACAATCAGCCGTACCCGTTTATTTAGTTGAATACCGGCATCTTTCACTAGCTTCATCGCAAGCCATGCAGCCATTGTCGGGCCTTTATCATCAATGGCACCCCGTGCGTACAGTTTTCCGTCAACGATTTCGCCTTTGAATGGTGGATACGTCCAAGTAGAAGAGTCTCCTGCTGGTACTACGTCAACATGACATAAGATCCCAAGCAGTTCTTCTCCCTGCCCCATTTCAATGTGACCGGCCATATTATCAATATTTTTCACCGTCATGTTTTGCTCACGGCCCTTTTCCAGCATAAACTGCAGGGCAGCTAGAGGACCAGGGCCAAATGGTGCGTCTGGCGTTGCTTTTTCTTCCTCCAGAACACTTTCGATCTGCAGTAGTTCCCGCAGTTCCCCAATCAGCTCTTCTTCTCTATTTTTCGCTAATTTGTACCAATCCAATTTGAACACCTCTCTTACTAATATCGCTATTTTACTCCTATTGAGCGAAATTACAACCTCTATCCTCTAATATGTACAAAACATTAGGCTTATTAAATAGCGGTTGTAGACTTGTGTTGTCAAACGAAAATTCTTAATCTTTACATACTATATATAGAAATTTCATTGATTTTTCGCTATAATAATGATATCAGAATATTTGTTCTGAAATAATCTATATGAAAAGGGGCTGTCTAAGGCAGAAATCTAAAGCCTTTGCGTACCCAAACGCAACTTGTCGTCCGCTAGTCTTTGCCATGAGAACTAAGATGAAGGAGTGGTTCATTAATGATGAAACCAACTACTGACAGAATGCTTAATCGTATTAAAGACGTGTACATGTTCATTCTTACTAAAGGAGAAGTATCTACACAGGATTTAGTCGAAGAGTTCAACATCACTCCTCGCACCATTCAAAGAGATTTGAATGTGTTAGCCTTTAATGACTTGGTAATGAGCCCGAGTCGAGGCAAATGGACAACGACGAATAAAAAAGTAAAGTTAACTTCATAAGAAAAGACAACAATGAGATAAAGAAAAGAATGCTCCTTTCGTCGGGGAGCATTCTTTTTGCTATGATTCTCTATGTGTTGTTAAAGCAGCCAGCTCTTCTTCTGTTAACTCCCGGTAATCACCGAGTTCAAGCATCTCATCAAGCACAAGCGGCCCCATGGAAAGACGTTTTAAATAGGTCACCTTTTTACCAACAGCCTCAAACATCCTTTTTACCTGATGAAATTTCCCCTCCTGAATCGTTAATTCAATCTCTGACACATCATCCGATTTTAAAATGACCAATTCCCCCGGCTTCGTTACGTAGCCATCATCTAATTCTACACCCTGACGGAACGCTGCGATATCTGCCTCTGTTACGACACCTTCTACCGTTGCATAGTACGTTTTCGGCACATGCTTTTTTGGGGAGAGAAGGTTGTGGGATAGGTTGCCGTCATTCGTGATGAGCAGCAGACCTTCCGTATCCTTATCAAGGCGTCCTACAGGAAACGGCTTGAAATGTTGTGCCAGTGGATCGAGCAGGTCTATGACCGTTTCATCATAACGATCCTCTGTTGCCGAGATGACACCTGGCGGCTTATTCATCATGAGGTAAATGAACTCGGTATAGATGACACGCTCACCATATACCGAGACATCCTGCTGGTCGGGATCTACCTTCATTGCAGCATCCTTTACAACGATCCCATCAATTGTCACAGCTTTCTCTTTTAAAAGCTGTTTCACTTCTTTCCGCGAACCATAGCCCATATTTGCTAATAATTTATCTAAACGCATACCGCGTCCTCCTATTTGAACCCTAATTTATTTGCAATTTTTGTTACCTTTGCTCCAAGTAATTTTTGTGCAAGCCCTATCCGCAGTGATATAAAGCCATAGATAGCTGCTCCAACTCCTGCCCCCAGGATACAGTAGATAAGGGCCGTCATTTTAGAGTCATCTGCAAGGAATGTATTCAGCAGAGCAGTTACACCCGCAACACTTGCAGCCATAATGCCCGATAAAATAAAAATAAGCAAAATACGGCGTTTTACCATGGCTGATTTATAATTTAGAGCTTTATGAATAACGACGATATTAATTATAATTGTTACCCCGTAGCCAAGACCCGTTGCTAATATGGCACCATCCACTTCCAGCCATTTAATTAAAGGAATATTTAAAACAAGCTTAACTAGAACACCTGTCAATAAACTGAATACAATCCATTTTTGGTAATCAATCCCCTGTAAAAGTGCTGCTGTCACTGTAAATAATGCAAACAATATCGCAATTGGAGCATAATGGGCAAGAACAAGCGTCCCCATCTCACTTTGCTCATATAGAATATGGTAGATATAAGGAGCTAAAATCACAATTCCAACGGTAGCCGGAATGGTAATAAACAATAGCACCTGATACGTCTTATCCATTGCATTTCGCAGGGAGCCTAATTTTCCAAGCGTATAATATTCTGTAATTGTCGGAATTAATGCCATTGAAAAGCCTGTCGCCAACATAACGGGGATCATGACAATTTTATGCGTCAGGAAATTCAGCATCGTGAAGTATGTATCCGTCACCTTTGCTAAACCGATCGACGTCATTGCACTGTTAAACGTAAGCATATCAACTAGCTGAAATAAAGGGTTAGCTAGACCGACGAAGACGATAGGAATCGAATATTTCAATAATTCTCTATATAAGCTCGATAGCGGTACTTTTTCCTCTGGTGCAGTACTCACCGCTAGTTTTTCATCAAATTCCGGCTTGTGTTTTTTCCAGAAACGGAACAGTATAAAAAGACTGGCTATAGCTCCAATGAAAGCCGCAAAGACAGCAAAGTTTATGGCTGCCGCCGGTGTACCATCCAATAGGACAATGACGATAAAGGAGCCGCCAAGCAGGATGATAATGCGTGCAATCTGTTCAACGAGCTGGGAAACGGAGGTAGGCATATAATGTCCGTATCCTTGAAAAAAACCTCGGACTAAACTCATAAATGGAACGACAAGTAAGGCAAAGCTTACCCACTGGATAACGTCTGCAACTTCTCCAACACTATATATTTGCTCATCATCATTAATAACGATATGGGCAATTGGAGATGATAAAAGATTTAACAATAGGAATCCGCCGATTCCGCTTAGGATCATTAACTTCGTACTGGAACGAAGCAGTCTTCTTCCAGTCTCATAATCACCCAATGCATTGTACTTTGAAACAAATTTCGATACCGCAAGCGGCAACCCCGAAATAGCAATCGATAGCATGATGTTATATGGAATATACGCATATTGGTACAGCCCTATATTTTCCTCTCCTACAATAGCGTAAAACGGAAAAATATAAATAAGGCCCAATATTTTAGATAAAAATAGGCCGATTGTTAAAATCGCCGTGCCTTTCATCAATGAGGACATAAAACCCTTCCAATCTATATGGAGATACCATTTTGTAAAAAACAATCCACCTGTTAGTTTACATGGATGAACACATTTACTCAATTCATTTCTTCTATTCGTGTATAATAATAATTACACAAATCGACAAAGAAAGTGAGTCATATTTATGATAGATGTAATTGTAATCGGCGGAGGACCATCTGGTTTAATGGCCGCCATAGCTGCTGCCGAGCAAAATAAAAAAGTAATGCTTCTGGAAAAGGGCGGAAAAGTCGGAAAAAAACTAGCGATTTCAGGTGGAGGCAGATGTAATGTCACGAACCGCCTGCCAGTTGAAGAAATCGTTAAGCACATCCCTGGAAATGGACGCTTCTTATATAGCCCGTTCACCATCTATAATAACGAAGATATCATTTCTTTCTTCGAAGGTCTCGGCGTGAAACTAAAAGAAGAAGATCACGGCCGCATGTTTCCAGTATCAAACCGAGCGCAGGATGTTGTAGATGCCTTGATTCAGGAAATGAAACGGTTAAAGGTAGAAGTATGTCTTCATACCCCTGTTACGAAAATCTTGATGGATGAAGAAAAAATCTATGGCGTTCGTTTAGAAGATGGTTCGGAAATACGGGCAAAGGCTGTCGTAGTAGCAGTGGGTGGAAAAGCTGTACCACAGACTGGTTCCACGGGCGACGGTTATCCTTGGGCTGAACGTGCCGGCCATACGGTCACAGAATTATATCCTACAGAGGTGCCCGTTACTTCAAAGGAGCCCTTTATCCAATCACGAGAGTTACAGGGACTAGCACTACGAGATGTTGCTGTATCTGTGTTGAACAAAAAAGGCAAGCCGATCATTACCCATCAAATGGACATGTTGTTTACACACTTTGGCTTGAGCGGCCCTGCTATTTTACGCTGCAGCCAGTTTATTGTGAAGGAAAAAAAGAAAAATGGCGCTCCCGTCCAAGTACGTATTCAATCACTCATCGATCACAATGAAGAGACGTGCCTGCAAATGCTGAATACATCAATTAAAGCAGAGCCTAAAAAAGCTGTAAAGAATCTTTGGAAATCCCTTGTTCCGGAACGCTGGCTGCTCTTCCTATTAGATCGTGCCGGAATTGACGCCTCCTTGACAGGCATCGAGCTTTCCCAGGAAAAGCTTCGTGCATTCGCACGAGAATTAGTTGGTTTCACAATGGAGGTGCACGGGACACAGTCTATTGAAAAAGCATTCGTGACAGGTGGAGGTGTATCAGTAAAGGAAATCGACCCGAAAACGATGGCTTCCAAAATGAAAGATGGCCTGTACTTCTGCGGAGAAATACTTGATATCCACGGTTATACAGGCGGTTATAATATCACTTCTGCTCTTGTGACAGGGCGCATTGCCGGCATGAGCGCTGGAGCCAGCTGCTAGACATCCCATATCTATATCAGAATAAGACACTGGAAATAAGCCCAAAAAACACCTTTTCCCTTGAGTGGAAAAATGGTGTTTTTGGTATGATAAAAATTGGTTTACATTACGGATGCGCCTTCCTCGGGTATGGTCTGAGCCTGTAATAGCAGCCATCATACTATTCCTGCAGGAAGCTTTGCTCCGCATCGAAAGCTTAGCGGCAGATGCACTCGACCCTACACTTCAATCATTTTCGAAAACATCAAATTCTTATTGTACATTGATGCGAATTTTCTTGCGGTTTGTACTTATACTCCAGTCTCTTCTTAATATACCTTTTCCCCTTCGCTATTATAGTAGTCGTAATGAAAAGAATTGAAGTTTTCCGGCTTTATGATGGCGCGAATAGCTGGTTTCCCCTCTTCTATTTCCACCGGTATGACCGTACCTTCATTCTCATATTCCCCTACCAGATTAATTGTGGCAATTGCATGTCCTTCATGAACAGCAATGACTTGACGTCTCCACTGAGATTGTAAAGCATCCATAACATGTTCTTTACCTGTCTTCACGTCCCATAAGACATAGCCATTCTCGTTTTTCAGGAAATGGGCAAAATAATTTAATCCTTCTGCCGTCGTAATTAAAGCATAACGATGATTTCCGAAGGTAGCTGCATCTGTTAGACGTGGCCCTTCAAGTTCTTCTTCCTCTAGTACAGCAGCTATGATAGATGTTTCATCATATGCGTATTTTTCCGCAGCGGGCATTAAAAAAGGTACTACACACATTAGAATAATCAGCAGCGGAATTGCCTTGAAGAACCAATTGCTTTTCATCCGTACATTGAGAATAAAGAGAGCACCAAATCCGATGATAATCCATATTAAAACTGATTGATTGTGTTTCGACATCGAGCCAAAATAGGTATTTAAAAGCCAGCTTTGTTCTTGATTGCTGGAGATAAAGGGCTTATCAGGAAAAAATTCTTCATAGGTCTGTACAAGCGAAGCAGATTGCCTGCGGATCTCATTAAAGCTTGTTATGTTAGGAATAGGCGGCTCCGCTCCTTGCACTTCTATTCTCCATAAATACATGTAATACAGTAGTGCTGATAGATCCCGCCGCTCCCTTGGTGTCAGCTCAGGAGAACGATAAAAGGCGCTTTCCCCGCTTTCAATTGCTCGCTGCAGCAGCCAGTCACTCTCAGATAAATACGCCATAATCGCTTTTTCATCGTCCGTCACCATAGCAGCCGCAAATCTTTCCATATACGCCGTCTCTACTGTTTCAGGTGCCTCCTCTGTACTGATGGAAATATGTTGAGACGGTTGTACTAAAGAAAACAGCAAGATTACCGCCATTATTGTCACTGCGATAGCTACAGCGAACGGCCCTTTTCTGCCTCTTATTCTTCTGGCAGCTTTCATAATCTCCTGTTTCCTATGTTTAGAAAAATGCCCTTCTCCGTATACTTCCCCCATTGCCTTACGAATCGGATCCATATGGTTCCTCTCCCCCCTGTAAAGATATCCCTAGCATTTGTCTTGCCCTTCTCAATCTTGTCTTTACTGTGTTAATCGGAAGGTTTAAAATAACACCTGTTTCCTCCAGAGACATTTCGCCAAAATGGAAAACGATAATGACATCCTTGTATTTGGGCGGCAGCTGCTCGATTGCTGACACGAGCCTTGCTGAGTCGTCCATACTGATGACGACTTGCTCTGTTGACCTGTCTGTGTGTAAAAGCTTCTGAAAGGCATTCGTGATCGTAACTTTTTTATATTTCCAGCTCATCAAATAATCATGGCAGACGTTAATTGCAATGCGATATAAAAACGTCTTGATATTTGCCTCTCCGCGAAATGTATGAAGGGAACGGAAAAATCTTAAGAAGCTATCCTGCGTCAAGTCCTCTGCTGTCTGCCAATTGCGTACATATGTATAACAAAGTTTCACGATATCATCGCCATACTGATCCATCGTCTCTATCAACCTTCGTTCTCGTTCCTCTGGTTCCACAATCTCCCTCCTTCTTCTGGTCAGCCGTTAGACAGAACTTATTTTCAAAAAGTTTCACTTTATATAAAAAAACTTGGCCCTCTTTGGACCAAGTTTTCATTTCTTTTATGCAGTTGGTACTGTACTTTGGATAGTACGCGCTATTTTCTCTGTCAGGCGTGTCGTTACTTTCGGCAGCACCATTTTAATCATAGGTGTTAGTACCGCACCGGAAATACCGCCAGCGTTTACTTCCACCGTCCCTGTCATTTTTGTGCCTTCTGCTATTTCTTCAGCTTGGAACTGGCCGCTGCCCGTGAAGTTGTCTGTCAGGCCTTTTAGCGTGAATTTAATGTTGTTCGGGCCATTAAATTCAATAATATCTAATTCCATCTGTACCGTCTTTTTCAGACCCTTCATGCTGCCTTCAAATGTCCAGATAGACTTCTTTTCGTCAATCTGTTCATGTTCTTTATATGCTGGTACTAGTGTAGCCCACTGTTCGATTTTGCTTACGAAATCCCATACATTTTCAATGTTAGTCGGAACTGTTACTGTGTGTGATGCTTGTGCCATATTTATGCCAACTTTCTACTATTTTCTTTAGCTTCACCTACAGTTTACCTAAAAACTCTCCATTGGAAAATAGTTATTTTCACCTTTCATGCTCTAAAGTTAGGAAATTTCAGTATACAATTCATATTATTTTATACCTACCTCTTCTATACATAGCAGCATTGATACTGAAATCGCAAATACAACTATCCATTCGAATAAAACAGCTTATCAGAAACAAAGTGACAGAGTCTCAGCTAAAATATATTTAGTTGAACCCTCAATAAAGTGAATTGCACCGTAACGGATTCCTTACGATATAATCCCAGATTCACCCCTAATCCCGGTCAAATAAATATTTGCGGGCATCCGCTTCAATTCGCCGATCACAATCATCACAGGCAAACTTACCGTTTCGATTTTGCTTGTATTGTTGATACTTTCTTGTGCCTTCAATCAATTTAAACGGCTTTTTACAATACATACAGTCTGCTTCATAATAAATCATGGCTCTACTCCTCTAATTATGATTATGTCTAGCATACATGAAAAACAGCAAATAAAAAAACAGTATTGGAACCCTATTGATTCCAATACCGTTTTTATTTGTTCAGCTGTTCTAAAAAGGCTTTTTGCAATCCATCATCCAAATACTTCTTATCTGCAATTTCCGTCAGTAACTGCCGTTTTTCTACTTCGCCAACCCGTAAGGACAAAATCTTTTCCCGGGAAATTTTCACAAAGCTAATATACGATTCATATGATTCGTCAAACTGCGACATGATTTCATCCCGGATGTTTTTGGCAAGGATTGGGCTTGCCCCTTCTGTCCCTACAGCAACCGTCAACAGTCCACGCTTGCCGACTGCCGGAAAATAGAATGAACTATTTCCCGGGTCGTCTGCAATATTAATCAGCTGATTGGCGCTGCAGCTATGTGCAACAGCTTCATTCACCTCACGCTTATTCGTTGCTGCAACAACTAAAAACGTATCATAAACATCCTGTTTTTCAAACGCGCGTGGCAGCCAGCCCACCCGTTTTTGCTCTACAAATGCCGCTAACTCCGGGAGCAGCTCTGGGCTGACAATTACAATACGTGCCCCTTCTGCCAGCAATGTCATTGTTCTTCGATAGGCAATTTTACCGCCGCCGACAATAACACACTTTTGTCCTTTGAGCTTGATCATAATCGGGAGCATACTATCACCTAAACTGTATGGAAGTTTGTACCGTCTGTTGTAGCAGCCACATATCCTGCACGGATTACGAAATCACCAAAGCGTTCCCCTTGTAAACGCTCTGCTGCGTAGCGTGTGATGATAGGACGCAGCTCACTTAAGATTTCCTCTTCTCCAATGTTTTCGCGGTAGATTTTATTTAGACGGTCACCTGTAAAGCCGCCCCCTAAGTACATGTTATACTTGCCTGGCCCTTTGCCGATGAACCCGATCTCTCCCATTGCCGCTCGAGAGCAGCCATTTGGACATCCGCTCATTCGGATCACAATTTCTTCATCACGCAAGCCGACATCATCCAAAATCACTTCAATTTTTTCTACCAATGAAGGCAGGTAGCGCTCTGCTTCGGCCATTGCCAGGCCGCATGTTGGTAATGACACACACGCAATCGAATTGCGGCGTAGGGCTGAGTAGAACTCGCCTGCTGTAATATTATATTGTTTAATCAGCTCATCAATTTTTTTCTTCTTTTGTGGTGATACATTGCCGATGACAAGATTCTGGTTACCTGTCAATCGGAATTCTCCTGTATGCACCTTTGCAATTTCACGTAAGCCCGTTTTTAGTGGATAGTCTTCGAAATCTTTAATACGGCCGTTTTGGATGAACAATGTATAATGCCATTTGCCATCTTCACCTTTAATCCATCCATAACGGTCCCCTGTATGGTCAAATTGGAATGGCCGAGCTTCCTCGATATTCCAGCCTAGACGACGGTGCAGCTCTTCCTTGAACCAATCAAGGCCGCGTTTATCAATTGTATATTTGAATCGTGCATTTTTACGCTCTTTACGATTTCCATAATCACGCTGAATCGTCATGATTTTTTCTGCTGTTTCAAGTAACTTATCCGGTGTAATAAAGCCAATTAAACGACCAAGCTGTGGATATGTCGTGTCATCTCCATGCGTCATACCCATACCGCCGCCGACCAGCACGTTAAAGCCTGTCAGCTGCCCATTTTCCAAGATAGCAATAAATCCGATATCCTGCGAATAAATATCTGCATCATTATGAGGTGGGATAGCAATGCCGATTTTGAATTTACGTGGTAGATACAATGAACCATAAATAGGTTCGATCTCTTTTTCCTGCGTATCTACGACTTTTTCACCGTTCAGCCATAATTCATGATAGGCTGTTGTACGCGGAAGCAGATGCTCACTTAATTTTGCTGACCATTCAAAAACCTCTGCATGAAGCTTAGATTGATAAGGATTAGCATTGCACATAACATTACGGTTTACGTCCCCGCATGCAGCCAGCGAGTCAAGCAGTACCTCATTGATCCCCTGCATAAATTTTTTAACATTCCATTTTAAAATTCCATGCAATTGGAACGCCTGGCGTGTTGTCAGCTTCAGCGTACCGTTTCCTACCTCATCGGATAAACGGTCCATTGTCAGCCATTGCTCCGGCGTCGCTACTCCACCCGGTGTACGTACACGTACCATGAATTGATACGCAGGTTCAAGCTTTTGCTTGGCACGCTCATTTCGCAAGTCACGGTCATCTTGAAGATAACTTCCATGGAATTTCATAAGACGGTTGTCATCGTCTGGAATACCTGAGCTGATTGGATACTCCATCGTTTTTTCAAGTGTACCGCGCAGGTAATTACTTTCTTCTTTAATACGTTCTACATCACTAAATGGCCCTTCTTGTGGCGGCAGTACGATTTTCTCTGTCATTTTACTTCCCCCTTAGTACACGTCACGTTGATAACGCTTCTGTTTTTGCAATTCTTTTAAATAATCAGCCGCCTCATCGCGTGACAATTGCTTCTGCTGCTCAAAGATTGTAATTAACGCTTCGTTCACACTATGACCTAATGTCTTTTCATCACCGCATAAGTAAATGTTAGCGCCTTGCTCGATCCATTCGAATACTTCTTTCGCATTCTCAATCAGTCGATGCTGTACATATATCTTTTCTTGCTGATCACGGGAGAAAGCAACATTCATGTTAGTTAATGTCCCTTCCTTTAACCAGCGCTGCCATTCTACCTGATACAGGAAGTCCGTAACGAAATGCTGATCACCGAAGAATAGCCAGCTCTTTCCTTGCGTCCCTTGTTCTTCTCGTTCTTGAAGGAAAGAACGGAACGGCGCAATCCCTGTGCCTGCACCAATCATAATGATCGGGACAGAATCTGCAGGCAATTTAAAGTTCGGATTTTGTTTTACATACACCGCTAATTTATCACCGATTTCTACATTTGTTGCGACATTACCTGATACAACTCCTTCACGGTAACGGCCGCCTGTTTCATGGAATACCTTGCCAATAGTTAAATGAACCTCTTCTGGATAAGCCGCATAGCTGCTTGAAATCGAATATTCACGTGCCGGGATTTTACGTAATTGTTCGATGAATTGCTGAGGCGTCCATGTCCAAGGACTGAAAGTTTCGACAATATCAATTACATCACGGCCATATACATATGCATTCAACACATCCCGGTCTTCAATTAATGCTCCCAGTTCAGTATTTTGCGTGTATGGGATAAATTTGTTCAGCAGCGTTTTTGATAATGCTGTGATATCCAGGTGCTTTAAAGCGTCCTGCAATGCTGACTCATTGCCGTCTACTGTCACCTTTTGTGTCCCATCAAAGCCAAGAGCAGCTAATAATAAGGCGATTAGGTGATCGCTATTTTCCGGCACAATTGCCAATACATCTCCTGGTTCATATGTTAAACCAGAACCTTCCAATGAAAGTTCCAAATGGATGGTTTCCTTATTCGATCCCCGGCCGTTCAGGTTAACTTTTTCTAATACTTCTGCATAGAAAGGGTTGCTTCGTGAATAGTCAGATGTCCCTGTCGGCACTTGCACTGTTTGGGCTGCAGGCGAAGCTGCCGTACTTGTTGCCAGCGCCTCTGTCACCTGTTGAATCCATGCATCGGCATCAGCATCAAAGTCTACATCACAGTCTATACGTGGCACAATGCTCGTCGCACCAAGTGCTTTTAGACGTTCATCGAAATCAATACCTGTTTTACAGAAAAATTCATAAGAGCTATCTCCTAAAGAAAGGACAGCGTATTTTACATTATCCAACTTTGGTGCCCGCTTGCTATGTAAGTATTCATAGAAGCTGATCGCATTATCCGGCGGCTCACCTTCTCCATGCGTACTTGCTACAATAAATAGATGGTCTAATTTCTTTAAGTTATTTACCTTGTAATCACCCATCGACGTGACCGTTATTTGGTGATTCGGATTTTCTAACGCAGCCCCCAGTTTTTTCGCTATTTTTTGGCTATTGCCGGTTTGCGAAGCAAAAAGAATGGTAATCTCCTTTGTTTGCTGTGCAACTTGAGCCGGCTCCTGCACTGCAGCCGGCCCCTCAGCCGAGGCAGCTGCCAAATAACCTGTCAGCCAAATTTTTTGCTGTGAAGTTAAATTCGGTAATAACTCATTTAAAATCTTTACTTGTTGTTCGTTAAATGGACTATTAATTACTTGTAGTGTCAATTTATTCGCACCTCATTCAAATTATTTCAAACGAATTTTTTCATTTTTCTCTATCTGTACAACATAGTTATCTTGAATAATGAGCGTAACGGAGCCGTATTTCATGGAACTAACCATTTTCTTCACATTTTCCAAGGTTACTTCAATATTGTCTTTACGCGTACTCATTGTTCATCTCTCCTTTCCATCAACTGTATGATTCTATCGATAAAGACATGTTGGACCTGCTCGTCATATCCCAGACACTCACATAAATGAACAGCTTTATTCATTTCCTGAATATTAGCAATTTTCGTTTGAATATGTTGCTTTAATAACCCTGTAAATAGTAAATACGGAATAATAAATGTTTTTCGATCTTCTGTCATCAACTGCTGGAGAGCATCCTCAAATGATACCCCTTTCCCATATAAAAAGCAGGTAGACACTTCATTCAGACCAGCCCTGCTCTTTAGCAAGCCAGCGATCCGAGTTAAGTCCCTTTTCACAGCAGGATCGCTACTCCCTCGTCCAATTAGCAGGACATTTGCGCCTTTATAATTTTCATTTGATTCCTTCAGCCTTTTTTCAAGCACATTTACCAGCCTGTCATCAACTCCAAATGCCTGGCCGATTGAAAACACTACTTCCGGGAATTTTCTTTTTGCTTCTTCTATTTCATCGGGGATATCCTTGTTCAAGTGATTTGCCGTCAATAGTAGAATCGGCGCTACAGCAACCTCTGTCGCTCCTTGCTCTACACACGCGGCGACTCCCTGCATAATTGTCGGTTCTGCCAGTTCCAGAAAACTTTTGTGTTGAATCGGTGCATTAATACGAGGTGTTACCTCATCAATAAAGGCAAGGGCCTCATCAACCCCCTCCTTCACTCGACTCCCGTGTGCGACATATAATACTGCTTGCATAGATGACACCTACTTACACTGAAATTTCCTGGCGTAGTTTTTGTAAATATTGCTCTTTTTCAAACCACTGAATTTTTTCTCTCACTTTGACAACTTCACCTATAACAATCATGCTGGGATTTTCTACTTTTTCCTGCTGAACCATTTCGACAATCGTATCGAGTGTTCCTGTAACAGTTTTTTGCACATCCTTAGTGCCCCAATGAATGAGCGCTACTGGTGTATCTGCTGGTTTTCCGTGCTTGGTTAGCTGCTTACAAATATAAGGTAAGTTCCCAACACCCATATAAATAGCCAATGTATCAATTCCTGTCGCCAAGCTCTCCCATTTGATAGAATCATCCTTCCCTTCGCGCATATGTCCGGTTACGATGGCAAAGCTGGAACTATGGTCGCGATGTGTCACAGGTATACCTGCATAAGCTGGTGCAGCGATACCGGATGTGATTCCCGGTACAATTTCAAATGGAACACCCGCTTCTGCTAACACCTCTGCTTCTTCCGCTCCCCTGCCGAAGACAAATGGATCCCCTCCCTTCAAACGGGTCACCACTTTTTCCTTTTTACCGTGCTCGACAAGCAATGTATTAATCCGATCTTGAATAACTCCATGATAATTCGGCAGTTTTCCGACAAAAATGAGCTCAGCATCTGGCTTAGCATAGGTAAGGAGTTGTTTATTTATCAAGCGATCATAAAGGATTACATCCGCTTCTTTGATTGCACGCAGTCCTTTAACTGTAATCAAATCCGGATCACCGGGGCCTGCTCCGACAATATATACTTTCCCCAACGTTGTTCCTCCTCTATCTTTCAAAAAATGCATTCATCTTTTTAGTTGCGACCAGCCAACAGCGATTATCTAATCCGAGTAATCGCATAATATTGTGTCACACAAAATGTCAGTTCGGATGCTTAATGATTTCTATAAATTCAAAATTTATACTTATATATATTTAAAAAAATGCAATTTTTATCTAGTAATCTACTATGATTAAAAATTATATAACCTTGTCATCATTCACCATTTACTGTCTATTTTCGACATACATTAATCTTCATCTTTAAGTATGAGTAGGCTGTTTGTTCTCCTGCTTTCCAAAGAACACCTTATAGCTGCCTCATTCGCTATAGTGTAATTTTCTTACAGTTCATTTCTGCACAGTAAAAAAAATGTTAAAACAAATATAAACATATAATCCCTATTAGTCAACTATGTTTTTAAAATTTTTTCATATTTCAAAATGTTTTTCATTGCTAATATGCATCAAATGTAAATGAACTGTTTTACCGTCTTTTATGTATAAATCCCTAAATTATTCTGACTCTTCAATAATAAATGAATATAAGAAACTACTTGTTTATAAAATAACCTAGGCGAAAATACTTACTATAGGAAAACTTTTAGAGGCTGTTTTATAGAGGCCGGAATTTAATTTAAATGTTTCCGCCTCTTGAAACGATATAATTTCTTACATAACAAAAAAGCTGCGTATTGGAGTCACTTCCAATACGCAGCTTACTTCTACACTATATGTTTATTTGACTACAATGTTTACTAACTTACCTGGAATTGCAATTAGCTTCACTAATTCTTTTCCATCCATGAATTCCTTCACTTTTTCATCGTTAATTGCTATTTGTTCCAGCTCTTCCTTCGATGCGTCTTTTGCCACTTTTACTTTGGCACGGACTTTGCCGTTCACTTGAACTACAACTTCCACTTCATCATCTACAAGCTTTGACTCATCATATGTCGGCCAAGCTTCATAAGAGATCGTACCTTCATGACCTAGGATTGCCCATAGCTCTTCTGCCACGTGTGGCGCGATAGGAGCAAGCAGTTTTACAAACCCTTCTGCATACTCTGTCGGCACAACTTCTGCTTTATAGCAGTCATTAATGAATACCATCATTTGAGAAATAGCAGTGTTAAAACGAATACCCTCGATGTCTTCCGTCACCTTTTTCACTGTTTGGTGATAAGACTTTTCTAATGTTTTATCATCGGATGGCTGAACCTTTTCCGCTGCTGTGCCTTCTTCTGTTACGAACAAGCGCCAAATACGGTCAAGGAAACGACGAGCACCATCTAAGCCGTTCGTAGACCAAGCTACAGAAGCCTCAAGTGGTCCCATGAACATTTCATATAGACGAAGTGTGTCCGCACCATGTGATGTAATAATTTCATCAGGGTTCACAACATTTCCTTTTGATTTAGACATTTTCTCATTGCCTTCACCTAAAATCATTCCTTGGTTAAATAGCTTTTGGAACGGTTCTTTTGTCGGTACTATGCCTAAATCGTAAAGCACTTTATGCCAGAAACGTGCGTATAGCAAGTGAAGTACTGCATGCTCTGCCCCGCCGATGTAGATATCTACAGGCAGCCAGCGTTTTAATAATTCTGGATCAGCGATTGCTTCCTCATTATGTGGATCGATGTAGCGCAGGAAGTACCAGCTAGAACCTGCCCACTGCGGCATTGTATTTGTTTCACGACGTCCTTTTTTTCCTGTTTCCGGATCAACTACATTCACCCACTCATCAATGTTGGCAAGCGGTGATTCTCCCGTGCCGGATGGACGGATATTGGATGTTTTCGGCAATTCTAATGGCAGTTGATCTACCGGTACTGTTGTCATTGTTCCATCTTCCCAATGAATGACTGGAATCGGCTCTCCCCAATAGCGTTGGCGAGAAAACAACCAGTCTCGTAGTCGGTAAGAAATCTTTTTCTCCCCTACGCCATTTTCTTCTAACCATTGGATTGCCGCTTTAATGCCGTCTTCTTTATTTAAGCCGTTTAAGAACTCCGAGTTAATATGAGCACCGTCTCCAACGAATGCTTCTTTCTCAATGTCCCCTCCTTCAAGAACCGGCTTAATTTCTAAACCAAATTCTTTTGCGAACTCATAGTCACGCTCATCATGAGCTGGTACAGCCATGATTGCCCCAGTACCATATGTTGAAAGTACATAATCAGCAATCCAGATTGGCATTTTTTCTCCGTTGATCGGATTGATTGCATAAGCACCCGTAAAGACACCTGTTTTTTCTTTCGCCAGATCTGTACGCTCTAAATCTGATTTAAGCTTTACTTTATCCAAGTATGCTTCTACGGCCGACTTTTGTTCTGCAGTTGTAATGTCTGCTACTAGTTTGTGCTCTGGTGCAAGAACGCAATAAGTTGCGCCGAATAATGTATCAGGACGTGTCGTGAATACTTCAAATGACGCATCCGTCCCATCAATAGCGAATGTTACTTGTGCCCCTTCAGAACGTCCAATCCAGTTGCGCTGCATATCTTTAATTGATTCCGGCCAATCTACTTCCTCTAAATCATCAAGCAGACGGTCAGCGTATGCTGTGATTTTCAGCATCCATTGTTTCATTGGGCGACGCTCTACCGGATGACCGCCGCGTTCTGATTTACCATCAATTACTTCTTCGTTTGCTAGAACTGTGCCTAGTGCTGGGCACCAGTTTACAGGAATTTCATCTACATAAGCCAAGCCCATGTCTACTAACTTTGTAAAGATCCATTGTGTCCATTTGTAGTATTTCGGATCTGTTGTATTAATTTCACGATCCCAGTCATAGGAAAAGCCAAGCTCTTGGATTTGGCGTTTAAACGTTGCGATATTTTTCTCTGTGAATTCAGCAGGGTCATTTCCTGTATCAAGTGCATATTGCTCCGCTGGAAGACCAAAGGCATCCCATCCCATCGGATGAAGAACGTTAAAGCCTTGCATGCGCTTGTAGCGAGATAAAATATCAGTCGCCGTATAGCCTTCCGGGTGTCCTACATGGAGTCCTGCACCTGATGGATATGGGAACATATCTAATGCGTAAAATTTCGGTTTTGAATTGTCGTTTCCTGTTTTAAACGTGTTGTTGGCAGCCCAATATTGCTGCCATTTTTTTTCGATTTCTTGATGATTAAAACTCATGGTATTTCCTCCTTAAAGTATCATTGTCGACCTGTTTTCACATATTTAAGCGGAATTTACGGAATTTTTAAAAAACAAAAAAACTCGCCCCATTCCATAATAGAAAGGGACGAGAGAATTTTGACTCCCGCGGTACCACCCACATTAGTGACACAGCACTCAGCTTAGATTTCTTAACGCGAAAACACGGCTTCCAGCTACTATTTTCGCCAAAAGCATACTCCGAGGCGAGTTCAGTCTGTTCATCTGCCGGCTCACACCAACCGCAGGCTCTCTTGAAGACTTCTAGACCTACTATTCCTCATCATAGTCGTTCTTAATATTTTCATTTATTTTAATAGAAACAATTGAAAAGCACAAGTGTTTATTCATACTTACCCCGTTTCAATGGCTGATCGTACAGTAAACACGGAATGATAGCAACAATAAGTGCAATAGCAAGGAAGATGGCAAGCACCTGCATACCATACACATCGACCATCACCCCGCCTATCAGCGGTCCTACCATACGTCCTATTGTCGTTGCACTATTCACAATCCCCTGATAGAAACCTTGCCTTCCTTCCGGTGCCAGTTTGTTTGCTACTAACGGGATAACCGGTGTAAAGAATACTTCTCCCAATGTCAGAACCACCATGGCAGCGGCAAACATTTTAAAATCTCCTGCAATTGATACCAGGCCAATTGAGGCAGACATCAGTACCAGCCCTAATATTAATTGGTGTTTCAGTTTATCCTCCCACATTCGGACAAGTGGCCGGATGAATGGCTGTACTCCTACAATTAATAGTCCATTAATCGTCCATAGTAAACTATATTGAGAGAGGCTCATCCCCAGCTCCTGTGTATAGGAAGAGATTGTCGCGCTCCACTGTGAATACGACATCCAGCAGAACACGAGGGAGATACATAATATCAATATAGCAAATAACGGTGCTTTTGATTGGGGGCCTGCCCCTTCTGCAATCACATTTTTCGGTGCAATGCCTGTCTGTTTAAATCGTCTGAAGGCAAAAACAGCAATAAAGAAGAACACTGCATATGTCGCCAGGTTCGTGATGAAAACATATTCAAAGTTAATATCAGCAATTACTCCAGCCAGTGCAGGACCGATCGCCACTCCTACATTGTTTGCTAAGAATAATGTGTTGAATGCTTTTCTTCCCCCTTCCGGCCAAGCACTGCCGATGAGGGCATACATTGCGGGAAAGACAATTCCACCGCTGAACCCGACCATTGTCAGTAAGATGACATATTGGGGCCAGTCATGCCACACTGTCAAAAGGGCTAATGTGACTAAATTACATACGACCCCAAAGACAATTGTCTTATACCCTCCTAATCTATCAAATAAATAACCGCCGAGCAGATTGCCAAATACACCTGCTAACGAATTCAACATTAAAACAAATCCTGCCACGGTAAGCGACTTTCCTAAATAATCATGAATATAAATACTATTTAGAGGCCACAAAAATGAGCTTCCGACTGTATTTACAAACATTCCTACAACTAAAAACCACACACTTTTCGGCATAAAATTTCCTCCATTAATTTCAAGCTCCAAACAGTAAGTCTATGCGTAATTCGTAAAATGTACAAGAAAAAGATTTTCTATTATGTCAGAGTGTCTTCTGCATGTTAAAATAGGGCGTTAGAGGAGTGACATATATGACAGAAACAAATTTCCCTTTCCCTTCAGATGGAAAGCGTTATTATACATGGAATCGCTATTTGCGAAATGAATTTGGAAAAAAAGTATATAAAGTTGCCCTGGATGCTGGCTTTGACTGTCCGAACCGAGATGGCACAGTTGCATTTGGCGGCTGTACTTTCTGCTCCGCTGCCGGCTCGGGAGATTTTGCAGGTGATAAGGTTGATCCGATCCCTGTTCAATTTGAAAAGATCAAAGCAAAAATGGAGAATAAATGGAAGGATGGCCTGACAATGGCCTATTTCCAAGCATATACAAATACGCATGCTCCGCTTGAAGTATTAAAAGAAAAGTTTGAAGCAGCACTTGCTTGTGAAGGTGTAATGGGGCTTAGTATTGCTACACGTCCTGATTGCCTCCCTGATGACGTTGTCGAATATTTGGCTGAGCTAAATGAACGCACGTACCTTTGGGTAGAGCTTGGCCTGCAGACTGTGCATGAAAAAACAGCGAACCTGATCAACCGAGCACATGACTATCAAACATACGTTGAAGGTGTAGAAAAGCTGCGCAAGCACAATATCCGTATTGTCACACATATCATTAACGGTTTGCCGCTGGAAGACTACGATATGATGATGGATACAGCACGGGAAGTAGCGAAGCTCGATGTCCAAGGCATCAAGATCCATTTACTGCATTTGTTAAAGGGTACACCTCTTGTGAAGCAGTATGAAAAAGGAATGCTGGAGTTCATGGAAAAGGATGCTTATATCAACCTTGTAGCCGACCAGCTAGAGGTGCTGCCACCTGAAATGATCGTCCATCGTATTACAGGTGATGGACCGATTGATCTCATGATTGGGCCAATGTGGTCAGTTAATAAATGGGAAGTACTAAACGGCATTGATGCGGAGCTGGAACGACGCGGCTCATGGCAAGGCAAGTACTACCAGGCGGAAGTGGCAAAATGAAGCTAGAACGGGTTCTACAATATGCGCAGACATTATTAAAATCAGCAATCGGCAATGGGGATATTGCAGTTGATGCAACAGCCGGCAATGGACATGATACGCTGTTTTTAGCCGGGCTTGTTGGCGATGACGGCTTTGTTTATGCATTTGATGTACAAAAGCAGGCAGTCGATGCGACACTTCACCGTTTGCTCGACAATGCCCTTGAACATCGGGCGGTTGTCCTAAAAGATGGGCACGAAAATGTGGCAAAATATGTAGACAAGCCCATTTCAGGCGCCATATTCAACTTGGGTTACCTGCCGGGAAGCGATCATGAGGTGATTACACGCCCGAATACGACTATTCAGGCTTTAGAGAGCCTATTAAAGCTCCTGAAGATTGGCGGCATTATCGTGCTTGTTATTTATCATGGGCATGAAGGCGGCAAAAAGGAACGTGATGAGGTCATTCGATTTGTAAGCGATCTGCCTCAGAAATATATTCACGTGCTGCGCTACGAATTTTTGAACCAGAAAAATGACCCTCCATTTGTTATTGCACTAGAAAAGGTCAAAAAATTGCCCCTTGAGAGCTGAGGAATCTATCCTCGGCTCTTTTTTAATAAAAGCTCACTCCAAGGCCCCCTTATTTTATTTAACAATTCACCTTCTTCGGCTATTTTCTCAGAATCATATTTATGGTATATTAGTTTCTGAATTTTCGGAACAGAATGGATTGGTGGTTTTTATGGATAATCTCTCTTTCTTTTTACTTATGTGTATATTACTCATCATCTTGCCTGGCCCCGATACAGCTATCGCTACAAAAAACACACTGATTAACGGTAGGGGTGGAGGGTTAAAAACTATGCTCGGTTCATGCTGCGGCTTACTGATCCATACATTTGCTGCAGTAATAGGGCTCTCTGCAATCCTTGTAAAATCAGCCTATTTGTTCACGGTCATTAAATATGTAGGGGCTGTGTACTTATGCTATTTAGGAGTTAAAACCTTGTGGTCAATAAAAAATCTTTACAAACAGCTGCCTGATGAATTACAAGAAAGCAATAACTACACAGGGCAGCCTTGTTTTAAACAAGGCTTCCTTACAAATGTCACAAATCCTAAGGTTGCTGTATTCTTTTTGACGTTCCTGCCTCAATTTGTCGATGGAACAAGTCAAACGGTGTTCCCCTTCCTCCTGATGGGACTTATTTATACAGGGTTAACAGCTATATGGTTTGTATTTTACATTTACTTATTGGATAAAATCAGCAGCTTCATGAAAAAACCACGAACAAAACTTGCAATTGAAGGGGTAACGGGTACTATTTTAATTGCTTTCGGTATTAAGCTTGCCTTTGAAAAAAACCACTGATTCAGTGGTTTTTTTTATTTCTTAAGAAAATCTTCAGAAATGCAGGCTCTATATCTTCATATTTGCCTTTTACACTTAGCTTATTAACACAAAAAGGAATGAGCATATGATTACAGTTCAATCATTACACCACGCCTTCATGATCGGCAAGAAAGGCAAGGAAAAGAAGGTAGAAGTATTAAAAGGGATTAATTTCGAGGTACAGCAGGGAGAAATCGTTTCGATCGTCGGCAAAAGCGGTTCTGGAAAGTCTACCCTCTTACAGGTCATTGCCGGTTTTCTAAAACCGAATTCTGGCTCCGTATACATTAAAGATACCGAGACTGCAGTATTTACTGAAAAGCAAAGCGCTGCCTTTCGCTTAAATCACTTCGGTTTCATTTTCCAAAACTTTCAACTCCTTCCCGGCCAAAATGTTGTTGAAAATATTGAGCTGCCTCTAAAGCTGAAAGGAATCAGTTCAGCAATACGCCAAAAAAAGGTGCAAGACATGCTTAAAAGAGTTGGTTTGACAGAGGTGGCAGACCACTATCCAAATGAGCTATCCGGCGGACAGCAGCAGCGTGTATCGATTGCCCGGGCAATGATTACCGATCCTCCTATCGTTTTAGCGGACGAACCTACCGGCAGTTTGGATATGCAAACAGAACAAGAAATTCTCCAACTCATGCAGCAACTAAACAGGGAAAGCAATGTCACTTTCATCATCATTACCCATGACGAGGAAGTAGCTTCTATCGCGGACCGTATCTTGCGTATGACTGATGGATTATTAATGGAGGAAATGTAGTATGTTATTTAAAGATCAATTGCAATTTGTTTGGCAGCATATGAAGAAAAATAAGATGCGCGTCACTACTACGGTGTTGGCTGCCATGATTGGCTGTGCCTTTTTAATCGTATTAGCCTCAATCGGGTTTGGTATTCAGGAGACGATGCGTAATGAAATTTTAAATCAAGAGAAAATTACGGAAATCGAGCTCTGGGGTGATGAAAGCCTAACCGCCGAAGATGAAAAGTGGATAAATGACGTAGAGCATGTCAATGTCGTATTAAAAAAATGGGATGTCGCAGCTTCCGTCTTGTCGACATTCGAAGATCGCACAGGCTATTCACAGGGAGCAATATTTGATATGGAGGCGCAATCAAAACTTCCATCGAATTTAAGCGAAGGACGTTTACCAACGGCATCAAATGAAATTATTGTCGGTTACCATTACGCTCAAAATTTATTAAACGAAGCGGACCAGGCAGAAATCGAGCGCAAGTCAAGAGAAGCGGAAGCAAATGGGACATGGTACGACGGTGAAGAAGAAGGCTATAAAGGAGAGATTATCGGAAAAACAGTAACACTCGAGTTTGAAGATGGTGAAGGAGATCAAGAGGTGCAATCTGGGGAATTCACGGTTGTCGGTGTATTAAAGAAGCCTTCATATGAATGGTATATTGATTCTTCCGTTATTTTTGGACAGGGTGTACAAACGCTACTCCCATCCTTAGAAACATACCCTACAACAACGATTTTTGTAGATTCACTTGAAAATGTAATCCCTGTATTAGACATCTTAAAAGAACAAGGTTACCAAGTGTATTCCGTTGTGGAGCAATTAGAGGAAATGGATCTATTCTTCCTGATCTTCAAAATCGGTCTTGTATTTATCGGAACAATTGCTGTATTAATTGCCTCTATCGGTATCTTCAACACGATGACGATGGCTGTGACAGAACGTACACGTGAGATTGGCGTGTTAAAGGCAATTGGCGCCTCTCCTGCATTGATTCAACGATTGTTTTTAATGGAAAGTGCATTTATCGGCTTGTTAGGCACAGGCTTGGCGATTATTCTTTCGTATGCGATTAGCTTTGGGGCAAACGCTATTCTGCCGCATGTACTCGCCTATGCTTTATCGGAGGAGGATCTGACAGGTTATGAACTTACGTTTTCTGTCATTCCATTCAGCCTTGTACTGATTGCAGGGGGCATCAGCCTCCTGGTGGCAATCTTATCCGGCTGGCGTCCTGCACGTAAAGCAACAAAAATTGAAGTTATTCAAGCACTACGTCAGGAATTATAAACAAAAGGATGAGGGTCTGCCCTCATCCTTGTTTTATTTATTCACAATAACTTGTTCTTTAAAATAGATTGTATTTGGAAAGTTGTAGAAATAAATCTTTACAGGAGCTTTCATTTCTATTGGATACGTATACTCCGCTTGATTCCATGTACTGGAGAATGATTCCATTTCAAAACGTCTCCCGTCTGCATCAACCGCATGACTTAAACGAACCTCTGTCCCCTCCTCCTCTTCAATTGTAATAACACCACCCTGTCTTATTTTAAACTTCACCTTTCCTATTGCGGGCTGCTTTAGAACGATTTGCTTGCTGAAATCTACTTCAACATAATTATCATCCTTCGGCAATACATCCATATTTTCGAGTTCAATCGTGAGGGAATCCGCTGAGTTGACTGCATCACTTTCGAATAAGTAAATGACTTCACCATAAGAAAGATTATTTAACCCTATTAATCCATTCTCTGGTGTATTTACTGGCTCTCCTTGCTCATTGAAAACACGTATATGGTCAACATTTAGAATTTGCATCGAATTGCTTGCATCAGATGTTATACGAAGACGGGCCGATGTTGGTGCAATCGTGATATCTTTTACCATCAGTTTTTGTCCCTCATACGAAAATGTTTGATCGATTTTATATACTTGTTTTTTCACTATATCGCTTTTGATCGTAAAAGGAATTTCGAACGTTGTTTCCTCCTTATCGCCAAACGTTATTTGAAGCTCAAAGTTTTTCTTATTAGGCAGATTTTCGCCTTCGACAGTTTGAAAAATTGTATCCTCTATATATTTTTTTATTTCTCCGTCTATCGGCGAGCCATAACTGGATGCCCCCTCTAATTCCTTCCCATCCTGTAAAATTATTACCGATCGTACTGAAAGCTTTGCAATATTATATGGCGCCTCTAGTGAATAACGAATTTTCATCCCCGTTTCATCGGCCATCACCCCTTTTACTGTAAGGGTTAGATTGTTTTTTGTTTCACTAATGTCAAGCTCCTCATAAGTATATTTTTCATCCCTTTGATCCTCTGTAAGGAACGATATAACCTCTGTAAAGCCAGGGACAAGCGTCATTGTCTCAGCAAAAGGCGGAATGAAACGGATAGACAGGATGAATGCCAAAGCAACTGTCGCTGTAAGTACTGTATAATAGCGCCAATTACTTATCCGCCGTTTTTCTTTCTGTACTTTCTGGAGGGCCCTATGCCGGGTTTTTGCTAATTGTTTTTTTGGTACGTTGATTTGATCTAACTCTTTGTTCAATTTCTCGAAATCAAATGGGGTAGTCATCAATCTGTCCCTCCCTGTCCAAAAAGTAGCTTTAATTTCTTTAATGCGTGGTGCACACGTGATTTCACTGTACCTTCGGGAATGTTTTGCACACTCGCAATCTCTTTGTTTGTTCGTTGCTCAACATATTTTAAAAATATAACCTGCTGTTCCTGCTCTGATAGCTTGCTAATCATATCAAGCACTTCAAAATCCATTTTCTGTTCGTAGCTTGGCTCAGCGTAGTCAGGAACATAATCCAGTCGTTTCTTTTTCATATCCAGGCAAATATTAATCAGCACCCGCACAAACCATGTATTTATATAGGCAGGTTCTTTAACCTGATGAATTTTCTTGAATACCCGGTACGCAAGCTCCTGCATTGCATCCAGTGCATCCTGTTCATTACGCAAATAAGCATACGCCGTCCTGTATAAGGTTTCTTCATAGTGCTCTAGAAGAGATAAAATGGCCTGCTCATCTCCGCTGATTGCCCTTTTTGCCATTTGCTCCATAATTCACCCACTTATCTCTCTTTATGTATTAGACCGTACAATTGAATAAATCGTTCAAATCGATGGAAACTTTTTTGTCTGCCTATTATTTGGCTAGGATTGTCTATTAATAGGCGGCTTTTGTCTATAGACCTTATTGTTTTGTCTATTAAGTAGTCCACATTGTCTATTACTGGTCACCTTTTGTCTATTATCTAGCTAATGTTGTCTATTAATCTGCAAAATAAAAAAGCTGCTTCAAAATACGAAGCAGCTCTCTACCTTATTATTCTCCCCTATTTCGCTTTTCCCAGAACGTTGCCCCTTTAATTCCTAACTTAATAGGATCAAATACCGGGTCTTTTCCTTCTTTCTTTTGTTTCTCATAATCCCGCAATGCGACAATAGCAGGCTTCATAATAATCAAGATGGCAATTACGTTAATCCATACCATAAGACCAAGTCCAACATCTCCCATAGCCCAGGCCAAATCAGATGTACGCACTGTACCATAGAAGGCTGCTACGATAATAGCAAACTTGGCAATCCAAATTCCTATTTTCTCTGCTCGACCTGAGAAAAGATAGGCGACATTTGTCTCAGCAATATAGTAATATGCCATAATCGTTGTAAAGGCAAAGAAGAATAGCGCAATCGCTACAAACGGAGCCCCGAAGCCTGGTAACGCTTCATCTACCGCGTATTGTGTATATGCTGCTCCTTCTTTTATTGTCTGAGCATAAGAGACCTGGGCTTCACCCGTGTAATCATCCTTACCAAATTCACCTGTGAAAATTGTAGGATAAATTTCATACGGTTCGCCGTCTACCATATGCGCCTCGCCATCCACCATTACCTGTACTTTATCAGCACCTTCATCATGTACATTATACATACCTGTAAATAGAATCATAAACGCCGTAGCGGAACAGATTAATAATGTATCAATATAAACAGATGCCGCCTGTACTAGCCCTTGCTTTGCTGGGTGTGATACTTCTGCAGCCGCAGCAGGATGGGCACCTGTACCTTGACCTGCTTCATTTGAGTAAATACCGCGTTTAACACCCCATGCAATGGCCGAACCAATAATCCCGCCAAATATCTCCTGTGCTCCAAATGCACTGGAGAAGATAAGAGCAATAACACCTGGTACCTCTCCTATGTTAAGAACAATAATAACAAGAGCCATTAAAATATAAGCCAACGCCATGAATGGTACAATAACCTGTGCCGCATTCGCAATGGATTTAACACCACCGATAATAATGACACCAAGTAAAATAGCAATAATAAGACCGATAATCCAATTATCAATATCGAATGCATTGTTCATTGCACCAGCTATAGCATTAGATTGAACGCCAGGCATCAAAATAAGCATCGCAAGCAATGCTGCTATTGCGAAGATAATCGCAAACCATTTTTGTCCCATACCCTTTTCGATATAAAAGGCAGGACCACCTCGATACTCCGTTTCTTTTTCTTCTTTGTAAATTTGAGCTAATGTAGACTCAATATAGGCAGTGGCAGCACCAATAAAAGCGATCAACCACATCCAGAATACCGCTCCTGGTCCTCCCATCCCAATTGCTGTAGCTGTTCCCGCAATATTGCCGGTACCTACACGTCCCGAAAGTGCAATAGCTAAAGCTTGGAAAGAAGAAATACCCTTTTCCGACTTCTTCCCTTTGAACATTAATGTGAACATTTCTTTAATATGGCGAACTTGAAGGAATCTAGTAATGATAGAAAAGAACAAACCAATCAGCATGATTCCATAGATGAACCAAGGTCCCCAGAAAAAATTATTTAGAAAACCAACCACATCTTCCATATAACGCCCCCCTTTGTTTTGAAATATTTTATTATTTTGAAATTCACTATATTACAAAATACTCATCCATTCAACTAATTTTTAAAATTTTCTAAATATTACTTTTTTATAGTCGAAGAATGTTAAAAAGCGCAATGAACTATTTATTCATTGCGCCTCTTTTAGGAGATAATATAGCCGAGGGACCTTAAGCTATTATTCATAAAATCTTTTGTTAGCAGGAAGATCTCTTCTCGTTCCATTTCAAAAAATAGACTATTCAAGCTGTCTTTCCATTCCTTATATTGAAAATGAGTTAGATTTTGTTGAACGAGCCATTGCTTTGAATATGCCGTATCCGTGATACTGTCACGTCCGCCTGTCATTAGAAGAACAGGCAATGCAGGCAGCTTTACCTCTGCGTCTTTCCACATTCTTAAAAGCTGCTGCAGTTCACGATACCATTTCACAGTGACAACTGTGTTAAAAGGTACATCATCTTTCATTTCACCATATACTTCAAAGTTACGTGTCAATGTATTATAGGTGATTTCATGTTTTAGCTTGACGTTTGATGTAATCGCGCTCAGACTCGATAAAGCCTTCGAAAGCTTCCCTGGTTCAAGCTTCAAATGGAGCCAAGGTGACACCATTATGAGACCTGCACAGTCGAACTTATTACGATATAATGCGCGTGCAGCAATTGTTGCTCCCAGTCCATTTCCTATTATAAATACCGGCAGATTATCTGTATGAGCAACCTGAATCAGCTGTTTTGCATAAGTATAATATTCTTGAAACTCCTCATCATGGTAGCGATGATTTTTTGCTTGCTCCCCGTGTCCCGGTAAATCTCCCATTACAACGTGAAATCCCGAGCCTCGTAATTTTTCAATAAGCCACGCATACCAGGCATGGTGCTCATAAGCACTGTGAAAAATTGCCACAACCGCTTTTGGCTGCCCCTCAGCATCCCATTTCCACATCGGCCTTCCTCCTAAAATTCTCATTCATTATTAATTGAAAAGTTTGTTTATTTCCTACTTACTATTTGTTACGATAATTATACATATTAGCTTGAAATGAGGCGAAAGAATATGATTTACCCTTATAAAGACAAAAATCCGAACATAGACCCATCTGCCTTTATTGCCGATTATGTCACAATTACAGGTGACGTTACAATTGGGGCAGAAACATCTGTGTGGTTTAACACCGTGATCCGCGGAGATGTTGCTCCAACAATCATAGGCAGCCGTGTGAGCATCCAGGATTTAAGCTGCCTTCACCAAAGCCCCAACAACCCTCTTATTATTGAGGATGAGGTGACAGTAGGCCATCAAGTAACATTACATAGCTGTGTCGTCCGCAAGCGAGCACTTATTGGTATGGGCTCCATTATTTTGGATGGTGCCGAAATCGGAGAAGGCGCCTTTGTAGGAGCCGGCAGCCTTGTTCCTCCCGGGAAAAAAATTCCTCCCAACTCCTTAGCGATGGGCAGTCCTGCAAAGGTCGTCCGTGAAATTACGCCTGAAGACCGTACAGATATGGATCGAATCATTCGGGAGTATGTAGAAAAAGGGCAATACTATAAATCACTACAAAAATAACAAGCAGAAAGCCGCCTAATGGAGGCTTTTTTTCTATTATATAATATGTTAAAGAGATTTCTGCTCTAAAATTGATGATGATTCTATACCCTCGTGAAAATATGAAAGATTAGTTTTCAATCTGGCAAACGGTATTAGACATTCGGTTAAGCTGCTACAGCGCAGAAAAAGGGTGTGCATGGTTCTCCTATCCAGCGCTGCTCCCTTTCCTTATCTGCTAAAAAAGCCGCCACATGAAGTGACGGCTTTTCATATCCTGGCACAACTCAATTATAGGCCCGCTTTTTCGCGAAGCGCTTGAGCCTTGTCCGTTTTTTCCCATGGTACATCCAGGTCTGTACGGCCAAAGTGGCCATAAGCTGCTGTTTGTTTATAGATTGGACGGCGCAGGTCAAGCATTTTAATAATCCCGGCTGGACGTAAATCAAATAGTTCACGTACCCATTCCACGATTTTGCTTTCTTCCACTTTACCAGTGCCAAATGTATCAACAGCGATCGATACGGGGCGAGCTACACCGATTGCATATGCAAGCTGTACCTCAGCACGCTCTGCAAGCTCTGCCGCTACAATATTTTTCGCAACATAACGTGCTGCGTAGGCTGCTGACCGGTCAACCTTTGTAGCATCCTTACCAGAGAAAGCACCGCCGCCGTGACGCGCATAACCACCGTATGTATCAACGATAATTTTACGGCCAGTAAGCCCTGCATCTCCTTTTGGTCCGCCAATAACAAAACGGCCTGTTGGATTAATGAAATATTTCGTGTTTACATCAATTAAGTTTGCGGGTACTACTTTATTGATTA
The DNA here is from genome assembly GCA_031181585.1 of Lysinibacillus sp. Lineage (GTDB taxonomy): Bacteria > Bacillota > Bacilli > Bacillales_A > Planococcaceae > Lysinibacillus_B. Next base: position 197,769 of record JAPSKP010000001.1, read on the forward strand.
CCACTTCTTTAATGTCTTTTTGAATTTGCTCTAATGTTACTTCTTCGTCATGCTGTGTAGATAAAACAACTGTATCCACACGTGCAGGTTGGTTGTTTTCGTCATATTCTACAGTTACTTGTGTTTTTCCATCTGGACGCAGATAAGGCAGTTCGCCTGATTTACGAGCTTCTGTCAGGCGACGAGCCAGCTTATGTGCCAAACTGATAGGCAGCGGCATCAGTTCTGGAGTCTCATTGCACGCATAACCAAACATTAAGCCCTGGTCTCCGGCACCGATTGCTTCTAGTTCTTCGTCAGTCATTGCGCCTTCGCGAGCTTCAAGCGCTTGGTCAACACCTTGTGCGATATCAGGCGATTGCTCACCAAGAGCTACCAGTACGGCTAGGTTTTCAGCATCAAAACCATATTTTCCGCGTGTATAGCCGATTTGTTCTACTGTATCACGTACAATTCCTTTAATATCTACATATGTAGATGTCGTTACTTCACCGGATACTAATACAAGTCCTGTCGTAACAGTTGTTTCGCACGCTACGCGAGCGTTTGGATCTTCTGCTAGAATAGCATCTAAAATGGCATCTGAAATTTGGTCGCAGATTTTGTCTGGATGCCCTTCTGTTACACTTTCTGATGTAAACAGTCGACGGTTTGTCATTTGTTTTCCTCCTAAAAATACCTTGCGCGAAAGCGCGTATTTGATACGGTACTCATTACCCATGTATGTCTACCCGTACGGATTAAAAAAGCCGCTGCTAACTTTTACACGAGGATTTAGAAAGGCCCGGAATAATAAAGAGAAGCTCAGCCTGCTTATATGTCTTTCTTTATAAGGACGATATAACAGTGATTCCTCAAACTGCTCTTTTCGCATTTAAAACAAAAAAATCCCTTCGCTCATGTATGAGGAAAGGAGTCATGTTTTCGTTACCTTTCACTCTTATCGTTCAAGGATTATATCCTTGCATCAGGTTGGCACCAACACGTTACGATAATCGTATTGCAGGTTGCCGGGTTTCATAGGGCCTGACCCTCCACCAGCTCGGGATAAGAGTATCCGTTCAATTGTACATGGTACGAAATTTGTTTCATCTTGTCAAACAATTTATAATGGTTTTATGGAATATAAAAAATTCATAAAATAAATTCACAATTAGTATAGATTATTTAAATCAATGTGTTATACTATTTTTGAATTAGTAACTAACCTCCCTCACCTAGGGGAACTATATAAAAAAGGATGGTATTTAATCGATGAATTCAGTAGATATCAACAACGAACTGAAGGAATTATTAAGCGGGGCAAATATTAACGTTCAACTATCTGTACCAGAATTAGTTGAAAAGGCTACATCTCGTGGGGAAGCTACATTGACAGTAGATGGCGCTTTACGTGCTGAAACTGGTAAGTATACTGGCCGCTCTCCTAAAGATAAATATATGGTAGAAGAAGATGCTTCTAAAGATAAAATTGACTGGGGAAAAGTAAATCGACCAATCTCGACAGAAATTTTCGACAACCTTTACGTAAAAGTGATTAACTACTTAAAAGAGAAAGACGAGTTATTCGTGTTTAAAGGATTTGCAGGAGCTGACAAAGACTCTCAGCTATCAATCCAGGTTATAAACGAATATGCTTGGCATAATCTTTTCTGTCATCAATTATTCATCCGCCCAACAGCTGAAGAATTAATGGATCACGAATCACAGTTCACAATCGTATCAGCACCATCTTTCAAGGCTGATCCAGCAGTTGATGGTACAGCATCAGAAACTTTCATCATCACATCACTGGAAAAGAGAATCATCCTTATAGGTGGTACAGAGTACGCTGGTGAAATGAAAAAATCAATCTTTGGTATTATGAATTATCTATTACCAGAACAAGGGATTTTCCCAATGCACTGTTCTGCCAATGTAGGTGAGGAAGGCGATGTAGCGTTATTCTTCGGTCTTTCAGGTACTGGTAAAACGACTTTATCGGCAGATGCTGACCGCAAGCTGATTGGTGATGATGAGCATGGCTGGTCTGACAACGGTGTATTCAATGTTGAAGGCGGATGCTATGCAAAAACAATCAACCTTTCTGCTGAAAAGGAACCGGAAATTTACAATGCAATCAAGTTCGGCGCTGTGCTTGAAAACGTCGCTGTTCATCCGGAAACACGCATTTGTGATTATAGTGATGGTTCATTAACTGAAAATACACGTGTAGCTTATCCAATCCATTATATCGATAATATCGTAACACCATCGGTTGCAGGTCATCCAAAAACAATTGTTTTCTTAACTGCAGATGCTTTTGGCGTACTACCTCCAATCTCTAAATTAACGAAAGAGCAAGCGATGTACCACTTCTTGAGCGGCTTCACTTCGAAGTTGGCTGGTACAGAGCGCGGTGTTACAGAGCCAGAACCAGTATTCTCAACATGTTTCGGTTCTCCATTCTTACCTCTTCCGGCAACAGTTTATGCTGAAATGCTAGGAAAGAAAATCGACGAGCACGGCTCACAAGTGTTCTTAGTTAACACTGGCTGGACTGGCGGCGAATATGGTGTAGGTTCTCGTATGAAACTTTCTTACACACGTACAATGGTTCGTGCTGCAATTGAAGGTAAGTTGAATGAAGTAGAGACAATCCAAGATGGTGTATTTGGATTAAACATTCCTGTCGCTGTTGAAGGTGTACCATCCGAAGTATTAAACCCACGTGAAGCTTGGGCTGACAAAGCGGCATATGATAAAAAAGCTACAGAACTTGCTGGGCTATTCAATAATAACTTCAAGAAATTTGAAGATGTTTCTGAAGAGATCGTGAAAAAAGGCGGCCCTTTAGTATAAGGAAGAGCTATTTTCCGTTCCCTGCAGTAACTACATCCTTATAAATTAAAAGGGGCAGCTTATATAGCTGCTCCTTTTTTTGTATGGAGAAAGCCTCTCCCCTATTTCCCTGATAGAATAAATACCTGTAAAATCTATGCTTACATCTGACAAGATGTGTTAGAAAGTTATGCAGCAGCCTAAATAAGAAAAAGCAGCTTCCTTTCATAGAAGCCGCTCTATTTATTCTACACTCTTTCCCTTCATCCATCCACAAAGGGCACGAACTGTTTCTGAATTTATTTCTGGCGGGTAATGATGTTTCAGTCCGTAGGAATACCATGTTTCATAGAACTTCCCTGCATCCTGAAGACAGTACTCCAACTGATAAGCATGCTCGATATCTACATGCTGATCACTCGTGCCATGAATGATCAAAACCGGTGCTTTCATTTTTTCAATTTCAAATAGAGGTGTCCGGTCATCGTAACGCTCTGGAACTTTTTTTGGCGTGCCCCCTATGACACGCCGCAGTCCTCTGCGCATATCGATTCGCTCCCAATAAGTAGCCGCAGCATCTGATACCCCCGCCCAAGTTACGACAGAAGCGATGTCCTCTCTTAAAATAGCCGTCCACAATGCCATCAGTCCTCCACGTGAAAAACCGTATACATGCACATTTTCACCTTCGACAAACTGTTTTACTATGTCAACACCATATACAGCATCGTAGCGGTCGTCACCCGCAAATTCATCTCTTCCCTCTCCTCCGCGGTTCCCCCTATAATAGGGAGCAAATACGGTAAAGCCCTGCATAGCAAATTGAGCAATTCTAGCCGGTCTCACCATACCGATAGACTGCATGCCGCCGCGCAGATAAAGCATTGCCTCAGTATGAGCCTTCTTAATCGGTCTTGCTAGTAATCCCTTTACACGAAGCCCATCTGACCAGTATGTAATTTCATCCAACCGGATATGGGGATTTGGTGAAGGATATTTACGTATGGATGTGATTTTACCATTGTCTTGCATGTGTCTTCACTTCCTGTAACATCTTTTTCATTCCATCATCACGCATATAAAAACTCAAGTTTGGATGTGCAAGTAATTCTTCTTCTGTCAGCCAGTGTCTTGCAACTGTTTCATATTCCCCAATGAACTCTTCTATCTCTTCTACGCTAGCTGTAAAAACAGCCTTGCAAAAGGGGATTTTGTCATACACTACATAATAGGCAAACCATTCAGCATCCTTCACCTTTACTTGTGTTTCTTCATATACTTCACGGATTGCCGCTTCAATAAGCGTCTCTCCCTTCTCTTGCTTTCCTCCCGGGAATTCAATTCCTCGCGTAAAGTGCTCAGTACAGAGCCACTTATTCTCATATTTTACTAGAGCCAGCACATGTCTTGGCTCCACCTCAAACGGGCCTTTGTCAAATCGCAGAACTACTTCAAGTCCATTTTCATCTATGAATGTAAACATCCCTTCAACTCCTAACTAACTTTAAGTGTAGCGAAGGGATGTCAGCGCTTCAACTGAAAAAAGGCATTTTCTCCACAAATTCTTTTGTTTGATCGTCGCCATATTCATGAATCAGCGCATATATTTGCTTGTAACGATGGTCGATATCATGATTCAGTTCATCCATATGGTAAGGGATAAATGGTAAATGGGCACGAACCATATTTGATGTTTCAAGTTGGTAAATAGATGCAAACAATTTTTGAAACACTCTCGCCTTGTGAGGCTCTAACTCCATTTTAAAATCGTACGGTCTCATACCTGGATAAGCTGTGCATGTTAAATGCGGAACCGATATATAGTACATGTGTTTTTCCATATAAGCCACCTCACTAATAGTATAAGTAGCGGCTTGAGGGTTTATACACAAAATGCGACCTCCTTTTAGAGGCCGCATTTTAAACAAATAAGTTGATTAGTTGCCAAGGAATGCAGATAACATCCATGTATGTTTTTCAAGGCTTTGAACTTTTGCATTTAATAAGTCTTCCGTTCTGTCATCGCCTTCTTCAGAAGCTGTTTCCATTGCTTCCTTCAATGCTTTCTTTAACACATCGAAATCATCAATAATGGACTGTACCATTTCTTCAGCTGTTTCCGAGCCTGTTGGTTCTTTGACTAATGAAAGTTCCAAGTGCTCTTTCATTGTTGCAACTGGCTTGCCGCCTTTTGATAAAATACGTTCAGCAACTTCATCGAGCGACAATGTTACTTCATTATATAATTCTTCAAATTTTGCGTGTAATGTAAAAAATGATGGTCCGCTTACATACCAATGATAGTTATGTAGCTTCGTGTAAAGTACTGACCATGTTGCTACTAATTCATTCAACTGTTTATCTAATGTTTTTTTCGCCATAAGATCACCTCATCAAGTTAATGGATAATTAAATTAATTATCATAGGTATTATACCCACTTTTCTAGTTTTTAAAATGGATATATGTAGAATTTTTAAGAATAGTATCAACTGTTCAAGAGATTGTAGAACAAAATCTCTTGAAATCGCTTTATAATAGAGAATGAGGTGAGGAGATTGAGTTTACCATTAATTTTAATTGTTGTCGTATCAATTTTTGCTGTTGCTATCTTTTTAGCAGCGAAACAACATAACTTTTCTGCAAAGCAGACTTATCAGAAGGTGGATAACAAATAATGAAATATCCTTTTATTTGGCTAATTCGCTTGTATCGAAAGTATATCTCTCCAATGACTCCGCCATCTTGCCGTTTCCATCCCACATGTTCAAGCTATGGGTTGGAAGCATTTCAAAAACATGGTGCCATTAAAGGAATAATTTTGACGACAATCCGTATTTTAAAATGCCAGCCGTTTCATCCAGGAGGGTTTGATCCTGTACCTGAAGAATGGCCTTCGAAAAAAAAATAATTTCGAAGGCTATTTTTTATTGTCTTTTTCGTTTCTTTCCTGTATTATAATCAATGTTGAATTTAAATCGTAATAATTACAATTAAGAGGTGAACAAAATGAAAAAGTTTTTACCCTTCCTTCTTTTATCAATTGCTGCTCTTGTACTTGCTGCATGCGGCGGAGACGAAAAAGAAAAGGAAAAGGACTCCAATACAAGTGGAACGGATAACACATTATCCATTTATACAACGGTTTATCCCCTGCAATATTTTGCTGAACGCATTGGCGGCGAATATGTAGAAGTCTCTTCCATTTATCCTCCCGGGGCTAACGAGCATACATTTGAGCCAACACAAAAAGATATGATGACTTTAGCAGACGCGGATTTGTTTTTCTATATTGGTCTAGGGCTTGAAGGATTTGTAGAAAAAGCAAAAACAACGTTGGCTAATGAGCATGTAAAATTAGTCTCTACAGCTGATAATGTAAGTGAGGATATGCTTGATATTTCTACTGGCCATGTACATGCTGAAGAAGATCATGACCATGAGGGTGAAGACTCCCATGGGCATGGGGAAGAGCACGACCATGAGGGTGAAGACTCCCACGGGCATGGGGAAGAGCACGACCATGAGGGTGAAGACTCCCACGGACATGCGGAAGAGCATGACTCCCATGTTTGGCTTTCCCCTGTTATTTCTAAAGATTTAGCTGCTGTTATCAAGGATGAACTTGTTAAAGCTATGCCTGAACATGAAGCTATTTTTACTGAAAACTATGACAAACTTGCAACAGAGTTAGATGAACTTCATGCTGAATTTGAATCAATGGCCGCCGAAACATCCAAGAAAACATTCTTTGTATCACACGCAGCATTTGGCTACATTGCAGGCCATTATGGCTTTACTCAAGTACCTGTCGCAGGGTTAAATTCACAAAGTGAACCTTCCCAAAAAGAGCTAATGAAGATTGTTGACCTAGCAAAAGAGGAAGACATTCAGTATATTTTCTTTGAACAAAATGTATCTTCAAAACTTACAGAAGTCATTCAAAAAGAAGTAGGCGCCGAAACATTGACTTTGCATAACCTAAGCGTTTTAACGTCTGAGGACATCAACAATGATGAAACCTATTTCACGTTAATGAAGAAAAATATGGAAGCTTTGAAAACTGCCCTGCAGTAATCGGAATGGCAAATAGATTCAAGTTTTTTTAGAATGACCAATACAAAAAAGAAGACAATGCCGTCTCAAACACGGTATTGTCTTCTTTCTTTTCCAGGACACTCTATCTATTACTAAATGCTTTAGGGTAATCTGCTGTATTCCATGAATGCGTCTTTGTCATTTCTTTGTCTGTTTTCAGGAAGTAGTTATACCGGATTGTGTCTTCCTTATTATCTAACGGATCATCCCAGGTGGAATCAATATGTCGCCACTCTCCCGCCACTTTTACAAGATTCCAGCTATGAGCCGCCCCTCCAGCCTTTCCCTTAATATATTGCGCTTCAATCCCGAGCTCTGATAGCATTTTGTGCATAAGCAGTGAATATGCCTGGCAAACCCCTTTGTTTTCCGTCAAGGCTGTATAAGTACTATGACTACTTCCTTGTGTATCGTCTGAGTATTCGATATTAAGTACAATATAGTCATGGACAGCTTTAATCATATCCTGCTGTGAAAGTTTTTCTTTCCGAATGTTAGAAAGTATTTCTTCCACCCGCTCATCCACGTATTTTTCTTTTTCTTTTGTTGTTAAAAAGTCGATGCTGAATTGGAGATTCATCTCATCTCCCATTTGTTTTATACTAGCCTCTAATCTTGTCATATTTTCATAGGAATAACTATCCTTTTTACGAATGTCATGTAGAATTAGCTTGAGCTGCTCTTCTACCGCTTCTTCCTCTCCCTTATATGAGACTGTGAAGGAAGGCTCAAAGGAAGCAATACCATCATAGATTTCACTGTATAACTCCGGATCATAAGCTGTTTGGTCAGCCATGGCCGCAATCGACATAATAGAAGCACCAAGCCCGCTACATAAGGTTATTAACCCCAGTAATCTCCCTAGCTTTTTCAAAGTCAGCCCCCCCTTTTCCTTAGTTGTCATCATCTTTGCATTATATGATTCTTTCGTTTAAAAATACCCAAGAACCAAAAGATGATAAACATGGACTATCAAATTGCTATTATTCTTTTTATCTTTACGAGGAGATATCCGGCTTTTTAAAAATGTAATCATAAAAAAAGAACTACCCAGAAAGTTTTGATTTTCTGAATAGCTCTATTTTCTTCCTATATATCTACTAATAGCTCTTATGACTTGGATGTAATCAACACCCTATCCTCATCTTTACTACAAAGGATTTGTCACAAATTATGATGCCAAGACGCCTCTCTCTATTGCAAAAGCTCCTTTAACTTTCTCCGTACAAGTTTATTTGACCCATTACGAGGTAATTCATCAATGAAAATAATATTCTTCGGCAATTTATAAGATGCTAATCTCATTTTACAGAAGGAAAGAAGTTCCTCAGCAGCTGCCTCTTTCTTTAAGACAACAAAAGCAACCGGCACCTGCCCCCATACGCTATCATCCATTCCACATACGCCTGCTTCCTTAACCGCTGGGTGGGCGAGCAGCACATTTTCAATTTCAGCGGGGTAAATATTTTCTCCACCTGAGATGATTAAATCTGCCCGACGATCAATAACATATAGATAGCCTTCTTCATCCAGATAACCGATATCACCTGTCTTCAACCAGCCTGCATCCAATGCAGGACGGGTTGCAAAGCGTCCAATATAACCAGGTGTTACATGCGGACCGCGAATACAAATTTCTCCTTCGTCCGTTGGCTTTTTAGAACCTTCAATTCGAATTTGATTGAAAAACAGCGGTTTTCCTGCAGAACCTGCTTTTTGCATAGCATCCTCACTGCTTAATGTAGCTGTCTGGGAAGATGTTTCTGTCATGCCATACGTCTGGACTACCTGCAGCTGCAGCCTCTCTGCCCTTTTCAAATAATCCACCGGAACCGGTCCGCCTCCCGCAAGAATAGAACTAAAATTTGGATGGGCTTTTAGTCCATGTTCCTCCATGTAAGAAAGAACCCGTTCTAGCATTACAGCAACTGCTGACATTCTCGTCACCAATCCTTGTGCAATTTCAGCCGCACACAAGGTCACATCGAACTTCTCATATAAACGTACTTGCATGCCGTACAGCAAGGACCTCATTAAAATTGAAAAGCCGCTAATATGAAAAATTGGTACCGTGCATAGCCACACGTCATCTTCCTTCAGGCCTAAATTCAGGGCGGAGCTTATCGCACTTGAACTGTGATTTCGGACCGTCTGCCGAACCCCTTTTGGAAATCCTGTCGTCCCTGATGTATACATAATGGAAATGGTTGCTTCATCATCCCATTCCTCTACTGCTTCTATTTCAACTCCCTCAGCATGAAAGACCTCAGTAAATAGAATATATTCGACATCCTCAGGAAGCTTTTGCTTTTCTTCTTCATGAACAAGAACCGCCTTTACTTCGGCATCCTGAATCTGATATTGCAGTTCATATGGTGATAGCCTTCCATTCAATAAAACAATCTCTATACCTCTTTCCATACAGCCATATATCATCAGTATGAGTTCGGGACGGGAAGGGGCTAAAAGCGCGATGCGATCTCCTTTATGTAAATGAAATGCTGCCAGCTTTTCGGCAATCCGGACCGCTTCCTCATAAAGCTCTTTAAATGTCCATTTTTCCTGATAATAACTCAAACCAATTCGATTAGGTGTTAAATAGCTGCGCTGTGCTAACCAATTCGGCTGCATATATGTTCCCCCCTACAATATGAAAAGGGGCTTAAATCTGCCCCGTTATTTCTTCTCATAGATATTAAAAGTATTCTTTCCAAGACTTTTTCCTTTATATAATGCCTCGTCGGCATAACGCAATGCCTGAGCTGCTGTTAAGGAAGGCTCTTCCATAAATACGACCCCTATACTAGTGGTGATTTCCAGCTTTGTATGCTGTATGACTATTGGCTCTTTAACTGCTTCATTAATTTGTTGAGCGATATTTTTCACATATCCTTTATCTGCTGTGCCTGATACTAATATAACAAATTCATCCCCGCCTAGCCTCGCCACGAGCCCCTGTTCTTCTATCACCTGTTTTAACCGATTACCAAATTCAATAATGACTTTATCGCCAATTTCATGTCCATATGAATCATTAATTTGTTTAAAATTATCTATGTCCAATAACATAAGAATAAATGGGGAGTGCTTTTTTGAAAGCATCGATATTGCTGTATCTAAGTGATCGCTGAACATACGGCGGTTTGGTAATCCTGTTAACATATCATGATAAGCAAAATATTTTAAATGGTCTTCCTGCTGCTTTTCTTTTGAAATATCCCTAGCAACCAATAACATATGCAAAAAATGGCCCTCTCTATCATAAACGGGGTTCCCTTTGACCTCGGCCCATATCCAACCACGCTCTGTATGAAGAGCCTGGAGCTTCATATCAAACGTTTCATCTTTTTCAATAGCAGCTGTAAAGTTATTTGTAAGCTCCTCTATATAATCGGGGTGAATATTAAAAAATGGCTCGCGGTCATGAAAATCTGTGTAATCAAAACCGAAAATCTCTTTGCTAGAAGGAGAAACATAAAGATAATTTAAATTCTTATTCATTAAAATCAAGACATCTTGAATATTTTCCGCGATTATCCGGTAATTCAGTTCACTATCCAAATATCGCTCTGCAATCTTATCTAATTCAACCATGCTTTTCATAATTAAAAAATATCCTACAAGACAGTCATCCTCTTTGATAGGATTTAAACGCATCAAACAAGAAACAGTTACATTACCTTCAGCGATCAATCGAAAACGTCTATCTAAAAAATACAGCTCATCTAACGAAAGATTCGCATGCTCTTCTTCACCTGGTTCATTAATGATGAATTGTTGAAAATGACAATCTACTATTTTGCTTTTTTCAAAGCCGCTTATAGCGATAAAAGCCGGATTTGCATCTAAAATATTTCCTTTTTTATCGAGATACAAAATAGCATCTTTATTATATTCAAAGAGGGAGGAAAGTTTATTCTTTAGTTTCTCATATTCAGTAGCATCCATTTTTCTATTTCACCCCCTGCTTATCGTTGCTTGCGGTATTTTTACTCTACTATCCTAATCTTAATTATTTTGTTAAAGGAAAAGCAAGTGGAAAAATAAGAAAGGTACAGGTAACTTTCTCAGAATTTTGACAAACACTTTCATCCAGTGCTGCTTACCTGACAAACGTTTTCAAAGACAGTCGGGGTGAAACTTCTTTTTGTAAAGTAAGCTAAAAAGAAGTGAAGACAAAGTCATAAAATGACTTTGTCTTCATTTTAAAAAGGGCACAAGTACCCTTCTTACTTATGATAAATCGATTTACGGGAAACGTGGGAATTGACCGAAGTCTGGTTTACGTTTTTCTTTAAATGCGTCACGGCCTTCTTTTGCCTCATCTGTTGTGTAGTAAAGAAGTGTAGCATCGCCAGCCATTTGTTGAAGACCTGCTAGACCATCTGTATCTGCATTCATTGCTGCCTTTAAGAAGCGTAGTGCAGTTGGAGACATTTCAAGCATTTCTTCACACCATTGAACTGTTTCATCTTCTAATTGCTCATATGGTACTACAGTGTTTACTAAGCCCATATCAAGCGCTTGTTGTGCGTCGTATTGACGGCACAAATACCAAATCTCGCGTGCCTTTTTATGACCTACGATGCGAGCCAGGTAGCCTGAACCGTAACCAGCATCAAATGAGCCTACTTTTGGTCCTGTTTGTCCGAAACGTGCATTGTCAGCTGCAATTGTTAAATCACATACGACATGCAATACATGTCCACCGCCGATTGCATAGCCTGCAACCATCGCTACGACTGGTTTAGGGATAACACGGATTAAGCGTTGTAAATCAAGTACATTTAGACGTGGAATCTCGTCTTCGCCTACATAGCCGCCATGGCCGCGCACTTTTTGGTCGCCGCCTGAGCAGAATGCCATTTCCCCTTCACCTGTTAAGATAATTACACCGACGTTTTTATCGTCACGTGCACGTGAAAATGCGTCGATCATTTCCATTACCGTTTTCGGACGGAATGCATTACGCACTTCTGGACGGTTGATCGTAATTTTAGCGATCCCGTTGTAGAACTCATACTTAATATCTTCGTAAGTATGTAGTGAAGTCCATTGACGTGTTGTCATTGTATAGTCCTCCTAAAAATTTGATGAAATCGTTTCCTTTATTATTGTAGCAAACTCTGACGAATTTTCCACATGAATTGCGTGTCCGACGTCATTTACTGTCAAATGCCGCACTTTTTTGATTAATGCAGTCATTTCCCGGGCAATATTCTCAAACTTCACATCCAGTTCTCCGGTAATTAAAATCACGGGTATTTCCAGCTCTCTTAGCTTTTCCCATAATGGCGGCATCATTCCTGTGCCCATGCCACGAAGGCTGTTTGCAAGACCAATTGCATGCTGCTGAAGCCGCTCTTTTCTTATTTCTTGCTGCATGCTTAACGGAAGCCTTTTCTGCGTAGCAAAAAGAGAAATATTTTCCCATGTATCCACGAATTTTTCAATACCGTCCGCTTCTATCTTAGCAGCTAATAAGTTATCAGCCTTTCTGCGTAATGCCCGTTCTTCCGCAGATTTCAAACCTGGTGATGCGCTTTCCAGAAGAAGGGTCTTGATTCGATTAGGGTATTTTACTGCATAGCTGAGCGCAATTCGACCTCCCATTGAATAACCGACAAGGATAAAGCTATCAAGCCGAAGCTGCCGGCATATTTCCTCCAGTACTTCGATCTGACTGTTCATTTCATAAAGTGAGGAATCGCCAGGGCTGTCTGTCTTGCCGTGCCCAATACAATCAATAGCTACAATACGGAAACTAGAAAGCTGATGAGCTATCGGTTCCCATGTGTGAGTCGACCCGGTAAAGCCGTGCAGCATAACAATCGTTTGATCTACTGATTCATTCCAAACTTGAATATGAACATTGATCCCATTTACTTTTAGGAAAGCCATTTGTCCAGCTCCTCGTTAATTGCCTGCCATAATTTTCGGTGAGTGACCAGATTTTCTTCCCTATCTGTCATTACTTCAATCAATCGAATAGGCTTTTGACTTGGCTCCGCTAATGCCTGTTCAAACGCTTTCATTCCTTCGACCCTTGTATATTGTAAGTCATACATGGCAGCCAGATGTTCAAAGGTTAGCCCTGTTGGTGTGCCGAACAGATCCTCATAATGCCGCTCTACAGAAGCCTGTGGCAGATAAGAGAAGATACCGCCGCCATCATTATTCATAACTACAACGGTCAGCTCCAGCTGCTGATAACGGGCAGCTACAAAAGCATTGCTGTCATGCAGAAATGCCAAATCTCCGATCAGTAAATAAGAGTTTCTGTCAGGTGTAGCTGCACTATAGCCAAGTGCCGTGGACATCACACCATCAATGCCATTTGCACCCCGGTTTGCCGCGATACGAATATCTTTTGCAGCAGGCATGTAGAACGTATCAATATCACGGATTGGCATACTGCTTGAAGCAAAGACATCACTATGCTCAGGAAGCAGTTGCATCATTTTCCCGACAAGAGCTCCCTCATCCTTTTCCCGTTCGATATAACGCTCAATTTGAGATAATGCTTTTTGCTGGGCGTGCTTCCATATTTCTGCGTAGATTGGACTTAATTTTGAGTTCAATATCAGCTCATCAAATGATTCATTCACGCATGCATGGATAGCATGTGTAGTCATATGAGTAGAATCCCGGAACATTGGATCTTCATCAATTGCTATATATGTTCTTGGTATTGATTCCGTTAAAAAGATGGATAAGAATTTTGATACAGGCTGGGCTCCTATACGAATAACTGTATCTGGCGCCGCCACGCGTTTAAATGCTGTGTTCTTTAAAATAGCATCATAGGTCGATATGATATAAGGCTCGCAGTCTTCTGGAACATTCCCTCGTAACCCTGATAGACTTTCCACGACGACCGGCCATTTTAGCTTTCTGATTAACCGCCAAATGAATATATTGTCTGTGTTCAACGGCAGCTCACCGATAATAACTACGCCTTTTTCTGCCTGCGCTACCGCTTCCTCTAATAAATGGCGGGCTTCAGGGGCTAGCCCATATCCGTTCACTACAGCAGTACTAAAGCGCGGCTTGGGCATTTCTTTAAAATCGATCAATAACGGCTCCCGGAATGGAATATTTATATGGACAGGTCCATATGGAGCGCTTGTAGCAACAGCAACAGCCCGTGCTGTATGTCGTTCGATAAAAGGCAATGTTTGCTTTGCCTCATCCGGAATCGGATATTCGGCAAACCATTTCACTTGCTCTCCATATAAATGGAGTTGATTAATTGTCTGGGGCGCGCCTACCTCACGTAATTCATGCGGACGATCAGCTGTAACAACAATAAGAGGAATACGTGCATTTTTTGCCTCTACGATCGCCGGATAGTAGTTCGCCGCTGCTGTTCCCGAAGTGCATAATAAAACAACCGGTTTGCCTGAAGCCTTTGCGAGGCCTAAGGCAAAGAAGCCTGCCGCACGCTCATCCACCTGCCGGAACATCTCAATTTCCTTCGTATGAGCTATTGCATACGCTAATGGAGTCGAGCGTGAACCTGGACTGACTACTGCCTGCTCTACTCCGTTATTTACCAAACTCGCTACAATTGTATATACATAATTGGATAAGATATCACGTTCATTCACCTAAATTTCCTCCTAAGGCGCGCAGCATCGGACGGAATTTCACCAGCGTCTCCTCATATTCGGATTGTGGTGTGGAATCCCCTACAATGCCTCCTCCTGCATATAAAAAGGCTCGATCACCAAGTAAGGCAGCCGAACGAATTGCAACAGCAAATTCTCCATTGCCATCTGCATCAACCCAGCCAATTGGCGCCGCATAAAGGCCACGGTTCATTGGCTCAAAGGTACGTATCATCTCCATTGCTCCTTGACGAGGCACACCGCCTAATGCCGGAGTCGGATGTAGATCCTTCACAAGCTGCAAAATTGTTGCCCCATCATTCAAAGTTCCCTCTACCGGTGTATACAAGTGTTGAATATCACGGATTTTCAATAGTTTTGGCTGCTTTGGAAACTTCACATTTAAACAGTTCTTTTTAAATGTCTCTGAAATCATCTCGACAACATAATGATGCTCCCCGCGATTCTTTTCATCATTTAACAATGCCTGCCCTAATTGCTTATCTTCATCAGATGTTTGCCCGCGTCGAATGGAACCTGCTATACATGAAGAAAAGGCTTGTCCTTCCTCCACTTTTACGAGCCGTTCCGGAGATGCACCGAAAAACAGCATATCGTCATGCTCCAGCCCAAACAAATAGCTTTCCGGCTGTTCATGAATAACATGTGACAAGATCTGCGGAGATGCTACCTTTTCTTCAAATTGAAGAGCTAATGAACGAGCAATAACCACTTTTTGTGCGTCTCCTGCTTTAATGCAGTCTGTTACCTGCTGAATTGATTGTAAATATTCTTCTTTATATGGCTCTCTATGATTTGTCATAACAGGTTTTTTATACGTTTTAACTTCCTTCACTTGTGCTGCATGAATTAGATGGTCCCGCTCATGTCTTAATTGCTCAAATATGTGGGCACTATTTTCTTCCTCAGTGATATAGTGAATGCTTACAAATGCTTTGTCATGACGGATGACTAGCTGGAATGTAGCAACAGTAAAAAAGCTCTGTGGAAAGGCAGACCATTCCCCCTTAATTTCATTTTGCGGATCAAACGTAAATCCACCAAATAAAATAGGCTGAAGATCCTCTTCCTTTACAATATTTTTCGTTAATTGCTTCCATTCTCGCGCCACTTCATCAAAACGCGTATGTCCTGCATTATTCTCAATTGTATGAGCATGTCCTAAACCTACAAGTGTTAAAGTCTTCTCACGGTTTTGCCAAAAATACCGCTCACCCTTATACTTTTCGCCAGCTGCAAAAAAGGCAAGGGCAGATAATCGGTTTACCTCAATTGTTTCCATATAAAAATGGCGCTTTACGTTCAAAGAGCCCACTTCTACTTCAGTGGCATTGTACCACTTTTGTTGCATGAAAATTACCTCCGTCTTTGCAATTAAGCTTAAGAAAAAAGCTCTAATTGCTATCGTACATTTTTCAACATTATCTATATTATCATATCACTTTTTGTCCTAAACCTGTACGAGAAAGGCACACCTCTACCTTTTTTCTTGTTATTCGTATAAAATAGGATAGTACAGTTTAGTTGAAGGAGAGAAATATACGTATGACTAAAGTCATTGAAGCCGATAGGGGCTTTAAGGTTTGGTGGCATCTTACAAGGCCCCATACATTAACTGCTTCTTTCGTGCCTGTTTTTTTAGGGACAACCATCGCCCTAACGGTGGAAGGAGATAATATTAGCTTCCCGCTATTCTTTGCCATGCTGGTGGCAAGCATGCTCATTCAAGCTGCCACTAATATGTTTAATGAGTATTATGATTATAAGTTAGGTCTAGACAATGAAAATTCTGTAGGTATCGGCGGAACGATTGTGCGTCATGGGGTAGCCCCAGGTACAATTATGGGAATTGCACTAAGCTTTTACGGCATCGCGCTGCTACTAGGCATTTATATTTGTGCTATGAGTTCCTGGTGGTTAGCGTTAATCGGTCTAGTATGTATGCTAATCGGCTATTTATACACAGGTGGTCCTTACCCAATTGCCTACTCACCATTTGGAGAGCTCGTTTCCGGAATTGTAATGGGTATGGGCATTGTCTTGATTGCCTTCTTTATCCAAACTAATACAGTAACATTAGAAGCTGTTTTACTATCAGTTCCAAGTATGATTCTAGTAGGCGCAATTATGCTATCTAATAATATTCGTGATATCGTTGGAGATACTGAAGGTGGACGGAAAACGATGGCCATTTTAGTTGGACGTAACAATGCCGTCTATATCCTTTCTCTGTTCTTTATCGTTTCCTACCTTTGGATAGCAGGCTTGGTCATCATTGAAGATATTACTTATTGGGCATTAATCGTGTTACTAAGTATTCTTAAGCCAATTAAAGCCATTGAAATTTTTCGCCTGAAAAAAGAACCCCTGGAGGTTATGCCTGCGATGAAATTTACCGCGCAAACTAATACTATCTTCGGCTTCCTATTAGCTATCGGTTTATTAATCGATCATCTGCTTTTCTGATTTTGCTATTTTTAAACTAGAAGTTTTAAAGGAATAAAAACAGGGCTTCCCTATAAATCTTTGCTTATAGGGAGGCCCTTTCATTTATACTATTTCTTCATCTGCGTGATCAATACATGTCAGAGCAGTCGGTAATGCTTCCAAACGTTCATAGGGAATTTCCGTGCCGCAAACCTGACACCGCCCGTATGTCCCATCTTCTATCGCCTGTAGCGCTGCCTTTATTTCTTCTATCTCTTCTTCTCGAAAATCTTCAATGGCCATTTCCCTAATTTGCGTTGTATAGTCTGTTGCCATATCTGCTGGATGATTTCTATCAAAATCTGTTAATTCCGTGCTCTCTATTTCTTGATCTGTTTCTAAAAAGCGTTCAGTTTCCTGTAATTGATTCTCTAATTGCTTTTTCAAATGATTCTTTTGTGATAGTTTCACTGTAAACAACCTCCTATACTGTACATGTTTAACCTATCTTATATGAAGTAATTTATCTATATTGAAAATGAAGCCGTAAATACAAATAGTCCCCACCCCAATAAGTAAAGAGATTGAAAAACAAGATTGGAGCTGAGTTTGCTTGCGCCCCGTTAATAAAGACGCACAATCAGGGGAACATGGGAAACTCCCAGTAATTAAAGTTCCACTTTATATTGTTTTATTACCTCTATATTCATTTTTAAACATAGGAGAGCGTAGGAAATTTATTATCCCTGTGCGTAATGGACAATGCATGCTGTTAAAAATTGAGTCGCACCAGGAGCTACTCGTGAATCATAATATTCAATAAATCGCTGATCTTCCATATACATTTGAGCAAGGCCAACATGTGCTTCTTTTGTATATTTCGGCCAATAAAAACTAAGCCATTGCTTATGATGTTCTGCTACTTCTAATGCCAATTCGGACGCAGGATTACCTTCCTTCATAGCTTCTTGTAAAGATGCTAGTAATGTTCCTTCAATTGCCTGCATAGTTTGATACTGTTCCTCAGTCATATTTCGGACCATACTGTAAGTACCCAATACCGAATCTTCCCCATATTTATTCCTTATTTCTTCCCCATAGTAGCGTTCATTCTCATTAATTATTTGTTGTTTGAAGCCTTCAAATTTTTCTTCATTCGTCATAGTTATCCCGTCCTCAATTGATTCGATTGTCTTCGTCACGGTTTCAAGCAGTCCATTGATATATTGCTTTTTTAATAATAAAGCATCCTGATGCTGCCTCAAACTTTTCAATTGTTCAAATCCTTCTGCATTTAAAATATCCTTAATCTGATCTAACGGCATATCCAATTCCCGGTAAAATAAGATTTGCTGTAATCGGTCGATGTGCTGCTGATGATAAATCCTATATCCCGTGTCCCTTCTTTTTTCTGGAATAAGCAATCCAATTTCATCATAATAACGTAAAGTCCGTGTAGTTATACCTGATAATTTCGCAAGTTCATGTATATACATTACTTCTCACCTCTTCGTTAAATATAATCGTTTACGTAACGTAAAGGTCAAGGAATTATCCTTTTTATACAAATAAAAAAGTCCGAAACGATTACATGATCGTTTCGGACTTTTGATGACCCGTACGGGATTCGAACCCGTGTTACCGCCGTGAAAGGGCGGTGTCTTAACCACTTGACCAACGGGCCAATGGCGGAGAAGGAGGGATTTGAACCCTCGCGCCGCTTACGCGACCTACACCCTTAGCAGGGGCGCCTCTTCAGCCTCTTGAGTACTTCCCCAAAAAATGGCTCCGAAGGTAGGACTCGAACCTACGACCAACCGGTTAACAGCCGGTTGCTCTACCACTGAGCTACT
>JAPSKP010000087.1 GCA_031181585.1 Lysinibacillus sp.
TCGATATTGCGGAATATCTCCTTCATCATCATATTGAGATTGATACTAGTGAACCAGATAGAAATCCTTTGTTTGCCGCGATATATGGTGGTCATTTTCCTGTTGTTAAATTGTTAGTAGAGAATCAAATAGATGTATTTATAACATACTCTGGTGACAACATGAAGGAAATGGATGCGTATGCATTTGCCATTGAAAGGGGACAAACAGAAATCGCAGAATATATAAAGGGAAAGATGGATGTAAAAGCATAGAAGGAACTTTTGAATAAACAAGCAAAACATTTCAAGTTCTTTATTATATCTAGATTTTAAATTTACCTCCTACCACAAGAAATAAAGGATGCCGATATTCCCCAGCACCCCATACAACTGTACTTAGACAGAAAGCGAAACTCGCTTGCTCATATCTATTCCATTTTGATTCACGTTCAATTATTCATTGATTCTCTTTATTTGGCTTTGCCCAGATTAAATAAAGATACCCTAAGATTGCGCGTTCTTGCTTGGTAATGCTCAAATTGGATTGCTTGACTAGAGCTAGGATATCGCGGTTTTGGTGGCAGCCGAATGCTTTCACTGCGAGCTTATCAAACTTCTTTTGAATCCAAGCCAGTGTTGGGGGGGAAGATAAACCGTGTTCCATAAGTAAAATCTGTCCATTCGCTTTACACCATTTATTGAAAAGGTTTAATACGTGGACTGGGTTTTCATAGCTGCAAAAGGACCCAGATGAAACAATCGTATCAAAGGAATTATCAGGAAATTCAAGGGACTCAACATCTGACACAATAAATTTTGATCTAAAGCCATAATCTTTTGCAGATTCCTCAGCATGTTCAATCATTTTAGGGCTGAAATCCACTCCTACATACTCAATATCTTTTGGGTAAAATGAGAAATTCATTCCTGTTCCAACCGCTACCTCAAGAGTGTCTCCTTTGACAGCTTGGAAAATGTGCCTTCTCCATTTGTTATTCTCTTGGTTTTTCCGCTTTTTTGAATATTTTACAGCCTGTTGGTTATATTTTTGAATTAATTGTTTTTTCTCCACGATGTTTCATTCACCTCCTACTATCACTATATCAACAAATTTGCGCTGTTATCCGAATTAATAAAATTTTTTCATTTTCGTATGCAAATTTATATAAACAAAAAAATGCCTTTACCATCATAGGTAAACGCATCCTTGTTTGATTATTTGTTATCTGTTTGCTTTTCATTCCAACAACTTCTTTCGGTCCGTTACAAGGGGAGGCTGCTCGAGCCATTCTTTTTCAACTAAAATGTCAAAGGTGTCTTTTGCGTAAAGCATGACTTCTGCAATGATTTTGCTATATTGGGCTGTTAGATCTGTTCTCATTGATACAGACATGGCATGTGATATGAGGCTGATGTCTACCGAATTCAGCATGTTAATAAGAGCAAAAATCAGCTTATCGGAAAATGGTGAGACAGTTGATGCAGTTACTTCCATTCCGACAGTAACTGTGCCAAGAAGATCCTCCGCCATCATTAAGTCGTTGAAGAATTGGATTTGTTTTTCACTAATCGATTTTCCCCTTAATATGTGATTTTTAAGTTTTTTATCATTGATGACTTGGGCAAAGCCTAACATGATAATGACTGAGAAATAATTTCTTTCTATGTTAAAAAAGATCTCGGACAATTCGATTGCATTGAGTGGACGCTTTTTACCAACGATTCCATTCAGAAAGGAACCCTTTTGAACGAACTCAATTTCCTTAGGGTATTCCATTTTAGGTGGTCGGTCATAAACTCCTTTTGATAGCATTAGTTTCACTGCTTTTCCAAACATCTCAGTTGTTGTGTGTATACACTCAGTAAAGAAATCAAGGACGTCTAACCGTACATTATTAGATGCAAAATAACTAAAGTTTATCATCCCAAGTCGATTTGTCATGTAAAGATAACTTAGTGTAAACACATCGTGAAAGAGCTGAGGGGCAGCCAAATTCACATCACCATCTGAAAAGCCTTCTGGTATAGGGAAATTTTCCTCGAGGAAGATTTGTTTTACCTTTTCTAATCTCCCTTCTGAAATATGCAATGCCTCTTCGGCAAGCGGCTTGATTTCCTCATCCTGAAGGTGATGCAGAAAATATGTTAAAAATTGAACATTCATACTCTCCTGATTAAAAATTCCCCATAGTCCGCCAATTTCTGTGCATGTTAATTCAATATTGTATTGTTTATTATGTGGTTCCAATAACGATCCACTCCATCATTTTTATTTATAGTATTGCAAACTCCAATCATTAATAATCTTTAATTTCTATTTTTTTTAAGACATGTTTGTTTTCTTCGTCTTTCTCCTCTATTAGCGAATCCTATAACTTCATCCGATTTTGGTATATAATAGAATTGTTTAAAATTGCAACAGAAGGTGATGGAATGAAAGTCATGGCAATTGCCCCTTATGATGGACTGAAGGAGCTAATGCTTCGGTTGGGTGAGAAGGAAGAGTTTGAGCTGCAGGTTGAGGTTGGGGATTTGCAAAGGGGAGTTGTTCTTGCTAAAGAGGCTGTGAATAATGGTGTTGACATTATTATTAGCCGCGGTGGGACAGCAGAGCTGATTCAAAAGGAAGTACCGATTCCGGTTGTGGAAATAGAGGTTTCTGGATATGATATGCTGCGAGTATTAACGCTTGTCAAGGATTATCCAGGGAAAACCGCGATTGTAGGGTTTTCGCCAATTTCAGAAGGTGCTGCTACAATTAGCGGAATATTAGATATCAATTTCTCTACGTTTCGAGTAACTGATGAGAAGGAAGTCGAGCCAATTTTAATCAACCTGAAAAAAGAAGGATATCAGATGATTATTGGGGACGTCATAACGGTTAAAAAGGCAGAGGGATTAGGGTTAAATGGAATCCTGCTTACATCAGGAAAAGAAAGTGTAGCAAAGGCATTTCAGCTTGCTAAAAAAATACATAGTTTATTCTCGACGCTAAAAAACAATTATTTGCTTTCTAATCGTATTATTCAGGAGGAAAAGGAAGGAATCGTTGTTTATAATCAGGATTATCAAGCGATCTTTTCGAATCAATATTTCAATGAAAAAATGAAGAGGTCGTTTGAAGAAAACATCAATTTACAGGATGCAATAAATGAAGTTTTCAAAAAGCGATCGTTAAAAATGCTTTCAAAACATGAAGGATCTATTTTGAGCATTAACGCATATCCACTACAAGACCTTGATTCCCCATTAGTGGTTTTTCGGACGAAAGCATGGAAATCGATTGATGAAGAGAATATTCAAGGGATTTCGCTCGTTTCATCCTTATCCGATCATCAATCAGTTAAATATTTTCATAATATGGTGACGAACAGTAAAGAAATGAAAAGTACCGTGAAACGGGCTGAATTGTATCGCGATGAGCAAGCACCTGTCTGGATAAGTGGTGAAGAAGGAACAGGTAAAGAAAGCTTAGCTTACTTTATGCATTTTAGTAGTGAGAAACGCAATTATCCGCTGCTAATTTTAGACTGCAAATTAATAGCGGATGCCCAATGGGAGCTATTGTTTAATAGTGAACAAACACCTAATGTATTGGCACATCACGAGAATGGGACTGTTTACTTTAAAAATATCGATCACTTGTCAAACGGTATTCAACGAAAGCTATTTTATTATTTAAGTAACAGCTCGCTTAAGTGCCGAATCATCTCCTCTTCAACCAAAGATGCGCATTCATTATTAAATAATAGTCGTTTTGAACACGATTTATATTTTTATTTAGCAGCCTTAACCTTACATTTACCTTCATTAGTTGATAGAAGAGAGGATATCGAAAGCATAGCGCTTATTTATATCAATGAGTACAACACGAAATACGGGAAACAAATCGTTGGAATTCGCAGTGATGCAAGAGAAGAATTGGAAAACTTTTATTGGAGCGGGAACATTAATCAGTTAAAACAAATAATTGAGGAATGTGTCTTAGCTGCAAAAGGGCCATATCTCGAAAAATACGATATTCATGCAGTTTTAGATGGCAAGCGTCAAGCTGTTGAGAAGGTTCACCTTGATTTATCGGGAACACTAGAGGAGATCGAACAAAAGATCATTAGAATGGTGTGGCTTGAGGAAGGAAAAAATCAAACGAAGACTGCTGAAAGACTTGGGATTAATCGAACGACATTATGGCGTAAGTTAAAATAAATTAAGTGAGGAACTAAGTTGTGTTGTTTAAATTTGCAACAATACAACTTAGTTCTTTTCTTTTATTGTAAAAATCTAAATATTTATGTTGATAATATGAACAGTTTGCATTAATATTTAGTTGTAAGCGTTTTAATAAAAATATACATGTTGCAAAATTAAACAATCATATAATAATTGACAATCTCCAAGGGGGGAGACGGATGAAAATAAAAGGGATTATTCCTGCAATGGTAACTCCATTAACGAAAGAACAAACAGTGAATGAACATGTAACACGCCAGTTAACGAATTATCTCATTCAATCTGGTGTTCATGGGATTTTTACTTTAGGGACAAATGGTGAGTTTCATTTGCTTCATACAGAGGAAAAAATCAAGGTTGCTCAATGCATCATTGAAGAGGCTAATGGCAGAGTACCGGTAATCGTTGGTACTGGGGGAAATAGCACAGAAGAGGTTATTCAGTTATCGAAGCAAATGGAAGCGATTGGTGCGGATGCACTTTCGGTTATTACTCCATATTTTATTGCTCCTACACAAAAAGAAGTGATTGTTCATTATGAAAAAATTGCTGAAAATACATCACTGCCTATTCTTTTATACAATATTCCTTCGCGAACAGGTATGGACTTAGAGCCTGAAACTGTTGCGACACTAGCGAAGGTTCCGAATATAGTCGGCATTAAAGATAGCAGCGGAAAATTTGATAATATCCAGCAGTACATTAATGTAACGAAAGAAGATGACTTTTCTGTTTTTGCTGGGACTGATTCATTAATTTTAAAGACTTTAATGGCAGGTGGGGTCGGGGCTGTAGCAGCGACGGCGAATATGATTCCCGACATCGTTTTATCGATTTATAACAGCTGGCTAAAAGGTGATATCGAAGAGGCGGAAAAGGCACAGGAAAAATTACAGCCGCTCCGTGATACGTTCAAATACGGAACTCTTCCATCTGTCTTAAAGAAAGCGGTTGAGGTTTATGGCATTCCGGTTGGCCCTCCTAAGCTACCGGTATCAGAGCTATCAGGTGATGCCCTTTCTAAGGTTGAGGAAATGGTTTCTTATTATAAAAAAGTAATTCTTAAACAATAAGCAAGATGATTTTTTAGACCAGGGTTAGAACCTGCAAATAGGAAATAGAGGTGTCAGAGCAATGACTAAATTGTATCAATTTCAAACAGCAGACAGAATTATTGCCGGTGCCAATTCGATACAAAAAATCGGAGAGCATTTGCATCTTCTCGGTACAAAAGTACAATCAGTATTAATTTTAACCCAGCCCTCGATAAAACGACTCGGATTTGTTGATGAAATTATTAGCCAATTATCGAGTAAAGGGATCGATACAGATGTTAATAGTGATATCCTTCCAGAGCCTACGATTGGAAATATTGAAGAGGTGTTTGTTAAGACATCAAATAAAAAGTACGATGTCTTAATTGGCATCGGAGGCGGAAGCATTCTTGATACAACGAAGATTCTTTCTGTATTAGCTACAAATGACAAGTCTCTTCGTGAGCTTTTAGGAACAGATTTGGTTGAACGTACGGGGATACCGACGATTCTCATTCCAAGCACTTCAGGGACGGGAGCGGAGGTTACACCGAATGCAATCGTCACGATACCTGAGGAAGAATTGAAAATTGGAGTTGTAAGTAAATTCTTATTACCGAAGCTCGTATTTATTGATCCGGTTTTAACATTAGGATTGCCGAAGCCGATTACAGCTGCAACAGGAATGGATGCATTTACTCATTCATTAGAATCGTTTATTTCAAATAAAGCGAATCCCATTAGTGATATGTTTGCATTGGAATCGATTCGGTTGATTTCTTCAAGCATTATAGAAGCTTATCATCATGGCTCTTCAATCGAAGCGAGAGAAAAAATGCTGATTGGCTCGATGTACGGAGGGATGGCCTTAACAAGTGCGGGAACAGCTGCTGTTCATGCATTGGCTTATCCGTTAGGAGGCAAATTTAACATTACCCATGGTGTCGCTAACTCCATGCTATTGCCTCATGTGATGGAGTTTAATATGGATGCTATTACCGACCGGCTTTCACTTGTTGCCGAGCCGATGGGCATACGTACTGAAGGTCTATCAGAGGTGGAGCTTTCGAAAAGAGTCGTTGAGAGGATCATCGCATGGACAAATATTTTAAACATCCCACAAAATTTACAGGAATTTGGGGTGACGGAAGAGGATGTTCCGGGGTTAGCCGTCTCAGCTGCACAGGTTACACGGCTATTGAATAACAATCCAAAGGAGCTTTCTTTAAAGGATATGGAAGCAATTTATCGCAAACTACTTATCTAGCATAAAGGTGATGGATTTTTATGAAAATAGCAATTATTTCTGATGATTTGACTGGTGCAAGTGATTGCGGAGGACAGCTCGTTCGATACGGGTTAGACGTATCCGTCGTATTAAATCCTAGCAAAAGAAGCGAGTTAACAGAAAGAGATGCAATGATTTTCAATACAGATAGTCGCTCTGTTTCAGAAGAGGAAGCATATCAACGAGTAAGAAACATTAGTGAATGGATTAAACAACAATCGTTCGATGTCGTCTATAAGAAAATAGATTCGACGATGAGAGGGAATATCGGGCAAGAAATCAATGCGATGTATGATGTGTTTCAACCGGATTTGGTGTTAATCGCTCCGGCATATCCAACAAATGGACGAAAGGTAATCAATGGTGTTCATTTTTTGCATGAACAAAAATTGCACGAAACAGAAGTAGGAACTGATCCGAAAACACCTGTCAGTGATTCTCATATTACGCGCTTAATTCAACAGCAAGCAAATCGACATGTAGAGCATCTTTCTCATAAGGATCTTCATTTAGGGTATGAGTGGGTTGCGAAACGATTGGCAGCATTTAAAGCAGAAAGTACTTGCTATGTTACGGTAGATTCAACAGATGAAGCAGATTTAGAGGCATTTGCTGAAATGGTGAAAAGGCTTGGATATTCTGTCATCTGGGTAGGGTCTGCTGGTTTAATGAATCATTTGCCAAAGGTGTATGGCTTAAAGCAAAAGCAACTAAAACTGAACGTTCCGAAAAATAATTATCCCGTTTTATTAGTGATTGGAAGTGTTAGTGAAGTTGGAAGAGAGCAATTGAAACAGCTATTGTTAACCTCTGATGCTTTTGGTGTTGAAATGCAAGCAACAAGGGTGATTCTCGATGATGCTTCAAAGGAAGTAGAGTTAAAACGCTTACTTGAAGAGGTGGAAGCAGCCTTTCAGCAAGGGAAGAATGTTGCGCTATTTTCTTCTAGAACAGTAGAGGAAACACAGAAGCTAGGGAAGATGCTTGGCTTAAATGCAATCCAAATTAGCAATCGAATTTCAAACGTTTTAGGCGAATTCGCGAACCATTTTATTGCTCATTTCTCAATACGCCGTCTTTTTCTTACTGGCGGGGATACAGCACACCAAGTGTTTGAGCAGCTGAAAGTGAATGATTTTCAATTAATTGGCGAAGTAGAATCTGGTGTTCCAATTGGCCAGTTAGATAAGGATGGGGAAATTTTAGCTGTAACGAAGGCAGGAAGCTTTGGTACAAAGGATGTCATGGTTAAGGCGATACTTCATCTTCAAGGAAAAGCTGATAGTGAAGCGCAAATACAAACGATTACGAAAATTTGTTAAAAACTATTTAAGGTTCAAAGTCTCGAAAAATAATAGTCTTTGAATATAGAACCAAAAACTATGAATAAAGGGTGATGACAGTGAAGCCTGTTATTGGAATTACAATGGGGGATGCAGCAGGAATCGGACCAGAGATTATCGTAAAAGCGTTAGCACATCCATCCGTTTACGAAATATGTAAGCCTGTTGTCATTGGTGACGGTCAAATATTAGAAAGAGCAATAGCATTAACAAAAGCAAATGTAACACTAAATAAAATCGAAAAAATCAATGAAGGAGCTTTTTCTTACGGAGTCATTGATTGCATAGATTTACACTTATTGCCTGACGATCTCGCGTATGGACAAATTTCGCCATTGGCAGGGGATGCTGCATTTCAGTTTATAAAAACAGCAATCGACCTTGCGAAGGCAAAAGAGCTCCATGCAATTTGCACAGCCCCATTGAATAAGGAGGCCTTGCATAAGGGAGGGCATCAATATCCCGGCCATACTGAAATATTGGCTGAGTTAACGGAAACCGAAAATTACTCAATGATGCTATCTTCACCGAAGCTAAAGGTTATCCATCTAACAACACATGTTGGACTGAAAAAGGCGATTGAGATGATTACACCTGAGCGAACATATAACGTGATTCGCCTCGCTTATGAAACACTTAATCGTGCGGGTTATAGCAACCCAGGAATTGCAGTTTGCGGAATCAATCCACACGCTGGAGAGAATGGACTTTTCGGTGAAGGGGAAGAAGAGGAAAAATTAATGCCAGGAATCGAAAGGGCTGTTTCAGAAGGGATCAATGCTAGCGGTCCATATCCTGCGGACACATTATTTTACCGTGCTGTCCGGGGAGATTTTGATATTGTTGTTGCCTGTTACCATGATCAAGGCCATGTCCCGATCAAGGTATTAGGCTTAGAAGAGGGCGTAAACATTACTGTCGGGTTAAACGGCGGTGTCATACGTACGTCTGTCGATCACGGTACAGCATTTGATATCGCTGGGAAAAACATTGCTGATGAAAGAAGTATGCTTGCTGCTATCCAGTCTGCAGCAGATTTGTCTCCAAAGGAAGTTGCGAAGTAATTCACTTGTAAAACGTCTTTTTAAAGAGGATGCTTTTAAATCTTTATTAAATGGCTTATTGTACAGAGCTATCAGATTCCAGCTTAGAAAAGCGAGTTTAAACGGGGGGCTCACAGGCGAAAAGCGTTGAGGCTCCTATAGCTTGCCCGCAAATAGCGAATGCATAAGCAGGAGCAACAATCAACTTGGACAATAGCCAATAAAAAAGGACAATGAGGGGGAGAGAAGGAGATGAAAGGATCATCCGTATTAAAGCAAGAGGAACCGGTTTTAGAGCAAGAAACAACGAAAACGGTTAAACAACAAGGCGCTCCAATTCCTACGAGCTTTTGGGGGTATGTGAAAGGATTTGGACCAGGGATTGTTGTTGTTTTAACTTGGTTAGGGGCAGGAGACCTTGTTGATTCTTCAGTTGCAGGTGCAAACTATGGCTATACGTTAATGTGGGCATTGGCAGCCGCATTACTTGTTCGTTTTGCATTAGTAAATACGATAGCGAAATTCCAGTTATTTAATCCGAGCAAATATAGTATTATCCAAGCTTACGGAAGGCTTCACCCACTGTATCCGGGTCTTTTAGGTGGCGGTTCTCTTTTATACGGTTATGTAAGCGCTGCCTATTGTTTGTCTGGTGCCTCTTATGCTTTATACCATCTTACGGGGCTCTTTACCCCTATCGTATGGGCATTAGTAAATATCGTTCTCGCCCTGTTGATTACGGGACGCTCTGTTTACAAACAGGTGGAGCTAGTACAAAAAATCATTTTAGCTGTTATGACAATCTGTTTAGTCGGAATTGCGATCATGGCAGGTTTTCAGCCGAATGAAGCTCTTAAAGGAGTATTTTTATTCGAATTGCCTGAGCAACAGGGTGCCTTCGATTCCCTTATTATCGTCGTTTCCTTAATCGGTGCTGTAGGTGGATCGATTGCAAACTTACTTTACCCAGAATGGATGAAGCAAAAGGGGTATATTAATCCAGAGCATCGAAAGGTTCAAAAATATGACCTTCTTTTTGCGACGATTATGATGATTATTCTGAACTTATCTGTATGGGTTATCGGAGCGGAAATTCTTAATCCACGAGGTTTGACAGTAAATAGTGTAGAGGATCTTGGAAGTATTTTAGGAGAGGTTTTAGGACGTTCTGGTGAAATTATTCTTTATCTTGCTGTGTGGGCTGCTACTTTTAGTACATTTGTTGGGGGAACAGATGGATATATTCGTCTAGCGTTCGATGGCTTTTATACATCATCTCCTAAAAGGAAGGCGAAATATGAGGGGAACTTTTTAAAGGATCCAGCTTATAAAATTATTTATGTTGTGATGCTCGTTCTGCCAATTATCTGGGTGTTCCCTGGCATGCCTGGGTTTGTCCAGCTGACGGTTTTATCAAATGCTGCGCTTATCTTCTTCTTGCCGATCATTTCAATTGGCTTGTTGATTATTATTAATAAGAAGAGTATTTATGGAAATCGCGCTCATAATCTGCTTGATACGATCATCGTTGGTGTTCTATCGATTTTTGCACTTTGGAGCGCCTATCATCTTGCAGAAACGTTTATTAAATCTTTAATTGGATAAGGGGAGGGAAGATAAATGGAAAATCGCTCAAATGCGACCATTATTAACGACGGAAAAATACGAAAATCAATTAATGACAGCTCACGCGTTGAGGCGTTTATCTCTTCTAATTTAGTGCAAAATCATGCAGCAAATCTATTACCGTTAGAAAATGGGGATCTATTATGTGTCTGGTTTGCCGGTACACAGGAGGGAATGTCAGATATTCATATTTATATGTCAAGGCTAAATAAAGGGGAGCAAGAGTGGAGTGAAGCTTTGAGGCTATCCGATGACTCAACTCGTTCAGAACAAAATCCAGTTTTGTTTCCAGCACCAGATGGTAAGCTATGGCTGTTGTATACTGCACAAAAATCAGGAAATCAAAATACCGCTATTATTAGATATCGCATTTCTGAGGATAATGGCTACACATGGGGAGCGATCGAAACCTTATTTGATACACCTGGAACCTTTGTTAGACAGCCGATTATTGTTCTTGATAATGGTGAATGGCTTTTACCGATTTGGTATTGCTATACATCTCCTGGAGAGAAATGGACAGGGAATAAGGATGTAAGTGCAGTAAAGATTTCAAAGGATGAAGGGAAAACATGGGAAGAATATGAAGTAGCTAATAGTTTAGGCTGTGTTCATATGAATATTGAAAAGCTAGAGGATGGTCGATTACTAGCATTATTCCGCAGCCGTTGGGCAGATTCGATTTATTCCAGCTATTCAACTGATAATGGAAGAACATGGAGTGAGCCTACGCCAACGGAATTACCTAATAATAATTCTTCGATTCAATTTACAAAATTAAATAATGGCCATTTAGCATTAGTGTTTAACAATATGAATGCCGAAAATTGTACCGAACGAAGAACTTCACTTTATGATGAGATTGAAGATGAAGATGATACGAGCAGTGCTTCCGCAGCATTGGCAATTGAAGACGAAAAGAAAGCTGAGGAACGATCTGCCTTTTGGGGAGCCCCTCGAGCACCAATGACGATTGCGATTTCTGAGGATAATGGGAAATCATGGCCTTACATGAAAAACCTCGAAATTGGTGATGGGTATGCCATGACGAATAACTCTAAGGATAAATTAAATAGGGAATACTCCTATCCCACGATAAAACAAACAAAGGATGGAAAAATCCATATAGCCTATACGTATTTTCGACAGGCGATTAAGTATGTAAGCATTTCAGAGGATTGGGTCAAAGCGAAGTAGCGTTATCCTTTAGGAAGTAGAAGAGGGTGGCTCAAAACCAAAGGTTCAGACCCCTCAAACATAATATAAAGACTAATGATAAGGTTATTCTATATATATCGGTGTTTGTT
The DNA here is from genome assembly GCA_031181585.1 of Lysinibacillus sp. GTDB lineage: Bacteria > Bacillota > Bacilli > Bacillales_A > Planococcaceae > Lysinibacillus_B. The sequence goes on from JAPSKP010000087.1 coordinate 11,853, forward strand.
GGAGGGGTCAGACCCTTTTGAGTCACCCTCTTTGATATTGTGTTTAAAACCATTTTTCACATTGTGAAATAAATAATTTGGTGATACTATGTTGAATTCCTTATTTGTCATCGTGATTTTAGTCTATTTACTATCAATCCTCTTTCCTCAACTCAATCTAGACTTTCTTCTATCAATATTGTGTATCATTGTTGTGTTTACAACGATGTTCAGAGTAAAGCGGTTTGTAAAAATACTAGGGACAATTTTTTTGCTCCTTGGTTTTAGCTTGCTATTGATAAGTGATGCACATTGGTATGAGTATATAACATCCTTTGGACCGATGCTTGATCTCATTACAATGTTTACGCTATTACCGATTTTAGGAATACCGATAATGGTTGGAAGCTATAGCGATGAAATTAAAGCACTTATATATAAAAAGGTAAAAACATTTGGTCAGCTTTATATGATGACATCTGGTCTATCATATGTTTTAAGTATTTTTATGAATCTCGCAGCAATGCCGATGGTTTACCATTCAATAAGCCCTTCACTAGATGGCGGGGATGTGAAAAACAAGGCACAATTCATGAGTAAAGCAATCACTCATGGTTATGCAATGCCTTTGATGTGGGCTCCTGTTACACCAATAGTAGGCATTGTTATTAGTGTGACAGAAGTAAACTGGTTATCTATTATTCTTTATATTTTACCGTTAAGCATATTTGGACTAGCACTTGATTGGTATTTAGGAACTAGGGGAGATAAGAGAGGCTTTTTAGTAGGGACATCAAGCAGAATATCAGGAAATGAAACAGCAGCAACGATTGAAAAGGAGCCAGCTTCCTTAAGGAGAGTATTTCATATTGTTTTTGCTATTCTTATTTTCAATATCGCCATTTCTATAGCGGAATTTCAGCTGCCATATTCATTTCTCATTCTCGTTTCATTGCTCGTTATCCCATTTGCCTTTACATGGTCATTATTGTTGGATAAGCGGAGAGAGTTTCATCAGAGTCTGAAAAGACATTTTTCGTTTTTTTCGACCAGAATGCAGGATCAGTTTTTTATTTATTTATCAGCAGGCTTTTTTATTTCTACGATAAACATTTCTCATACGAATGTGCTTCTCAACGATGTAATTAGTCAAGTGAAGGTCTTTATTGGCGCAGAGGCTTTTATCATTTTATTGCCGCTCATCCCGCTTATGTTTGCTTTTATCGGTCTGCATCCAGCTGTTACCGTTGCCCTTATGGCAGAGGCCTTAAATCCAAGTACTCTTGGTATTTCACCTATTATTTTAACCGTTGCGATGCTAGCGGGGGCAGTGTCTGCATTTTTAATGGGGCCGTACAATGCGACAATTGGCTTAATGTCAAGCATTGTGAAGGTAGACTCCTTTAAAGTTTCTCGCTGGAATCGAAATTATACGGTTCTTTATCTCTTAGGTGTAATGGTGTATTTGTTTTTATTGGAATGTTTACATAGATACAATTTTTTGTAAGGGCAAAAAATTGCTGCGTAAACCCTTGTTGGCGAAGCGAATATCGTTAATAATTGGTATGGGGTAAAATGGAAAAATATTGTGAAAATTGCGGATACCTCGGGTCTTTATATCTAATGACAATAGAATGAGAGGGCTTATGATGAGTGTTTCAATTTATTACACAGCAACACGTAAACAACAGCTAACAAAGGAAGAACAGGAAGCTATTAATCAATTCATTATTGATTATTCCGTTGATGAAGAAATCGAAAAATATATGAATACGGGTGAAGGATATAATTGGACTAGCTTTTATGTCTATGACAATGAAGAGCCTACAGAAGCGGATGTTATATTTGAAGGTGCAACCCAGCTACCTGATAATAACGAAGATGCGATGTGGGAAGGTATTCAGCATTGGTCCGCCTTGCTATCACAAATTCGCTGTGTTATCTCAGGTGCAAAGTGGCATGTACATGTAGATGACCATGAGCTTGTGTGGGATGAAGAGCATTTGGAATATGATCTTTCGAAATAAATGGATGAAAGGCACTTGTTGCTTTATTGAGCAAGGAGTGCTTTTTTTGCTTGGTTTAATAGTTTTGCTGTGATAAGTGACAGAGTGTATATAATGAACCATCTATCAGCATAAAGGATAGATGGTTTTAAAGGAACGATACTCTTATATATCTACTTGTTAAAATATTGCTGAATGATTGAGGCAAATTCTTTCGTTGCTTCTTCATTTTTTACATTTAAATTTAAAACTAAATTTCCTAAATAATCATCTGTTTCCGAAAAGCTTTTGATTGTTTTGATAAATATTCAACAGAATCGGATATTGTTTACCGATCTTTTCCAGCTTCGTTTGAATTTTATATTCCTTTGTTCCGAAACCGAGTGAAGTATAAATCGCAAAAAATAGATCAAAAACCAAATCGAAAATGATCAAAGTTCATCAAATCCTAAATTAATCGGAT
>JAPSKP010000088.1 GCA_031181585.1 Lysinibacillus sp.
CAACAAAACGTCCGCTCGACTTGCATGTATTAGGCACGCCGCCAGCGTTCGTCCTGAGCCAGGATCAAACTCTCCATAAAAGTAGTTTGAGTTAAGCTCAAAATGTTGCTGACTATTATTTTAGTCAAGTTGTCTCTTTCAATTAAGAAAGAAAATTATTGTTAACGTCTTGCTTGTTCAGTTTTCAAAGTTCATTTCATTACCGCTTCTTTAGCAGCAACTCTTATATATTAACATTTACCGAAGTTTATGTCAACAACTTTTTTAAAGTTTTTTTCGGTTGCTGTTTTGCAGCAACTTTTATATCTTATCACTTTTTTATTATGAAGTCAATAACTTTTTCGTTGAGTTGTGTTTCATAAATTAGCGACCTACTTATAATATCAAGCTTCTAATCATTCGTCAAGAAGTTTTATTAAAATAACTTCTTTTTTTGAGGTTGTATCTCAACAACTGACTTTCTAACGTTTTACAGGTTCTATTATACAATTAAATCGAATGATTCTAATACATAATAAATAAAAAGCTGCTTTCTATAATTAAATATGGAGACGATTTGTAAATGGATGAACTAACGGCCAAGCACGCACCGCTATACTTTTCGCATAATGCAAAATAGGCGATGCCTTCTCTATAATGATCCCCTGCTCAGACAGCAATCTATTTTTACTGAACTCTGCCTCTGCTTGCTGCAATATCCAAGGCTCATGTAAAATATCACAACGGAGCGGTACTCCTGAAGCATTTAATGTATAAAAGCAGTAACGTTCAACCATCCATTCCTCAAAAGAACCTTGGTCTGCCTGAAATGGTTTTGAAATGGGTTGATAGCTGCACGCAAAATTGATGCCCGAATCATTCCTCCTCTTACTTTCGAATTCAATAGTTGTTCCTCTATTCCTTATTTCCATATCAGCAAACCAATACGGTAAGTTATATAGTGTTTTAGCCGCCATTACAGCAAGTCGATTTGCAGCATCTAAACTAAAAAAGTACACACCCGCTTTATCATCAACCGTTACATATGTCCGGACATTGAGTTCTGGAAAAAGATCCGCTCCCGGAACAGGCGGTAATCCTCTTAGCCGAACACCTGACATACGAAATGGCACAACGCCGATCCAGCATGTACCCTTGTATGTATCCAGATCTAACGCTTCAGGTACTAGCTGCCGTAATATATCAAATTCAATTGGATAGTGTGCAAATAAAAGGTCGCTCCATGTCTGCCTCATTGTCCACGGAATATTGGGAAGAGGCCATGGCCGATGACTGTCGTCCCAAGGACCTTTCTTTAGTTTCAGATTTTCTTCCATAATAAATCACTTCCTTTACAGAGCAGCATTTCATTATTTATAAAGAGGAGCCCAAGAAGTTCAGTCGCCTTTCCCTTTTCAAGCTTGGCGAGTTCCCTCTAAAATTTCGCAATATATTTTTTCAGCAATTTACTTTATAATTCCTTCGCTATTACCTCATTATACCCCTCTATTTATCCTTGGCAGTCATATCTTCATTATGTTCCACCCTGTGAACAAACACGCTATCTAATGCAGCTGCTGCTGGATATGGATAAGCGGATTGCCAGCCTTCTTACTTATTATATAAGAGAGTGACCTTGTACCTGACTATCTTCAAAACAACCCGCATAAACCTGCTTAGCTTCTTCATTCATACTTGCATTTAAAATTATACATAGCTTTATACTCTTACCCTCGCTTAATCGTCCCACTATACAACCGCGCTCTGTTACATGTTTCAGTGAGCTTGCAGCGGGAAGAGGAACAACGACAATAATTTATGAGGAGGAGTCAATATGAGTAAGACGATATTTATCACAGGAGCCGGGAGCGGATTTGGCCGCGGGACAGCAACTGGACTAGCGAAAAAAGGACATCACGTAATTGCAACCACAGAGACAACTTCACAGCATACTAGTCTAATGCGAGAAGCACGAGAGCTGGGGCTTGATATTGAAGTTTTCAAACTCGATATTTTAAATCCCCGGGACCGTGCACAAATCGAAAAATATGACTTTGATGTATTCGTGGCCAATGCAGCAATCAATGAGGGAGGCCCTTTAGCTGAGGTGCCGATGGATCGATTCCGTGCATTATTTGAAGTTAATGTATTTGCGACCCTTGAAACTGTCCAGATTGCTTCACGCAAACTCGTTGCAAAAGGCAGCGGGAAAATTGTTTTCTTGAGCTCTATTGCAGGTTTGTCAGGTACACCTTATGTAGGACCATACACAGCAACGAAGCACGCAATCGAAGGCATTGCAAAGACGATGCAAAAAGAGCTCGCCGAGTTTGGTGTACAGGTCGCAACAATCAACCCAGGTCCTTATAACACAGGATTCAATGACCGTAGCGCTGATGAAAAATGGAAATGGTTCGATGAAGAAAAGAACTTCACAAAGAAAGAGGACATGCTAAAGCAAGAAGAGAGCTTAAAGGACCAGTACGATCCACAGGAAATGATTGAAAAAATGATTGAGCTCATTCCGGCAGATCATCACAAATACCGTACTGTCTATCCACCAGAAATGGAAGAAAAGATGAAACAAGATGAAAAAGAAAGGTGGGAAATCGATATCTGACCTATCGTTTTATTTTCCCTACTCATAAACATTCTACTAACAATTTGTATTAATAAAAAATATACGACAGAGACAAACATCTTCCTATTTGATGTACATCAAGTAGAAGGCAGGCGGAGCACTCTCAGCTCCATCTGCCTTTTCTTTTATCATATTATAAGGAGGCATCAACTGGGATATGCTTGAACTCTTCTACATCAAATAATCCTGTATCTGTCAGTTTCAATAAAGGAATGACCGGCAGACTTAAGAACGAGAGAGTCAAAAACAAATGGAAATGGCACGTCGGATGAATAATGTGAAGTGCTTTATGTACTTCTTGCAGCTGTTGTTCCGCTTGTCGGGCTCCGATATTTGTCATAATTCCTCCAACAGGTAAAGCCATCTGTGCAAGTACTTTACCATCTTTTACTACGACGAGGCCTCCGTTTATCTGTTCAAGTGCACGTAATGCCATAAGCATATCCTCATCATTTGTGCCAACAACGATAGCATTATGTGAATCATGTGCGATAGTTGTAGCAATAGCACCTTCTTGTAACCCTAGACCGTGGACAATTGCGGTGCTTTTTGTATGAAGTAGATGGTGTCGTTCAAAAACAGCAATCTTCAGGTAATCCTTCTCGATACAAGGCTTGAAATATCCATCCACTACATCAACATCAGCCTGCAGCTTTTTCGTCACGATTTGGTTTGGAATGACTTCAATAATATTTGCCCTCGTCCCTTTCATCGGCAATGCTAAATCTGCGGCAGACAATTCCGGTAAGCGCACAGAGTGCAAAATATTGGCCGGCACCTCTACTGCAGCAGGACTCTTCGTCAACATCTCTCCTGTTTCAGCAACTTTCCTTCCATTCTTCCAAACTGCTGCTGGCTTCATTGTCTCTAGTCCTTCCAGCATTACAAAATCTGCTATATATCCTGGAGCGAGAGCCCCTTGGTGATATAAACGATAGCATTCTGCAGCATTCAGTGTTGCCATTTGGATAGCCTGAAGCGGCTCCACCCCTTCTTTTATTGCTAACGCAACAGCATGATTAATCGTTCCTTCCTGAATGATCTCATCCAAATGCTTGTCATCCGTACAGAAGGCAAACCGTCTTGCATTGTAAGAGTTAACAGCTGGCAGCACATCCTTCAAATTCTTTGCAGCGGAGCCTTCCCGAATCAGTACATACATCCCCTGCTCTACACGCTCTCTCGCTTCCTCGGCGCTAATGCACTCATGGTCTGTGTGAATTCCTGCCGCGCGGTACCCTGTAATTTGAGAAGGCGACAATCCTGCCCCATGCCCGTCTACAATCATCTGGCGGTCATGCCCCAGTTTTATTTTTTTCAGCATATCTTCCTGTCCCGCCAACACTGCGGGAAAATCCATCACTTCTGCAATACCCAGCACCCGACCCTCTTCTATAAAAGGGGCCAAGTCTTCAGCTTTCATCACTGCTCCCGCATGCTCGAAGGCCGTTGCAGGCACACTAGATGGAAGCATATAATAAATATCCAATTCCGCTTTCTTTGCTGCATCCAACATATACTGCAGCCCGGCCGCCCCTGCTACATTCGCAATTTCATGAGGGTCAGTTACGACAGACGTAATACCATGGGGCAATAAAATACGACTAAACTGCTCAGGCGTCAACATGGACGATTCAATATGAATATGTGAATCCATAAGCCCTGGAATGACATAGCGCCCTTCCGCATCCTCTTGATGTCTTGCTTCATATTGGCCATGTGAATCAATCGCTACTATTTTACCTGCTGCCACTACGATATCAGCCGACCTCCATGTTAGGGAAAATACATCTGCTACTCGAGCATTCCTCAATATAAAATCAGCCGGTTCCTTACGTTGAGAAATAGCGATTAAATCTTTCATTCTTCCTACCTCTTCCCCATACAATTTTATCAATCATAGCTTTTTTTCAGGGGGTTTACGAATAATTGCTTCTAAAATATAACCAACTATTCCCGCCCTCTCTATAGGCAATAATAAGAAAAAACATAATCAGACGGCTTGAAGTCTGCCGAAGGTCGGTTTCCTTACTCAACATGTTATATTTCAATTTATCTGCCTATTAATAACTATATTCTATGAACGGAGAGAGGCTTCCTTTTTCACTAAAACGAAAGAACTGGACCCTTCCTAACCTATAATTCCACCGTTACAATAACTCCTCCCATATTATCACCGGATACTTGATACGGCTGTTCAGGAATAATGGATATGTCTAAACCATCCGCCGCTTTATAATAAGTGATTTCATATTTGTTCCCTTGCACGGTTGTTTTGTATTGAGTATGTTCTCTTAAGTAAGCTAAATATTCCTCCAGAACCCAGTCTTCCTTATACATGATGGCACTGTGAGGGAGCCCGACAAACCGGAAATGCCAAGGTTCATATTGAATGCCCGTAATTTCCTGCTTATTAGATGGATACCTTAAAATAAAGCCATATTTCCAAGCATTTTGCTCAAGCCATCTTCCTTCTGCTGCCGTATCCATTGAACCTTCCGTCGAACCGATATCAACTGAAAGCCCTAAATTATGCTCACTATAGCCAGCTGGCAGCGCATATTCCGCTCCCATCTCTTCATACAGTTCAGCCTGCTTATCTAAGTTTCGATAGGCGCTATTGATTATAAAGTGATCGATACCATCCTTTTCTGCATCTTTTATCATTAACCCAAGATTTTGTAACAAGTTTCTAGATATAAGAATGGAAGGATCCACCATCTGAAGCCCCGGTGCCATAGACTGGTAGTCCTCTAACAAGACAATGTCGTTTGGCAGCCCTTGTTTACTTATCGGGAATTCGCCGTTAACTAAAACCAGCTCCCCTCTGTATAATTGGTCTTTTTCTACAGCCACTTCCATCCGAGGGACTTCAGCAAACTCAATATCCTCAAACACAAAAAAACCTATAACTATTAAAGAAATTATTAAAAAGAGCCATTTTTTCATGTGCTGATCTCCTTTTTCAAAACTCCTTTTAGGATAGACAAAAATACTTAATATTTAGCTAGATGATTTCTTAAGAATTTCTTAATCCTCTGGTGAAAAGTCTGTTACCTTTCCTATCATGCGCACTTCTCCTCTACCAACAAAAAAGGCCAGTACCTCTACAGTACTAGCCTTTTCTTCTTTAATTTTTACACACTGCAATGAAAACAACAGATACATAGCTGACGATTGCCTCCGCTGTTCTCCCGTTATCGCCTGTTTGGACGTTTCCTTTGTAACAGCAGTCCTCTCTCACTACTCCACTACATCGTATCCTTGATCATCAATTGCCGCTTTCATTTGGTCAATCGTCACTTGATCGCCTTTATAAGCAACTTCCACAGTACCTGCATCCAATTGAACAGTTACTTTTTCTACACCTTCTAACTGGCCCAAGCCTCTTTCAACAGCCTTTACACAATGCCCGCATGACATACCCTTTACTTGAAATGTTACATTCTCCATGGTTAATCGCTCCTTTTCGTGATTATAAAAAATCCTATCTATTTTCTCATCAACTTCTGAATAGTCACCAATAGTTCATCTAATACTTCTTCATCGCCTTCTGCCAGGCGATCCACGACGCACCCTTTTAAGTGGCCTTGTAAAAGGACCTTCGCTACACTGTTTAAAGCAGATTGGATTGCCGAAAGCTGTGTAATAATATCATCGCAGTAGACATCCTTCTCGACCATCCCTTTAATTCCTCGAACCTGTCCTTCAATGCGGTTCAAACGGCTTGTCAAATCCTTCTTCACCTGCTCAGGATGATGACTTTTTCTCTCTGACTCTTCTGTATGGCACGAAGAATCCAACTGTTCATTCATTTCTTTTTCCATTTCATCTTCCTCCTCCAAGCACTTTTTAGGGTACCCCTTATAGGTATGCGCATCATGTCTCTTCACTATAAGTTACCCATGAAAGGTATGTCAATCCATTTATTTCATTTCCAGCCTTCTGCTCATTTCTAATAAAGTCACATACCTCTCATTCGTTATGTCCAAGACCATAATACTCGTTTTGCAGTTGTTTGATTTGTTCATTCATTATTTTCAGGCGGTTTTTCAACTCTTTAGCCTTTTCCTTTGCTGTTGCTGCCTTTTCATCATAGACAAGCGCCTTTTCCCGCTGTTCTTTTGCATTGGCTTGATGGACTAGCAGGCTTTCTCGCTCTGCCTGCAAAAAAGCACCTTCAGACTTTAACAACTCTTCAACTAACTCTTTCTGTCTTTCTTCACTTTCTTTTTGAAGCTGATTTTTCCGGACATTCAGCTTTGTATTATCAATTGTGGCGCTGATCGTCCGCCATAATCCCTTTCGCTCTCGATTTTCTCCCTTTTGCTGCTCTATGGCGGCGATTTCTTCCTTTATCGAAGCCTGAAAATCAATTCCTTCTTGAAGAGCGGATGTCCGCTCCTCCACTGGTAGTGTCGCAATATGACTGCCTATAAATACTTTATAAGTCTTGACCTTCTCTTTTTCAGATTCCATCATTTGCACATGACTTTCACGCTGTTCTTCATAAAATTTTATTTCTGCCTCTTTATCAAGTAATGCCGCTTCATACTCAGCACGTTTTATCGTAAGCTCTCGGTGGCGGGCCTCTTGTTTTTCCCAATGTGTGATAAATGGAGCAAAGTCTGCTTCACCAATTTTAGCCTGTGCGACAAGTGGAAGCGTAATTTGAAGTATACCTACCGGCAGGAGCTTTTTCTTCATACTTTTGTTTTGGTGCTTCAATAGTAATCCGCCTCCGCCTAAGGCAAGGGGCAGGAGTATAAGTGGATTGACCAGTATCGAGAACAGCGAAGTAGCAAAGGTATAAAATCCAAAGGGTAATGTAACACCGATAAGCGCCATTGCTGCTGCAATTGCCGATGTCAGCGTTGTATAGGCTTCGAAACCTGCCACTTCCACAATAATAGAAAGCACAACTACCGATCCTTGGGTCAATATCGCCATACGGATAGCCTCCGTCGACAGATCATCAACCTCCAGCTTACTTTTCAATTCCTGCTGTTTCTCGTCTGGCAGTTCCATTAAAAACCCCTGAATTTTCTTCGTAAAATCTGTTGTTTTCTTTTCATCCAGCTCTCGGAACTTAGTGTCAAAAGCAGAAAAAACCTTCTGCATTTGGTACTGGATGATAAGCTGGTAAATCTCGCGATTATTTGGTGACTCAACTAACCTCTCATAGTCTTTATCATCGTTCAGCATTGCTCTATGCACTGCCTCCATAATCGCATCTCCCTGCATTTCAATTTCGACTGGCGTATTATAAGGCTTGGCAGGAAGATCAAGCAATCTTGTAATTTCCGTAAACAACTTTACTTGGAGCTCTTCATCTGAGAAACGCTCCATCTTTGTCATTTCTGTTTTCAAGGTTTCATTAAAATGATCTGTTTCTTTCGAGAAGAAATCCTTTGTCTTTGCTGTCATCATCCCGAGGATATTTGTTTTAAGAAGCAGAGCATATACCATTCGAAGCTCATTGCCAGATGTCTGCAATAAAGCTTGGGTCAAAATTTTTCCATTCATATTCAAATCCCTCTTTCAGTTATTTCTACCTTTCATAGTACTCACTTTCCCCTAAGTGCGCATCTATTTCTTTTCGTTTTAGGAACGGTATAATAAAAGTATCTATAGATTAAGAAAGGAATGTTTTTTTATGCATATTACCTTGAAGGAAAAAGGAGAAGTATTAGCCACAATTATAGGCAAAGAGGTAACTTCAGAAGACAGAAAGGTTCGGGAATTTTTAGAGGCATTAATCGCTAACCACGAGCTAAACAAATTCCCTCCTCATGTGGACAAGGATCAGATGCTAGAAGACGTTATCAAAGCTTTTGCCTTTGTTAACAGCTACGAAGTGGAATGACAAAAGCAGCGGGTATATTGCCCGTATGCTCTTTATTCACAAAGTCTGCTTTCCCACACTTCTATTACATGCAAGAAATAATTTGGAAAAATATGTTACAATAAAACCAAAATGAAACGGAGATGAAGGACGTATGTTAAAAGAGCAAGTTTTTGAGCAGCTAAAGGTTGCTATGAAGGAAAAGGATGCTTTATCTAAAGGTGTATTGACGTTATTAAAGTCTGCTCTTGATGGAGCTGAAAAAGAAAAAGGTACGGCGCTAACGGAGGCAGAGGAAATTGCGATCGTCAACCGTGAAGTTAAACAGACAAATCAAGCATTGGAAGGTGCTCAAACAGCAGGAAGAGAAGATTTAATAGAAAAGGAAAAAGCGAAACTATCACTGCTGAAAAGCTTCCTTCCAAAGCAGCTTTCTGAAGAAGAAATTATAGAAGAGCTAAAGGCAGCAGGTATCGGTGCAGGAATGAATATGGGAGATGCTATGAAAATCGCAAAGCCTTTACTTGCTGGCAAAGCAGAAGGCGCAGTCATCTCAAAAGCGGTCAAATCGCTCATTTCTTAAATCCAGGCAGTTTTATGGGGCTCTATCCATATATCTGTCTTCTGATGCATTCGTGTAATGTCTCGAATGCATTTTTTATTTTTACTATTTTTTTCTTATAGAGAATAAGATTCCTAGATATTTCACACTCTTATTACCACATTACTTTTTATTTTGAGTCAAATTACTCTCTTTATTTTATTAAAAATAAAACTTTTTGCTTAAAATAAAAGGATAATTTTAATTTATTTTGGTATTATTATGTCAAGGAGAGAATAATTAGAAACACGTCGATTATGTGGAGGGATTATTTTGCAATTCTATTACGATGCCCAATTAAAAGTAGCTAGAGAGCTTTTCCATAAAACACAGTACGATATAGCTATTTCTATACTTGATGAAGAAATCCCTAAACTTGAGGAAACACAAAATTATCAATCACTTGGTGAATATATAACTTTAAAAATCGCCTGCCTATTTAATAAAGGTGATATCCAATCTGTACAGCCTTTACTCGACCAATTGAAGCATTGTCTGTTAGTAAGCGGCCATGCGGATTTACAATTAAATCATCTTTATCACAGTGCTAATTTTTTTTATTACAGCGGGGACATAGAACATTCAATCGAATATAACCTTAAAGTATTGGAAATTCTGGAAGATACTCCATCCCACCAATACTATCCTGCCGTCTGTCATAATCTTGTTGGGTGCTATATTTTATTGAAGGATTTAGAAAAGGCTCTTCATTATAGTGAAAAAATTTATCCTATTATGAACGCTGCTAAACATGAACAGCCAATTATGTATATCTACTATATGAATACTCTTGCTTGCTATCTATTTGAATTAGATAAATATGATGAATCATACAAATTACTTCAAGAAGTACTGGCCCACCCCCTTCTTAAGCAAGATTCAAAGCAGTATGCAACGACAATTAGTAATGTAGGCGTTTATTATTCCCGTACTAATCAATACCAACAGGCAGATGATTACTTTACGGAAGCATGGTCTATTATGAAAGAGATTTCCGATGTTCAATTAAAAAGCAGAATGCTTAATACAATTATTGAATCCTATGAAGTGATGCAGGATTATAAAAGGGCCTACGAGTATGCCCGCATTAAAAATGAACTTCTAGAATCTGAGGAATCTCGTCGTCAATTAGATCGCCTGCATGAATTCGCCTTAAGTACGAGTAAAGCGGCGCTTAATTTACTCGCCTATACAGATAACTTAACACAAGTGTATAATCGTCACTATTTTGAAGAAGAAGCTGAAAAATGGCTGCTAGAAGCGCAATCTGATAGCTATCCGCTTTGTTGCGCTCTCTTCGATATTGATGATTTCAAGGAAAAAAATGATTGTTATGGACATTTATTGGGGGACCGTATTCTCCAACAGATCGGAGAAGAAGCAAGAAAATGTAATCATACCGGAAAATTATTTATTGCCCGGTATGGCGGAGATGAGTTTATTGTCATGAGTAAGGATCCGATCTTATTTAAACAGACGATTGAGCATCTTTTCTCTACTCTGCAGGCGAGTGAAATTCTGTTTGAGGATAAATGTTTACATTTCACTATTAGTTTGGGTGCCGTAATTGTAGAGGATTTATCTGACTTTACTGTTTCTATGCTTATTCAAAAAGCAGATGAAGAGCTTTATAAAGTGAAGCGCAATGGAAAAAATGCTTTAAGTGTATTATAAAGCAAAGGCTTCATTTCAATAAACTCTTCTTATTTACAGCATATTAAGATATATACTGCAAATCATCAGCCCCTCTAAATGAGGGGCTTTGCTATAGCTACCATAGCTGTGGTTTAATTACCATCAGCCAAAGCATCACGAGCATGATAGCGATATACAGAACTGCAGCCTTTTTCATCACTGGAATGAAAACTTCCTTTTGGAATCGCTCTGCTTCGGCAATACGCCAGGCAGGCTTAAATGCCCTGGCAAGGAACAAAAGTGAAACAACGAGCAGAATAATTGTTGCCAGTACCCAGGGTGTCTTCCATGACCAGCCGCTAAGCCAGATGAGTACGATTCCGCTTGGTACCAATACATGCCCTGCCAGACTGACAGCACGCACAACACCACGCAGCCCTTCCACCATCCCCTTAATATCTTTTTCTTTCGCTCTTTCCATACGCTTCAAAATCGGGAATATCGAAAAAAGCGGACCAATTGCTACAACAGCGCTCAATATATGTATATACACTATGACTTTATACAACATTCTGCTCTTCCCCTTCCTGCCTTTCTTCCTCTTCATTGTAACGGTTGATATTCAAATTGCTAGCTAACATTTTTCTACAATTGTATTTAACAGAATGTTATGATTAATTAATAAGGGGTGGTTATGTGAATTATCGTCACGCAGGGGTATTACTCGGGGGGATATTATTACTCGTCATTGCTATGGGGATTAGCCGGTTCGCCTTTACGCCTCTGCTGCCGTTCATGCGGGTGGATGAAGGCTTGACGTTTCAGGCTGGTGGATGGCTCGCTTCAAGCAACTATATAGGCTACTTTGCCGGGGCATTGGGAGCCGGGTTTATTTATAAAGGTAAAAAATCATTTTTATTAGGAAATGTTTTATTAAATGTCGCCTCCATTATCGCCATGGGGCTGACTCATTCCTATATCATCTGGATTGTTCTTAGATTTATCGCGGGAGCGACAGGCGGATTCATTTTTGTATTAACTTCAAGTATTATTATGGATTACTTAGCCTCACACCTGCTAACACGCTGGTCTGGCTATGTATTTAGCGGTATTGGTATTGGCATCGCGATTTCAGGTTTATTCGTTCCTTTTTTAGAGGCGAGATTTCATTGGGAAGGCACATGGATCGGGCTAGGTGTGCTATCTGCTCTATTTTTAGCTGCTACCCTTATGCTTTGGCGTCATATCCGTGTTCAAAATGGAGAGAAGGTCGTAAAAACAAACGATACACATATTTGGCGAGGTTTTATGCTCTGGCTTATTATCGCCTACGGGCTGGAAGGCCTGGGCTATATCATTACGGGAACTTTCCTCGTTGATATTGTCTATAATATCGAAAACTTACAGGCATATGCGAGCTATTCATGGGTGGTTGTCGGCGTTGCTGCTGCCCCTTCAGCACCATTTTGGATGGCGATGATGTCACGCTTCAAGCCTGTTTCTGTCATGTTTATTGCATACATACTGCAAGTTTTAGGTATTATTCTGCCTGTACTGACACAAACAGCGTGGAGTGTATTACTCTCGGCATTTTTATTCGGCTGTACGTTTGTCGGCTTGGTCACACTTACTACCGGCTATGGAAGGCAGCTGTTTCCCCAGCAAAGCGGCCTGGTCGTTTCTGTCCTGACAACTGCCTATGCATTAGGCCAAATTATCGGACCACTTATTGCCAGCCGAGTAGAAAATCATTTTAATAGTTTTAAGGCGCCGCTTCTGTTTGCAGGTCTAGTAGTATTTTGTGCATTCATCATTCTAGTTGTCGGCCATTTCATCACAAAGCGCTCTACTGCTCACAATAAGCCGCTTCAAGGGCCATCCTGAACTGTCTTGGTATTAAGCATTGCGCTCGCCACCTTTTGGAAAAGACCAAACAGCTATCAACCATAAGAAAATTGCATTTTCTTGAACTATATTTATAGAGATACAATTTCTATCCTTAACTATACTTTAAAAAAAGCAGATAAAGAGCCTGCTTTTTTTATTGTCTTTCCGTTATGATGGTAATAAAGGGAGGATGGATATTATGAACAATAGTAAAGGAATTATTCACAAAACAGAGCAATTCGGGGCAAACAACTATCATCCGCTGCCGATTGTGATTTCAGAAGCCTCTGGGGTATGGGTATATGATCCGGAAGGCACTAAATATTTGGATATGCTATCAGCTTATTCAGCTGTCAACCAGGGGCATCGTAATCCGAAAATTATTGAAGCCCTGAAACAACAGGCTGACCGTGTCACGCTTACATCCCGAGCCTTTCATTCAGATCAGCTCGGACCATGGTATGAAAAGGTAGCCCATCTGACAAACAAAGAAATGGTACTACCCATGAATACAGGAGCAGAAGCGGTGGAAACCGCTATAAAAACAGCACGTAAATGGGCTTATGAGGTGAAGGGCATAAAGGGGAATGCCGATATCATCTGCTGTACGGGCAACTTCCATGGCCGTACAATGGCAGCTATATCGATGTCTTCGGAAAAGGCCTATCAGCAAGGATTTGCTCCACTTTTACCTGGCTTCACCCTTGTACCCTACGGAGATGTTTCTGCTATTCAAGACGCCATAACAGAAAATACAGCAGCCGTTATTTTAGAGCCAATTCAAGGAGAAGCTGGTATTGTAATTCCAACGGAAGGCTTTTTACAGAAAGTGCAGGCTATATGCCGCGAGAAAAATGTATTGTTTATTGCAGATGAGATTCAGACTGGTCTTGCTCGTACTGGCCGCATGTTTGCTTGTGACTGGGAAAATGTAGTGCCGGATATGTATATTTTGGGCAAAGCGTTAGGCGGAGGTGTAATGCCAATTTCTTGTGTAGCAGCAAACCGCGACGTACTTGGCGTATTTACTCCCGGCTCTCACGGGTCAACATTTGGCGGAAATCCGTTAGCCTGTGCTGTTTCAATTGCTGCTCTTGATGTCATTATTGATGACAACTTAGCAAAACGATCTGCTGAGCTTGGTGCCTATTTTATGGAGAAGCTGCGCGAGATTCAAAACCCTGTTATTAAAGAGGTTCGAGGCCGCGGATTATTCATTGGCATGGAACTATATGAAGCCGCTCGTCCATACTGCGAAAAGTTAATGGAGCTTGGTCTGCTATGTAAAGAAACGCATGATACCGTCATTCGTTTTGCTCCTCCGCTCGTCATTTCCCGCGAAGAACTGGATTGGGCAATCGAACAAATCAAGCAAGCTTTTACAGAGTAATATAATATACACAGCTTTTATTTTATTATCTATAAAGCCCCAGGACTCCTTC
>JAPSKP010000164.1 GCA_031181585.1 Lysinibacillus sp.
AGTGCGGCACGGTGTCGTGTCCCTAGTTCTTTTGAAATAAAAGCACTTTCAGAAAGCGGCAAATAGCAGGCTGCTGCTGTAATTTTATCTCGCTGCATAATAACTGCCCCATCATGAAGCGGGGTATTGGGAATAAAGATATTGATTAACAGCTCGGAAGAAATTTCCGCATTCATCTTTATACCCGTTTCTATATACTCTGTTAAACCTGTTTCCTTTTCAATCGAAATTAACGCACCAATGCGGCGTTTCGCCATATAGCTCACTGACTTTTTCATCGCTTCAATTAAGCGTGCCTGTTCCTCATCCTGTTGACTCGTCGTACGCTGGAACAGCTTTCCGCGCCCGAGCTGTTCAAGAGCCCTGCGAATTTCCGGCTGGAATATAATAATGATGGCTAGGAAACCCCAGTCAATGATTTCCTCCAAGAGCCAATCGAGCGTATTCAGCCCAAATATTTCAGTTGCAATTTTTGCAACAATAATGACA
Organism: Lysinibacillus sp.; assembly: GCA_031181585.1. Lineage (GTDB taxonomy): Bacteria > Bacillota > Bacilli > Bacillales_A > Planococcaceae > Lysinibacillus_B. The sequence continues at coordinate 490 of JAPSKP010000164.1, forward strand.
AAGATCCCTTTCAATAATTGAACCGCTTTCGTTCCTTTAATGAGGGTCAAAGTTTTATACATAACGTACCATACAAGCAGTACATCTAAGAAGTTAAAAATAACACTTACAGGCGTCAAATCTGTAAATTGCTCGATTATCTGCACGTGGCATCCCCCACTTTTCTAGCTAATCCATATACGACTCAAGTATATCATATTTGCGTTACAATTGACTTTTCCAAAGAGAAAAAAGTCCACCCAATCGAGTAGACTCGGTCATTTTCTATAGGACGTCATTTTCTGGGGAAAGTTCCAGAATAAAAAATATACATATTTGTTTACTACGGTAAAGGATGGCGAAAGGCTCATTTATTTCTATGATCCGCCTGTCGCATACTTTTTTAATGGAAAATCAATTTCGGATCGATTCTCCAAATGTGGGTAACAGTTTCCCTCTATCCTATATTTGCACATTTATCCTTTTCTTTATTCATAAAAAGCATTAAAAAGCCTATTGCATAAATAGGTTGCAGACTGCCGCAGAAAGAGGATCATGCTTTAATCTATACCCAATTCATGCAGAAATTGTCCACTTTTCCCCCATTAAAAAAGCTGGGGGAAATTCCCTCAGCTCTCCATTAGTTATTCATCTGTAGATTCAAAAAGTGAAATAAAACTATTAAACATCTGTTTCATTTCATACCACAGCCACTCCAAAGCCTGGTCTACTTCCTCAATTTGGCCGCTGACGACTGCAGTAGAAGCCATGTATTCTCCATTAATCACTGTTACATTACCCTCTACTTCACCTTCAATGACAATGGTCCCATTTTTTACTACAATATCACCCTTTACCACTTCTCCAGCTGGAACAGTTACCGTTTGTCCGTCGACGATTATGTTTGGCTGCTTGGTTACAGAAAATTGATTGTCATTTGGATAGCTTCCTAATAAAGCAGTACTCATAAATATGAAGAAGACAGCCGCTGCAACAATAATAGGATGTTTGCGCAGCCATTTCTGAATACCGACTGTATTTTTTCGTTTTGGCAGGCGATTCATTACATTTGCCTCGAAGCTAGGAGGTGCCGTAATGTGCGTAGCACTTTTAATGAACGCAATTGTGTCACTTAGCTCATGCATATGTTGCTGACATGTAGAGCAGTTTTGCAAATGCTTTTTCAGCTCTTGCTCATGCTCACGACTAATATCGCCATCTAAGTAATCGTGCATATATTCTACATAATTTTTTTGACACGTACTCATGCGAAATCCCTCCTATAAATTATTCAACTGTTTTCGCAGCGCTTCACGACCACGATGTATTCGGGTTTTTACCGTCCCAATTGGCATATCAAGAATTTCACTGATTTCTTGAAGCGATAGTTCCTCAATGTATTTAAGGACAATGACAGAACGGTATTTATCAGGTAATCGACTGATTTCATACTGAACACGTTCCTGCAGCTCCATCTGCTCCACTGCTTCTTCTGGAAGCTGCTCGTCTGCCGCAATTTGCGAGTACATATCTAAACCTTCTGTCCCCGCTACTTCCGCATCTAAATAATAGTCCGGCTTCTTTTTTCGGATCCTATCGATACAAAGGTTGGTTGCAATTCGGTATAACCAGGTCGAAAATTTTCTCTTTTGATCATAGGAATGTAAATTGATAAAGGCCCGCACAAAGGCTTCTTGTGCAATATCTTCTGCCTCTTGTTTGTTACCGAGCATCCGATAACATATTTGGTATAGTTTGTGCTGATAGAGGTTTACAATGTCTGCATATGCGTTTTGATCACCTTTAAGCACTTGCTTTATTCTTTTGTTAACTAACGCATCCATTGTCTACCCTCTCCACCTTCTACTATATATTTTACGAATGAATTCAGTTAAAGTTTCACTTTTTCATTATAGCAAAATGTTTTTTGTTACATGACCAAAAACATGAAATTGCTCT
>JAPSKP010000012.1 GCA_031181585.1 Lysinibacillus sp.
TATGGATAATCTATACCATTTAACACTACTATCTACTATAATAAAAAAGACTACTAGGGGCGCCTTAGAGGCTGAGAAGTACCCTTTGAACCTGATCTAGTTAACACTAGCGTAGGAAAGTAGCTTGACGCATCCTCTTGGGGGTCTAGGGGCTATTTTAGTAGTTCACTAAAACACCAAAGGAGATGAGTCCAATAAAAAAACTAAGAAAGTTAACGTATACAGCTATCATAAGTGCTATTGTTGCTGTAAGCAGTACGATTGTCTACATTCCCGTAGGATTTGCTAAGATTTTTCCTGTCCAGCATCTAGCCAATATTTTGACTGCAGTATTAGTAGGTCCTTATTATGCGGTTGTTCAAGCATTGGTAGCTTCTACAATTCGTAACATTATGGGAACAGGGAGCTTGTTTGCGTTTCCTGGAAGTATGATAGGTGCTTTATTAGCAGGGATTGTTTACTCAAAAACAAAAAATCTAACATTTACTGCACTCGGTGAAGTTATTGGTACAGGGATTTTTGGCGCTATGGCGGCTTATCCTGTTGCCGTGCTTATTTTAGGGCAGGAGGCTACATTATTTGGTCTTGTACCAGCCTTTATAATGAGTTCATTTGCTGGTACTGCTTTTGCGTTCTTTTTATTAAAGATACTAGAACGGAATCATGTATTAAAAAAAGTAATGTAATGAAGGGTTAAAATATCTATAAAAAAATATTGCGTATTTAAAACAGGCATGTTAAGATAATTTATGTCTTTAACAAATGGTCCCGTGGTGTAGCGGTTAACATGCCTGCCTGTCACGCAGGAGATCGCCGGTTCGATCCCGGTCGGGACCGCCATTTAGGTTTTTGTAAGAAATAATCTTACAAGAGCTTTTTTTATTTACTAATACTATTTAAGGTTAATGCGTACAATAGGAGAGATCTTATTGTACGCTTTTTATTTTCCCGAAAATCATTTGTTATTCAGATTATCATTACTCTAGTAGTTCATAAATAAAAAGGCATAGAGTTACTTATTTATGAAAAGGGAAAAGCAGGAGAAAGTTTGCTTCCTTTTAATAAATATTTAACTAATAATAGCTTAAAATAAGCTTTTATTCTCATAAAATTATTATCAGAATATGTTAAAATGCTAGAGTGATAATAAGTTTGTTTCTATTTTAAAATAATAGGGTAAAATTATATTTGAAAAGATAGTAGGTGGGGGTGCCGGTTATGACATACGGACGAATTGCTCCAATGATTATCGTTCTGTTGTCGGCTATCGTTTTGTTTGGGTGCTCTTCTAATAAAATGATCAATATAGAAGATTCAAATACGTATGCATGGCAGAAATATATGAATGAGGATGAATTTAACCAGTTAAAAGAAGGTATGTCTTATATGGAAGTAGTAGAGGTGGCAAGAGGTCCGGGGGAACAGGTAGATGACAGTAAATATATATGGCAAGATGAATTGCTGATTACTCAGGCATATGAAATTGAATTTAAAGAGGATAAGTTGATAGGTAAAAAAATTATTCAAAAACGGGGCGAATCAACCCGGGATTTACCCGCCGAGAAGAAATCAGACGATCAAGAAGAAAATACAAAATAACGCCTATATTGTAAAGGACACTTCATTTGTTAAGGAATTTAACAAATGAAGTGTTTTCTTTTGCACTTTAACAAAAGTCATCTTCTATCCGATGAGGTACTACCCTTTGAACATTTACCATGCTTACAGTAAACTAGTAGTAATGTACTTTGGAGGATTAAAACATGGTATTTGAAAAATATATAACATCAGTTGAAGAAACACAGGCATTAGCCCATCGTTTAGCAGCACTTCTTGAGCCTCAAACTACTATTACACTTGAAGGTGATTTAGGAGCAGGCAAGACAACCTTTACACAGGCATTGGCAAAAGGTCTGGGAATTACGCGTACAGTGAACAGTCCTACTTTTACTATTATGAAGCAATATAATGGACGTCTGCCGTTGAATCACCTTGATGTCTACCGTTTAGCAGACAGTGATGAGGATCTTGGCTGGGATGAAATTTTTTATGGGGATGCAGTAACGGTTGTAGAGTGGGCTCATTTAATTGAAGATGAGCTGCCCAAAGAGCGCTTAAGTGTGGAAATCAGACGGATTAGTGAAACAGAGCGGAAATTTATATTTAAACCGATGGGCGAACAATACGTCCAACTGTGTGAGGAGCTACTAAAATGATTTGGTTAGGAATTGATACAGCAAATGCCCCTCTTTCTGTGGCGATTGTAAAAGATGGACGAGTATTGGCAGAAACAGTCCAGAATATTAAAATTACGCACTCTGTAGGTGCAATGCCTGCCGTAGAGGAGCTATTTGCCAAGGCAAACATAACGCCTTCCCAAATAGATGCAGTAGCCGTGTCAGAAGGACCCGGTTCATATACAGGCGTACGTATTGGTGTAACAATTGCCAAGACACTTGCTTGGACGTTGAAGAAACCTTTAGTAGGAGTATCGAGCCTGCAGGCATTGGCTGCCAATGCCAAACTTTTTAATGGGGTTATCTGTCCATTATTTGATGCAAGACGCCAGCATGTTTATGCGGCTGCCTATCGTGGTGAATTGTTAAATGAAGTAATTCATGATCATCATGATCATATCGATGGGTTGTTAGAAACGCTGCAGGCATTAAATGAAAACGTGTTATTTATCGGTACAGATGTAGAAGTATTCTGGGAACGCATCAAGGAAAGACTTGGAGATAAGGCTATCCGAGCTTCTTATACACTTGATCTGCCGCGTGCTACAGAACTTATTGCGCTTGCAGAGGATCGGGAGTTGCCGTCTATAGAAGCGGTTCACCATTTTGTACCGCAGTATCGCCGTATTGCAGAGGCGGAAGCAAATTGGATTAAGGAACAGAAGAAGGTGGCCGAGTGATTACGTATCGTAGAATGACAGCAGCCGATGTAGATGCTGTCTATGCAATTGAATTGGCAACTTTTCCAACACCGTGGACGCTCGATTCCTTTCATTATGAAATGCGTGAAAATCAGTATGCACATTATATAGTGGCAGAAGATGAAACGGAAATCATCGGATTTTGTGGTATGTGGCTTGTAATCGATGCTGCACAAATTACAAATGTAGCCGTTGTAGAGTCGGCACGAGGTAAGGGAATAGGAGAAGCATTGATGAAGGAAGCTATCCGTGTTGCACGTGAAGCCGAGATGGAGGTTATGAGCTTGGAAGTACGAGTGACGAATGTGGTAGCACAAAACCTTTATCGAAAATTAGGTTTTCAAAATGGGGGCATTCGGAAAGGGTATTATACGGATAACGGGGAAGATGCTCTTGTAATGTGGGTGAATATAAATGAGTAAATATATACTGGCAATTGAAACAAGCTGTGATGAAACAGCAGCAAGCATTATAAAAGATGGTACAGAGATTATTTCAAATGTTGTATCGTCACAAATAGATAGTCATAAGCGTTTTGGAGGAGTAGTGCCGGAAATTGCTTCAAGACATCATGTAGAGCAGATGACAATTGTCATTGAAGAATGTTTGACACAAGCAGGAATGGAACCGGCTGATTTAGCTGCAGTAGCTGTTACAGAAGGTCCGGGGCTTGTGGGGGCGCTGCTGATTGGCATTAATGCAGCGAAGGCATTTGCTTTTGCTCATGGACTGCCGCTTGTACCGGTGCATCATATAGCAGGACATATATATGCAAATGCCCTTGTACAGCCGATGGAATTTCCACTGCTGGCGCTTGTTGTCTCAGGTGGCCATACAGAGCTTGTCTATATGAAGGAGCATGGCAGTTTCGAGTTAATTGGAGAAACAAGAGATGATGCAGCAGGAGAGGCCTATGATAAGGTAGCAAGAGTTTTGAATTTGCCATACCCAGGGGGACCGCATATCGACCGGCTGGCGTATGAAGCTGAAGAGGCTGTACCATTTCCTCGAGTATGGCTAGAGGAAGATTCCTACGATTTTAGTTTTAGTGGACTAAAATCAGCGGTCATCAATTATAAGCATAATATGGATCAGCGCGGTGAGGAAATCATTCCGGCCCATGTGGCTAAAGGCTTTCAGGATAGTGTAGTAGAAGTACTGACGGCAAAAACAGTTCGAGCGGCTCGAGAATATGGGGTTAAGCAAGTAATTGCTGCTGGTGGTGTTTCAGCTAATAAGGGCTTGCGTAATGCATTAGAATCAGCTTTTATAGAGGAAGATATTCCATTTTTCGTGCCTCCGCTGAAGCTTTGTACAGACAATGCGGCTATGATTGGTGCAGCAGGATTCTTTATGTACGAGGCAGGAGTAAGAGGTGATATGAAAATGAACGGGAAACCGGGAATGGAATTGAAGACTTGGATAGAATAAAGAAAGGTGCTGCAAATAATTTGCAGCACTTTTTATTTTTATAAAAAAATAAATATAGTAGAAAAAAATGATTTTTTGTATAGAACTTGCTTAACGAAGTAAATATTTTTTCGTTTTAGAACTTTTCTGAAAAATTATCCACAGCTTTGAACAACTGTTTTCAAAATGTCAACGAGAACATTCGTACTTATACACAAACTGTGGATAACTTGTGTATAAGATGTGATTTATTAATAAAATTTGTGGTTTTCTTGTTGAAATCGTGTGGAAAAACAAAACAGCACATGTGGACAATGTGGAAAAGTCTGTTGATATGTTGATATGACAACATTTTATCTGTGAATAAAAATGTGGAGTTTTTTTGTTTTTATATGATTTATAAAAACGGGAAGTAGGAAAGCAAATTAGCAGACAAATAAAAAGTTAATATTACAGAATAATATTAAAGGAATGATTAATATAAACTTATATAGTTATAAAGAGATTTCTGGCAAAATAAAGCCTCACAAAGTAACAATATTAATCCAAAGATGAGTTGATAGTTATGAGTAAACAACAGGCTTTAAAATGTCGATTTCTTTTTTCTGTTCCAGTGAATTTACCATTCGGCTTCTTTCGGATTGATGGATGAACAGTCAGGATCTATGAATAAATAGTAAAAGATTCAAATAGAAAAAACCCCCGCACACTTTACGGGGGTAGATCGATTTATAATGCTTCAAGCTCTTCATTTAGTTCAAGCCATTCCATTTCCAGCGTCTCATGTGCTTCTTTTGCTGTATCGAGATTAGTTTGAATTTCAAGAGCTTTTTCATGGTTAGAGAAGATTTCCGGATCACACAATGCCTCTTCGTATCCTTTGATTTCTTCATCAAGCGCACCCATTTTACTTTCTATCTCCTCAATCAAACGTCTAATCTGGCGCTCGCGCTTTTTGGTTTCTTTATCAATAGTAGAAGTTGTTGCCTTAGCAGGGTTGATTGTAGCAGTTGTCTTGGCAGCTTCACTTGCAGCCTTCATAGCAGCCAGTTCTTCGAGCTCCTGCTTTTTCTCTACATAATAATCGTAATCTCCTAAGTATTCAAAAGCTCCATTTTTCGAAAGTTCGACTACTTTTGTTGCGATGCGATTGATGAAATAGCGGTCATGGGAGACAAATAAAAGCGTACCAGGATAGTCAATTAGGGCGTTCTCCAGCACTTCCTTACTGTCCAGATCCAGGTGGTTCGTAGGTTCATCCAGAACGAGGAAATTACATTTTTGCATCATTAATTTTGCAAGAGCAAGGCGGGCTTTCTCTCCACCAGATAAGGAGTTGACGGGCTTTGTAACATCATCGCCGCTAAATAGAAAATTACCAAGTACTGTTCGGATGTCCTTTTCATTCATTAACGGCCATTCATCCCACAGTTCTGCAAGGACAGTTTTATTGCTGTTCAGCTTTGCCTGCTCCTGGTCATAGTAGCCAATCTGCACATTTGTACCGTAACGAATATCCCCATTTAGTGCTGCTAAATCTTTTACAACCGTTTTTAGGAGTGTTGATTTTCCAACACCATTTGGCCCTACAAGAGCAATGCGATCTTCTCGAAAGACGCGCATAGAAATGCCGTGGGAAATCTCATTTCCCGTATAGCCGATTGCCAAATCGTCGATAGACAGCACGTCATTACCACTTTGACGCTCAATCGTAAATCCGAAGCTTGCAGACTTTTCATCATTGTCTGGGGAATCCATCCATTCGGTACGTTCAAGCGTCTTTCGTCGGCTCTGCGCCATCTTTGTAGTCGAGGCACGGGCAATATTTTTTTGAATAAATGCCTCAAGCTTTGCCTTCTCATCTTGCTGACGCTCATACATTTTTATATCACGTTCATAGTTTTTTGCTTTTTCATCTAAATAAGCGCTATAGTTGCCAGTATATTTTGTCACTCGAGTACGTGATACCTCATAGACGATGGATACAACTTGATCCAGGAAGTATCGGTCATGCGAAACAATGAGAATTGCGCCATTGTAACTTTTTAAATATCCTTCAAGCCATGACAATGTTTCAATGTCCAAGTGGTTCGTCGGCTCGTCCAGAATGAGTAAATCAGGTTTAGATAATAAGAGTTTGGCAAGTGCCAGACGCGTTCGCTGGCCCCCGGATAATGAGCGGATGGGCTTTTCATAGTCTTCAGGGAAAAATTGCATACCATGAAGTACAGAGCGTGTATCCGCCTCATATTGGTATCCGCCAGCCTCCTTGAAATCGTGCTGGAGCTGATCGTAATCTGCCATGATGCGGGCATACGCCTCACTATCCTCATGAACGGAAGGATCGGCCATTTTTTGTTCTAGGTTTCTTAATGCGTGCTCCATCTTATGCAGCTTTCCGAAAATGGTCATCATTTCATCCCAAATGGAAAGTTCTGAATCGATACCGGCGTGTTGCTCCAGGTATCCAACGTTAACATCCTTAGGAATAATGATTTCACCTGAATCATAAGACATTTGTCCCGCAATGATTTTCAGAAGCGTCGATTTACCGGCACCGTTTCGTCCGACGAGCGCCACCCGATCGCGATGCTGCACCTCGAGCTTTACACCGCTCAGTATCTCGTCAGTGACGAATGATTTATATAATTGATTTACTTGTAAGACAATCATTTTTTACACCTCAGTTCACCCTTTAGTTTACTGGATGAAACTATTGGGCGCAATGATAGGTGCTTTACTTGTTTCTATATGTTTAGTAAGATTAAAACGATTTCCAATTGATTGTAGGGGGAACGTATGTGAACAAAGAATATAAAATTCCTCAGGCAACTACGAAAAGGCTTCCTCTTTATTACCGTTTTCTTCAAAACTTTGCTCAAGAGGGGAAAAAGCGGATCTCATCCCAAGAACTAAGTGATGCAATGAAGATTGATCCAGCGACGATTCGCCGGGACTTTTCATATTTTGGCGCGTTAGGGAAAAAAGGATATGGCTATGATGTCCAGCATTTATTATCTTTTTTCCGTCAAACTTTAGATCAAGATGAGGCGACGAATGTAGCGTTGATCGGGGTGGGGAATTTGGGGAATGCATTTCTTAAATACAACTTCCAAAAAAACCACAATACTCGTATCGTTGTAGCATTCGATTCGAAGGCGCCGTATGAAGGAACAGAAATCAGCAATATTCCTGTATTTCATCCAGACCGGCTAGAAGAGATGTACGAGGAATATAGAGCAGAGCTGGCTATTTTAACCGTTTCAGCCCGTTCAGCACAAACGATGACCGACCGGCTGGCGAAGATGAACGCAAAGGGAATATTAAACTTCACGCCAATCAGACTGACAGTACCTGACTCGATGAAGCTAATGAACATAGATTTATCAGTAGAGTTACAAGCCCTCATTTACTTAATCCGTAATAGCGAAAGCTGACGTAAATTATTCACATTTAATCTAATAGCAAAAATGCAGGTGTTACGGTAAAATGATACATATAATAGAGGAGGTGGCTGTAATGGTTGTGCATTTAAATGCGATTGGACCAGTAAGCCTAGTTATTATCGGCGTAGTAGCGGTATTAATTTTTGGACCGAAGAAACTGCCTGAGCTAGGAAAAGCGATGGGCTCGACACTTCGCGAATTCAAAAACGCTACTAAAGGTTTAGCTGATGACGATGACGATAATAAAAAGAAAGTTATCGATCATAAAGATAACGATTCAATCAAGTAAGTTAAGGATGTCAATTTTATGAATCCAAGAGAACTAACTGTAGTAGAACATATGGAAGAGTTAAGAAGCCGCCTTGTTGTCACGGCGCTATTCTTTGTACTAGCCCTTGTTGGTAGTTTTTTCTTAACGGAGCCTATTATCAAATATATCCAGTTTAGTGATGAAGCAGCGCAATTTACGCTAAATGCATTTGCGCCCGCCGATACGCTTGCTGTCTTTTTAAAAGTAATGTTTAGCTTGGCTTTGGTTTTCACTGTACCGGTATTGCTATACCAGTTATGGTCGTTTATCACACCAGGCTTGCTTGAGTCGGAGCGGAAAGCAACGCTCAAATATATACCGTATGCCTTTTTCTTATTTTTACTAGGAATTTCTTTTTCCTATTTTGTGTTATTTCCGTATGTGATGAGTTTTATGACGAGCTTATCGGCGGATTTGGATATTCAGCAGACGATCGGAATTAATGAATACTTTTCATTTTTATTTACGCTTGTGCTGCCGTTTGGCTTTGTATTTCAGCTGCCGGTTGTGACATTGTTCTTAGCCCGGATTGGTATATTAAATCCGGCACTGATGGTCAAGTTTCGTAAGTATTCCTATTTTGTTCTCTTTGTACTAGCTGCTTTCCTGGCACCGCCTGACTTTGTATCAAACCTGATTGTAGCTGTACCGCTTTTCATTTTATATGAAGTAAGCATCCTGATTTCGCGTGCCGGATACCGTAAGTATATAGAGGCTGAAGAGCAGCGTATCCGTGAAGAACAAGAGCGTGAGAGGGAACTTCAAGTAGAAGAACTGCTGGCGGAGCAAAAAAGACAAATAGAAGAAATGCAAAGATAACGTGCCGTCAAAAGAAGATGGCACGTTTTAATTTGTGTAACAATCTATAAAATTCTATACCTTCGATAACGGCTAGGCGGTCATGCCAAGTCTCTTTTGCTTTCTCCGCATGTGCAATTCTAATTGTCTGGGGATAGCGGAGATTGTACCGTCTTGTTTTTATGAGAAAATTCCCCCGAAATAGCGGATTGCTTTTGCTTGTTCACCAAGTGAGCGCAGGTTCCACTCCTCTTCTAAAAATACGGCTGCTAATTGTTCTCCCCGCCCCCGGTGTTTTTTTGCATATTCCACTACATTTACGCTTTCATAGAGTGAGACGAGCTGTTTCATAACGGCCTTTGCTTCAAAGGTTTGCATTGTTTCATCGAGCGCCGCAAATTGCTGCAGTAACTCCCGTGTCTCTTCTAATTTTGCTTCTGTAATTTCTGTTAAACGGCAAGGTATAAGTAAACTCAGGCGTTGTTCCATTCTTTGAATGAACAGATCCTGGACACTGAACTTCTGGACGAGACGAATGAGCTCCAAGGCTAAAATATTGGCCGTGCCTTCCCATACGGTCAGCACTTGAGCATCACGTAACAGGCGAGGGGTTACAAAATCCTCGATATACCCATTTCCTCCGTGCAGTTCAATCGCTTCATGTGAGAAGTGGATTGCTTGTTCTGCCGTTTCTTTTTTGACAAGGGCTATTAAAAGACGAACAAGAATTTGCTCCTCTTTCGTTCCATTTCCTGCTGTCACGTTATCATACAGTTCAATTAAATCAAATAATGAAATAAGCTCTGCATGCTGCTTTGCTTTTAGCTTCATTAAACTATACTGGATGACTGGGTACTGTGTCAGTTGGGACCCAAATGAGGAGCGGGCAGACGTATAGGTATAGGCCTCTTGCAAGGCGCGCTGCATAATGCCAAGCGAGGCAGCTGCATTACAAATTCGTGATAAATTTAACGCTTCAAGCATATAATAGATCCCCTTCGATGCATCTCCTACAATGTATGCCTTTGCATGATCGAAGACCACTTCTCCAGATGGTACGGCTCGGACACCTAATTTATCTTTTAACCTCCGAACCGTAATCCCATTTAATGAATCATCATCCAAATGCCAAGGTACAGCAAATAGGGTGAGCCCTTTTGAACCAGAGGATGCTCCTTCCATGCGGGCAAGGACCATAGCGACACCACACTGACCGGCGTTAGAAGCAAAATATTTTTCACCATATAAATAGTAAGCGCCATCAATGAACCTTGCTTCGACTACATTAGCCCCGACATCCGAGCCCCCTTGTCTTTCCGTTAGAAAGGTCGCTCCTTCGTACAGCTTAACACCGCCTGTAGAACAGATGTGAGGCATAAACCGTTTCTTTAGAGCTTCGTCTGCATAATGGTCAAATAAGTAGGCTGTTGCCATCGTTAACGTAACAGGACAGTAAAAGCCCGGCTCGCTTTGGGAAAGAATATACCCTTGAGCAAAGCTATATAGATAGTTTCCTCTATGGCCAAGCTCGGGTATTTCCTTGTGCACATAGCCGACAATTCCCGTATTATACGTATCTTTCACCGTTTGTTTATAGCCTTCATTGACCCATACGTGACTCGTTTCTTCTCCAAATTTATCATAGCGGATTAGACGCGGTTCACCTTCACGGTCCGTATGCTTCGCACGCTCATCAATAGGTCCCGCACAAAGAGCCCCAAAAATGGCTAATTCACGATCGGCATAATTGAAAAAGGGGGATGGCAGTTTGTCTTTTAAAATATTTTGCAGGGTTTCGTCCTGTAAATAGAAATTTTCAGTGTAGTCTGGTTGTTTAGCTAATACTTTCATTTAACACGCCACCTTTCAGCTGCTGTTTAAGTATTTTTCCTGATGCATTTCGGGGGAGAGAATTCAGCTGTTCAAGAATTCGAGGAACTTTATAACCTGCTAGATTTTTAGATAAGTAGCCTTTCAACTTTTCAATATCAATATTACTGTGCCCAGAAAACACAGCTTTTATTGTTTCTCCCCACTCTGGATGGGGAATGCCAATGACCGCCGCTTCTGCTATTCCATTAAACTGCAGCAGCATCTCTTCGATTTCCTTTGGATAAATCGTAATACCTCCTGAAATAATGACATCCTTTTTGCGGTCGACAATCCATAGGTAGCCTTCCCCATCCATACGGGCGAGATCTCCTGTTCGGAGCCAGCCATCTATAAAAGCAGCAGATGTTGCTTTTTCATTTTTATAATAGCCTTGCATATTGCCTTCACCATACAATACAATTTCGCCAATCTCACCATTTCGGACATCTCGGCCTTCCTCATCTACAATGCGCAGCTCAGTTCCTAAGGGAGCGCGGCGTCCAATACTGCCTGCTTTATGCGGATGCTCGTCAGCAAGGAGAAGGGAACCGGAAGGACCAGCCTCTGTCAGACCGTAAACACTAACAAGTCGATCGGTCTTGAATTTCTCTGCTATCATAAGCACCTCATTTTTTGATAAAGGGGCACCTCCGTATACCCACCATTTCATTGATGAAAGGTCTGCTTCTATCAATCGAGGGTTCTGTGCAGTTACTAAATAAGCGACAGGTGCACCGAAGAAATGGGTCGTTCTTTCATGTATAACTGAGTCAATCAGTAAGTCAGGTGTGAAGGTCGGTGTTAATACGCTTGTACAGCCCACAATAAAAGCGGCCATCAAAAATAGATGAAGGGGAGCCGAATGGCTGAGCGGCATCATGAGCAGCATCCTGCTTTCCGGCTTCACTTCCATTTCAACAGCAATCATATTTGCGACAGTTAAGATATTTCGATAGGAGAAGAGAACACCTTTTGGGTCACCTGTTGTACCGGATGTATATAAAATAGTGGATAAATCATCCTCCGACAGATGACAAGGAATGACTGTATCAACCGCCTTCTCCAAAAGCTCTTCCATGCTTAACCAGCTATTTGCTGCAGAACCAGTTTTTATTTTTATTTCTCCTAAGTGTAATGAGGACACATTTGGAAATAGCATATCATGGGTGATAATGCACCTTGCCTCACTATGGATCATAACAAATTCGACCTCTCGAAGTGAAAATTTAGCATTGATCGGGACAACAATAGCACCGATACGTTGCACAGCAAAATAGCTGATAACAAACTCCAATACATTAGGTATAAAAAGAACAATCCGGTCGCCTTTTTGCAAGCCCTGGTTCAGTAAAGCATTTGAAAACTTATTAACGAGTAAATCAAGTTCTCCAAATGACGTTCTTTTTCCCAAACTGACAACCGCTTCTGACATTGGATACTTACGAGCGTTACGCGCGAGCAAGTTTGAACTATTCAATCAGAAACCCCCTTATTCACTTCTTATTTAAAGATAAATACGACAGAATGCAGATAAAAGCCTCTTTAAGCAGCTATTTATATAAAAATAAGACCTTCCACGGACGGAAGGTCTTATTTTACTTAGGCATATTATCCATAATCTGCTGAAGCTTATCGGCATTTAAGTTGACGATACTTACAAAGCTGTTAAGCAAAACGTGGGCAACGATGGATGCCAGTAAACGTTTTGTCTTGTAATAAAGAAAAGCAAAAATCAATCCGCAGATTGTATACAGCAAAATGTGGGTAAAGTCAAAATGGATTGCCGCAAAAACAATGGAACTAATGATAGCAGAGAGCCAGAAGCCCTGTGTTTGGATAAATGATCCAAATACGACCCGGCGGAAGACAAACTCCTCCAAAATAGGACCAATGATAGCAATCACGAGTACCATTACAGGAGCCATCTTTGCAACCTCTACTAATGTGGCTGTATTTTCCGAGCCGCCCTCGATGCCAATTGCCATCTCGATAGCCGCACCGATGATCTGCCCGACAAATACCATAAAGAAACCAATGATTCCCCAGCCGATCGCTTCGGTTGTAGATGCTTTTTTTCCTTCATAAATATTAAAGAAGTTTTTATCGCGTTTAACGAGCAGCGCAATAATGATGAGGGAAATAATTCCAAAGATGAATGACCACCATCCTGCCAAAATGGAACCCTTTTCCTCCGGCGGTGCGTCTATTAAGCCGAGTACGAATTCCTGGGCACCCGGCAGCCGAAGCAGCAGGGCGGATAATTGAAAGACAAAAATGTACGTCAGCAATATAAAGAATGCTGTTTTGTATGACTTCTTCTTTTCAGTAATTGTTGATTCCAAAACGAATAACTCCCTTTGTCATTGACTATGATATATAAGCGTTACTTCTATTCTAGAGGAATATGGGAAGAAAACAAAATTTTTTAGCATTCTGACTTGCAAAAAAAAAAGAAATTCATTAATATAGAAAATGTGTTAGCACTCTATGTTGTCGAGTGCTAATAAAATAAATATATCACATTAATTTGTAGGAGGTTGTTTCACTTGTTAAGACCATTAGGTGATCGTATCATTATCGAAACAGTTGAGGTAGAGGTTACAACAACTTCAGGATTTGTATTACCTGACTCAGCGAAGGAAAAGCCACAAACAGGTAAAGTCGTAGCTGTTGGGACAGGCCGTGTATTAGATAACGGCGTTCGCGTCGAGCTTGATGTACAAGTTGGCGACGAAGTCATCTTCTCTAAATTCGCAGGTACAGAAGTGAAATACGACGATAAAGACTACTTAGTTCTACGTGAAAGTGACATTTTAGCAGTACTAGCTTAATTCAGAATTTTTATACGTATCACATCGCATGCGTGCCAGGATATCCGGCGTTTCGATGTGCAGCACATTCAATATAAAAAGCTTGATATTTTAGGAGGGTTTTTTAAATGGCAAAAGACATTAAGTTCTCAGAAGAAGCACGTTCATTAATGGCGGCGGGTGTTGATAAATTAGCAAATGCTGTAAAGGTAACACTTGGCCCAAAAGGGCGCAACGTTGTATTAGAGAAAAAATTCGGTTCTCCATTAATTACAAATGATGGTGTTTCCATCGCAAAAGAAATCGAGCTTGAAAATCCATATGAAAATATGGGTGCAAAATTAGTAGCAGAAGTTGCTTCTAAGACAAATGAAATTGCAGGGGACGGTACAACAACTGCAACAGTATTAGCACAAGCAATGATCCGCGAAGGTTTAAAAAACGTAACAGCAGGTGCAAACCCTGTAGGTATCCGCCGCGGTATCGATAAAGCAGTTGCAGCTGCTTTAACGGAGCTGCAAACAATCTCACGTCCAGTAGAAAACAAAGAAGCAATCGCACAAGTAGCAGCAATCTCTTCATCGGATGAAGAAATTGGCCAATACATTGCAGATGCTATGGAAAAAGTGGGCAACGATGGTGTTATCACAATTGAGGAATCACGTGGTTTCACAACAGAATTAGATGTTGTAGAAGGTATGGAATTCGACCGTGGATACCTTTCTCACTACATGGTATCAGATACTGACAAAATGGAAGCAGTACTAGAGAATCCATTTATCTTAGTAACAGATCAAAAAATCTCAAATATCCAAGAAATTCTGCCATTATTAGAGTCGGTAAAACAAACAAACCGCCCATTATTAATTATTGCTGAAGATGTAGAAGGTGAAGCATTAGCTACATTAGTATTAAACAAATTACGTGGTATCTTCTATGCAGTAGCTGTAAAAGCACCAGGTTTCGGTGACCGTCGTAAAGCAATGCTTGAAGACATCGCTATTTTAACTGGCGGTCAAGTGATTACACAAGAACTTGGTTTAGACTTAAAATTAGCTGACATTACATCACTTGGACGCGCATCAAAAGTTGTCGTATCAAAAGATAATACAACAATTATCGAGGGTGAAGGCAATACATCTGACATTGAAGCACGTGTTGCGCAAATCCGTACACAGCTTGAAGATACAGCATCTGAATTTGACAAAGAAAAATTACAAGAACGCCTAGCAAAATTAGCTGGCGGTGTAGCAGTAATCAAAGTTGGTGCTGCAACAGAAACAGAATTAAAAGAACGCAAACTACGTATTGAGGACGCTTTAAACTCTACACGTGCAGCGGTAGAAGAAGGTATCGTATCAGGTGGTGGTACTGCCCTTCTAAATGTATACAGCGCAGTAGAACAAGTTCTTGAAACAGTAGAGGGCGACGTTGCGACAGGTGTAAAAATCATCCTTCGCGCATTAGAAGAACCAGTACGTCAAATTGCTGAAAACGCAGGTCTTGAAGGTTCTATCATCGTTGACCGCCTAAAACGCGAAGAAGTTGGTATCGGCTTCAACGCAGCAACGGGCGAATGGGTAAACATGATCGAAGCAGGTGTTGTAGACCCAGCGAAAGTAACTCGTTCAGCATTACAAAACGCAGCTTCTGTAGCAGCATTATTCTTAACAACAGAAGCAGTCGTAGCAGACATTCCAGAACCAGCTGGTGCAGGTATGCCAGACATGGGCGCTATGGGCGGCATGCCAGGAATGATGTAACTTCCGCATGGAGGCGGTGGCAAAGGCATTGCGACACGATGTCGCGGTCTTAGCCTTTGTTCCTTCTGCACGATGTGAGTCAGTCAAGCGTTGTCGCAGGACGCGACGGTATTAGCTTGACTTCCACTGAATATGGACGCGGACTACTCGGGCGCTGTAACAAAACGTTACAGCGTCCGATTTTTTTAGTTTCGATATGCTTTTACAGTAGTTAATTTATATAACTGAAAAAGGGCTCTTTAGCGTAGCTGTGCTGGGGGCTGACCAAATCCGGTCCATTTGTTTGATAGTGAGCGTGAATATATAGGAGTTATAAGGAAACATAGCTGACATAATATATTTTAGGATAAAAAATGAAGGCTTCTAGTCCATGGTTAAGGATTAGAAGCCTTTTTGCTTATGTTCTATACTTAAGCTTTTTAGGGGACAGCACAAGCCTTCATTCATTTTAGCAGATGTGTAGACACCTAAATCGATTAAAAAATTGCATGACAATCGCTGACGCAATCATATCCGACATAGCCAGTGCCTCTGCTTCAATTTCATCGAAAACTTCAACATCTGCTTTGTAGTTTTTTTGAATCATTGTCACAGTTTCTTTTTTCGTTAATTCTAAATGTTTATAAACATTTTTTGTAAAGCTTCTTTTGATAAGTATGGATTAATTTTGCTTAAAAATAAAACAATGTCATCTGCATTTTTATACCATTCTTTTTCTTTGATATCGACTGTGTTTGTATCACTTTTTACAGCTGCTGTTACGAGTTCGGCAGCAATCACTAAGTGTTCTTGAATCAGTTTGGCATAATGATCTGCAATTTGGTCGCCGTAAAAAGGACGTAGACAATTTCCTGAATCGGTCGCATTTTGTAAGAGACGTTGCTGTACAAATGATAAGTCAGGCAGCTGAAAGACAATACTAATAATGGTCATCCTGGTCCTGCTCCATCCATAGTAATCGATTCATCGCTAGATAATCGGCCTCTTTCGTACTTATACAACGCTGATCAATAGGGGGTTTGTTGTTGGGTCAAAAAATGCCGAAGCGGTGCCGTATATTGTGAGTATGGCTGCTTATAGGAAGCACTAAGTGGAGACGCGGAAAAACCATTTGTGTAATAAGGATCCACTTTTAATCATTCCTTTCTATTCTTCCTTTAATAGCTTAATACAAAAATCAGGCTTTTTTACTAGCGTGCTTAGTGGTATCTATGTTTGTGAGAATAATTGAGTCGGATTAATAATTTGATTAACGAATGAGTAAGTAATATTATATGCTAACAATTTGTCAGCGCGATTAAATGAAATAGGATGAGATTTTTTAAAAGCTAGTACGATGAAGGTTTTTACAACCTTTGATATGCTGACTATAGAGATATATCGTTCAAGTTCCAGTGGGTGTAGTCAGTCAACCATTCCAGTGAATTTCATATTAGCTGTTGCTATTTGGGAGCCTTTGGACAGACATTCCTGTGTTTTTTATAAAGAATAAAGCTATTTGAAGCCGCATACATATGGTAAGAAGTATATAACGAGGAGATGTATACAGCCTGTCCGATTACTTGAAGACTGCCGTTTTTGAACATCAATTTTGGCTTCAGGTGTTAGCAGATCATTCCCGCTTCATTCATGATTCGCTATATCCATCGCAAAAAGAGGATATTGCAAAAGCAAACGAGTTCATTCAGCGTTTTGACCAATTACTCAAGCAGGCAAAAATGCTTGATGACAAAACTGCTGTTTCCTTTTCGGAGACGGTAGAGGAAGCAGTAAAGCAATTAAAATCTTTCAAACTTTCCATTATCAGACATCACCTGACTAGTGAAATGAAGATTCACCTTACTCCCTCCTTCCTCAATCATATGGTAAATGAATTAGAGGAATATGAACGTGTGCTTGTTTATTTAAAGCAAGGCAAAATACCGCCGATTTTTCATGAGCTGCACCATCATCTGCTGTGGCTACTAGATGCTTCTGGACATGCGGGAGCAATTAATGACCGAATGGATGCAGTTGAAAAGAGACTAAAGGAAAAAAGCGCAACCTTTACGAAACATTTTGATCAGTTTTACATGAAGGCTCTTGAGCTGACCGGTTTTTTACGTACTAACCTTGATAAATTCCCGGCCCTAAAAAGATTTAACCGGGAGGTCAAAGTAGAAATGGGACTGTTCAAAACTTTCTTGAGAGAATTAGAGGAGATGGAGTTGAGCTCTGAAGTTTTAGACATATTTACTGTCTCCATGGCTGACCATATGCTTAGGGAAGAACAATATTATTTGATAAAGCTGGCTCAGTCAGCTGAAAGAAGCGGTAATTAATCCGTCTCTATTTCCATGGAACTTTACCTTTTAATAATTTGACCACTCTCAGGTTTTTTCCTGGAAGTGGTTTTTTTGTTTTAGGAACCAAAAAGCGCTCACTTGAAAGAAGAAAATAAATGGACGTTAATTTTCCTGTGAGAAATGGATAGAATAAACGAAAAAAGCAGGTGGTTGTATGGAGACAATCGTAAAGGTTCAGCGGCTAGTGATTGAAAACATGAAAAATGTTGAATATGGGGAAGTTCGCGTTCAGTCGAATTTCGAAACGCTTACTCAGTCAAACGTCGTCGGACTTTATGGACAGAACGGTTCAGGAAAGACGACGGTCGTCGATGCATTCGAGCTGCTGAAAAGGCTTATTTCGAGTGGTGGAGTAACGAGAAAGCTGCCTCGCAATGAAAAGCATTTAATTCGTTCAGAAAATGAGCGGGCGAAGCTGACCTTTGATTTTCTTGTACGTAATACAACAGGAGAGTATCTTTTGCAGTATCAAGTGGAACTGGCACGTGGTGATGAGCGGCTGTATCCAGTTTTTGAACAGCTTTCTTACCGGGAAAATATTCCTGGTAAGCGAATGAAGGTATTGGTGAAGAAAGATGAAATGCACCTGCAAATCCGCACCCGTTCTCTAGAAGGCATGGATGAAAAAATACGTATTTCCATGATGGTAACGAGCCGCTTAGCAGAAAGGGAAAATTCTTCTTTCATTTTTCATAAGGAACTTAATCCTATTTTAAAAGAGCGGCTCGGTGATTTAGAGTGGCAGCTGATTGAAAATATAGCAGTAGATTTCAACCGGGATTTGCTTGTCATTAATAATGCGGAAGTCGGGTTGATTCTTACTAAATATATCATGCCATTCAGTGTCTATTTGGACAAGTCACATGGGGTGATTCCTTATGACCTTTCGGGTCCGGCTTTGCTGCCTAAATCACTTTATGAAACATTAGTGGAGCTGATTAAGCAGACAAATGAGTTGCTGTCTGCAATCATTCCAGGTCTTACTATCGATATCCAGGAAATTACAGAGCAGACGATGGATGACGGGAAGCTGGGCGTACGCTTTGAATTTTTATCAAATCGAAAAGGAAAAGTGCTGCCGCTTCGTACGGAATCAGAGGGGATTCTCAAAATCATTTCTATTTTGAGTGCCTTGATTGCTGTCTATAATAAACCAAATGCCTGCATTGTAATCGATGAGCTGGATTCCGGAGTCTTTGAATACCTGCTTGGAGAGCTGCTGCGGATTATTGATGAGACGGGACAGGGGCAGTTGTTCTTTACCTCACATAATCTGCGGCTGCTGGAGGTGCTGCCGGTGAGTAATTTATGGTTTACTACATCAAATGAGCAAAATCGGTATATTCAGCTAAAAGGTGTGAAATCATTACACAATATAAGGGACGTCTATCTCCGAGCAATTCAGCTGGGAGGACAGGAAGAGGAAATATACAAGGAAACGAAGACATTCCACATTAAGCGAGCTTTCAGGAAGGCAGGGAAGCGACATGAGTAAAAAAGTTGTGCTGGTCATTGTAGAGGGACAAACGGAGGAGCTGGTCTTTTTTGATTTTTTGCAGGAGCGCTTTGAAAATTTGGAGATCCGGATTGATGTCCAGTGCGGAGATGTCGTGAGTAATTGGAACCGGAAGCACGGTACAGTAGAATCAGCCATCGAACATGTCATGGAGAAATATCTGAATACGTATCGATTGATGCCGAGCGATTTATTGGCAGTCGTCCAATTTACGGATACAGATGGCTGCTTTATCAATGACAAATTTATCCGGGTGGACAGAATTAAAGCGACACGTACCAGATATGGAAAGAACGGCATCTATGTCACAACAAAATTCAAGAAACTGCAGATGATTGAGCGGAATCAAGTAAAAGCGGAAAACATGAAAACCTTGGCACTGGACCGATATGCTGCCTATAAAAAGCGGAAAATTCCTTATCGTCTTTACTACTTCTCTATCAACCTGGACCATGTATTATGGGGGGAACAAAATGCAAAGGGAAATAGCAAGCTGGAAAAAGCGGAAAGCTTTCTAGATCATCTCGAGATGCCGCTCGATCAATTTTTAAGGCAGTTCACTCCAGTAGAAGAAAGCATACCTTGGGAGGAAAATTGGGAAAAGTCCTGGGAAAGCATTACAAAGGAACTGAATTCTCTCCAGCGCAGCACCAATATGCCGTTTGTTCTTGATTTCATTGATTCATTAATATGAACACCCCATGAATAAGAAAAGCGCTTGCTTTTAGTAAAAGGAAGCGAGATAGAAGCGACTTTTATAAATTATGAATAAAATGCGTTAATATTCTTTTGAAAAAATTAAATTTATGGAAATGCGCGACGTTTGAAAACTTGATAGATGCTTATGAGAGGCTCCATTTAGTAAGAGAATACGCTTTGAATCATGAGACAACTAAAAGTCTTCATGTTGAAAGCCCTGCTTGTTTTTAATCGGACTGGATTTAGAAGAGTGGACAATTCTGCGTAGGTGAAAAGAGCTTTTAACTGGTTTATACTAATACGCCTCTCGGGTATAAACATGTATAAAATTTTCTATAAACACTTATATTGTAAGAAGAACATGTGCTCGGGGAGGTTGATCAGAAGATGGCGAAAAATAATCATTCACTTAATTTTTGGTCAGGAATTTTATTTGGGCTAGGCATGATTGCATTTATAGATGAGACTGTATTTCATCAACTGTTACACTGGCATCATTTCTACGATAAATCAACGACAGACGTCGGCCTCGTGTCAGACGGTCTTTTTCATGCATTCAGCTGGTTTGCCACAGTGATCGGACTTTTTATGGTTGCACATTTACGCAAGCAGAAATATTGGAATAGAAAACGATGGATCGGTGCGGTCTTATTCGGTGCAGGTGTATTCCAGCTCTATGATGGTATTATTCAGCATAAGGTATTCAGACTTCACCAAATCCGCTATGATGTCGAAATTTTTTATTATGATCTCGTTTGGAATATAGGGGCTGTTCTATTCATTATTATCGGCTTATTAATCCTAAGAAGAAAGCGGGTGAATTCAGCTTGATGGGAGATTGGGTTAGTACCCTCCTTGTGTTTATACTCATTGCCGCTCCTTATGTGATGGCAGCAGAGATAACGGGAAAATGGCCAGTCAAAAGAATCCTTTATTGGCTGCTTGGTGCTGTCTGTATTACATTTTCAATAACAGGTTCATTGGCACACGGGGCACACCACAATTTCGTTTCCCATATGACTGTCCATCTGCTGCTCGGTATGGCTGCACCCTTGTTTTTTGTACTAGCGAAACCAATAACATTGTTGTTGCGTATAATGCCTGTGAAGCTCGCCCGTGGAATGATGAGGCTGTCTAAGACAAATTATGCACGTTTCATAGGCCATCCCATCACATCCTCGCTGTTGAATATTGGTGGGCTGTGGCTCCTTTATACAACTGATCTGTATATGGCAATGCATATGTCCATGGCTGTTCATTATGTGGTTCATTTACATATATTCCTTGCCGGATATTTGTTTACTCATGTTTTGCTTTCAATGGATTTCAACCCTCTCAGAGCATCATGGTCGCTTCGCTCTGTCGTACTTGTGTTGTCAATTGCTGCGCATAATATTCTAGCGAAATGGCTTTATGCCAATCCACCGCATATGGTTACTGCTGAACAGGCAGAAACCGGTGCCCAGTGGATGTATTATGGAGGAGGCGTAATTGAGTTAATCATCATAACCTTCCTATGCTATGAATGGTACATGGCTATGCAAAAAGAAACAAAACGGAATATACAGGCTAGCTTATAATAAGATGGCATGAAAGCCAAAGTCGATACGGGACTTTGGCTTTTTTGTTAATGAACCAAGTAAATTATTTACATTACTTGATTTAGCAATAATTCCTCCTGTGATAATGTATAGGCATTTGGTATGTAAAGAGAATATATCGCATATGGTAGTCGCAGAGGGGGAAATTTATGCAAATTCATGTAGTACAACCCGGACAGACAATTTATGGGTTGGCTCAGGCATATCGTACAACCGTCCAAGCGATTATACAGGCGAATGAATTGCAAAACCCAGATCGGCTAGTAGTAGGGCAGGCATTAGTCATGCCGATATACGGAAGATATTATTGGGTGCAGCCAGGAGATAGCTTTTGGAGCATTGCTCAACGCTACGGTGTAGAGATCAACACGCTGGCACGATTTAATGGTTTAAATATAAATGAGCCTTTAATGATAGGAACCCAGCTTTACATTCCACCACCAGCAAAGACTGCGGCCGAAACTTTGGCTTTTTTGGAGCCTCGAGGTGATACAGTGAGCCCGGCATTGTTAGAGCAAGCAACGAAGGCTAGCCCGGTTCTGACGTATTTAAGTCTCTTCAGCCTGGAAGCAAGAAGGGACGGCAGCTTGCGTCTCCCGCCGAGTAATGGGATAACAGAGATAGCTGAGCAGACAGGTGCATCCATTATGTTGGTAATATCCAATCTTGAAGCAGGCGCTTTCAGTGCAGAGCTGGGGCGGGATATTTTACAAAGCAGTGCCGTACAGGATCTTCTACTGGAAAATATCATTTCCTATGCAGAGGAATTAGGCGATGTACGTGCTGTTATGTTCGATTTTGAACATCTGCCGGGAGAACAGCGGGTAGCTTATACTCAATTTTTACAACGAGCAGTTGAGCAGATGCATGAAGTAGGTATAAGTGTTAGTGCGGCCTTGGCTCCAAAGACACGAGCAGATCAGCCGGGAGAATGGTTTGTGGCACATGATTATCGTGCAATTGGTCAAATTGTTGATTTCGTCATGATCATGACGTATGAATGGGGATATTCAGCCGGTCCACCGATGGCTGTATCGCCTATTAATGAAGTAGAACGGGTACTGAACTATGCAATTACAGAAATACCGGCTGATAAGATTATGATGGGCCAAAATTTATATGGCTATGATTGGACACTCCCGTTTGTGCCAGGGGGGGAATATGCCCGAGCAATCAGCCCCCAAGCAGCAATTCAGCTAGCTGTCCGGTATCAAACAATTATTCAATATGATACACAGGCGCAGGCACCATTCTTTACCTATCGGGATGAGGAAGGCAGGGAGCATATTGTTTGGTTTGAAGATGCAAGATCGATTCAGGCAAAGTTCGATCTCTTGAAACAGCTTGGTCTCAGAGGTATAGGATATTGGAAGCTGGGATTATCTTTCCCGCAAAATTGGCTTCTCATCGAAGAGAATTTCAATGTTGTAAAATTAGGAGGCAGCTAATCTAGCTGCCTTTCATTTGCGGATGGGCAGCATCTAGAATACTTCTTCTGAATCTTTGCAGGAGATTGATAGAATCTACTATAATTAATACAGTACAACAGTAAAGGAGGAAGAGTGTTTGAAATTACTTAAGTTTTTAGCCGTAATATTTTTGACATTCCAGCTCGTCAGCCCAGCAGCGGCCATGACAGGCAATAATGGGCAACCGGCCCACTATCTTGCATTAGGGGATTCACTTGCTGCCGGGATGATAGAAACGGGAGGAATCGGGACAGGCTACGCAGATTTCCTTGCTCAAACATTAGGGGAAGCCGGTTTGTTAGCTTCCTACAACAAAGGTTTTGCAGTGCCGGGTTATACAACCGAGCATGTCTTGAATGAATTGAATAAAGATGTAGAAAAGCCATCGTCTGAAACAGGAGAAACTGTTTCTTTAACAGACGAAGTAAAAAAGGCAGATGTTATCACGATTAGTGTCGGGGCAAATGATGTTTTGAAAAACTTAGAGCGTGATGAGTCGGGGAATATTAGCTTGGACCCTGCCGAAGTACAGCGGGCAATCGTAAAAATGGTCGGGAATTACACGGCTATTTTGAAGCGGATTTCACAGCTTAATCCAACTGCAGATGTATTTGTTATGGGATACTATAATCCTTTTCCTCATGTAACGGAGCTTTCTGTTCAATTGAATATGCTGGTAGGAGAGCTCGATAAACTGGTGAAAGGGATGGCAGAAGGGAATGGAGCGTACTTTGTAAAAGTGAACGATATCATTGCCTCCGATACGGCGGCATACCTACCAAACCCTGAGAATATCCACCCAAGTGAAGAAGGCTACAAGGTGATAGCTGAGCAATTTGCGAAGCCGGTCCTTGAATACATTGGGCTAGTACCTCTTCCTGAAGTAAAGGTCGACTTTACGGACATTCCACAGAACAGTGAATCATATGGCTATGCAGTAAAGGCAGCAGAGTATGGACTTATGAACGGATACAAAGATGGCACATTTAAGCCGTATAATCCGTTGACACGCGTCCAAATGACATCAATTTTAACACGTGCGCTGGAACTGGAGGCAGCAAAACCAGTACAATTTACGGATTTACTCGGCTACCCAGTGAAAACGCAGGAGGAAGTTGCAGCAGCGGCTGAAGCAGGAATTGTCAAGGGGATTGGGCAGTTGTTTATGCCGGGTGACCGTATTACTCGTGCGCAAATGGCATTAATGATTCATCGTGCTTATGAAGAAGAGTCAGGAAAGACGTATAAGCCGGTGAAAATAGCGCCGTTCATCGATATCAGCACATACAGCGGCGAATATCAGGACGCTATTACATTCCTATACGATAAACAAATTGCTTCTGGAGTAGGTTCAACAGGGAAGTTCAATCCAACTGGGTATTTAACACGTGCCCAGGCTGCAAAGATCATCTCGAACTTTTATGAGCAGGTGATTGCAGGAAATTAAAATAAGCGGCGAGGAGATGGGGAATCTGCCTCGTCGCTTATTTTTAATATATATAGCAGAAGGGGTATTCTGCTGGGGATAATGTAGTTAGTATAGACGAATAACAAAATGTTTATTCATTATTCTTTCCATTTTAGTCCCTCAAAGAAGCGGTAAACTTCTTCGAACACCAAATCACGCTCTTGACCTAATGTTAGAATATGCCCAGAGTTGATAAATGTCTTCACGGATTTGATACGTGATTTCACAGAGCTGTAAATTAGATCTGCACTTTCACAATAATATTCATCGTCCTGTAGACCTCGTAGGATGTGGACGGGTGCCTGGATATTTTCAAGTTTACTACTAGTATCATTAATCATCCCTTGCAAATAGTCAAGCGATGGCATCCGAACCAAATCTGCTACACGCTCCGGGCGATCTACATTTGGATCATACGTACCGGATAGTTTTTTATAATTAATAGCATAATCAATAATACGGCTTTGTAAGCTTTCGGGGCTTTTCGCGATGGCAGGCGCTGACATTGTTACGATTGCCTTCGTTGGACGTTCAACACCAAGCTTTAATGAGAAAATACCGCCAAGAGATACACCGGCAACAGCAATTTCTTCATATCCAAGATTGCGTAAAACATCATAGCCTTCAATTACGCTGTTCCACCATTCAATCGGGTTTGTTTGGATTAATGTCTTCGGATCACTGCCATGTCCTTTGTAAAGAGGTGCATGCACAGTGTAATTACGATCTGCTAAATATTTTCCTAAACGTTTTACATCATTTGTGTTTCCGGTAAAGCCGTGTAACAGAAGAACAGCGCGTTTGCCAGCTTCAATTGTAAAAGGCTTTGGTGGAATGATTTTCATTTTTTAACAAACTCCTTTTAAATATGTGATAATGTATGTTCACTTGATGTAAGAAAATTTGACAATCAATCGAAAATTTTTAAAAACTAGTTGTAATTCATTTAAAAATTTGTTATGAATTCGTTTCACTATAGCTATTATAGTGCTATAAATACATAAGTACAATTTATTATTTCTATTATTTCGATATCTTTTAGTTATGAATTAAAAGGAGACATTTTCTCATGGAAATTCAGCAATTACAGTACTTTAAAACTGTCGCACATCTACAGCATATGACCCGTGCAGCAGAAAAACTCAGCATCTCGCAGCCTGCACTCAGCAAGTCAATTGGCAATATCGAACAAGAGCTGGGCGTACCGCTTTTTGACAGGCAAGGACGCTCGATCTATTTGAATCGCTATGGCATTTTATTTCTAGAAAGCGTCGATATTATATTAGCTGAATACGACAAAATTATGCAGGAATTTGGAGATATCACCACTCCAGGACATGGAGAGGTAGCGTTCGGCTTTATTCATACACTTGGTATGGAAGTTGTTCCTGAACTCATGGCTACAGTGCCGCAAAAATACCCTCATATGCAGTTTTCCTTAACACAGGCTACATCCCTTAATCTACTAAAGCGCCTGGAAGAAGGGGCAATCGATCTTTGCCTATCGCAGGAAATCGAGTCAAAACTCATCGATATCGAGTGGGTGGACCTTTGGAGTGAAGAATTATTTGTTATTGTCCCTTTAAACCACCATCTGGCAAGTAAAGATACTATTGAGCTCCAGGAGATAAAAGATGAGTCGTTTATTTCAATAAAGCGCGGGAATTCTTTGCGCCAAATTGTTGACCAATTTCTGAAAGAGGCAGGTGTCACGGCAAAAACCACTTTTTCAGGAGAAGAGATGCATACAATAGCGGGGTTCGTTGGAGCAGGTCTTGGCGTATCCCTTATCCCCCATATTAAAGGGCTTGAACATTTTAATGTAAAGAAAATTTCAGTGAGCTCACCTGCATGCCGGCGGAAAATTGGCGTAGCTTGGGCGAAGGGCCGTTATTTATCGCCGGCTGCAAATGAATTTAAACAGTATTTAATTGATTATTTTAGAGGAGAGTCATAATGGACCAACAATCATTATTTGAACTCATAGGGGAAGAGCTGCACAGCACGGCTGTACAGGCCATAGAGGGAAATGCAGAGGCAATGTTCACTATTGCCATGCGATTAAAAGAGAAAGAACGAGAAAGTGAAGCCGTTAGGTGGCTTCAGGAAGCATCGAAGCAGGAATATGCTCCGGCACAATACGAATTGGCGAATTGCTATTACGCAGGTGACGGAACAGAGATTGATGAGAAACGTGCATTCGAGCTGTATGAGCAGGCGGCAAAAAAGGGCCATGCAGATGCAGCAAATAACCTTGCTGATATGTATTTAAATGGTGAATCTGTGGAGGTAGATGAAGCAAGAGCGCTAGAATGGTTTATCTACGCAGCAGAAAAAGGGATAGTGGAGGCAATGTTTACATTGGGCATCATGTATGAACAGGGACTAGGAACCACGCCAGATGAAAAACAGGCCTATGTGTATTATGAACAGGCAGCAATTGGCGGCTATGATGATGCACAATATCGTCTAGGAAGTATTTATTTAGAAGGTCTTCTAGGAAAAAAACAAGATAATGAAAGGGCGCTGGAGTGGTTTGAACGCGCAGCAGCGCAATTTCATATAGATGCTATCTATAATCTGGGCTATCTATATGAAAAGGGAATTGCAGTAGAGCAGAACGGACAAAAGGCTATCACCTATTATAAGCAGGCAGCCCTTCTTGGCGATTATCAGGCAAAGATGAATCTCGCAGATTTATTTGAAGCAGGAGAATGTGTGCCGAGAGACGAAGAAGAAGCGAGAAAGTGGCGTCTTGCTGCCAATGCCCAGCTTGAAGAGGCAGCGCAGGAATGGTAAACGCTGAGAGAGAATAGCATTTCTTCATTATGTGAATAATAGAGAAGCGATTATAAAGAAGCGATTATAAAGAAGCAGCAGAATGTTTACAACTATCATCAAACAGGCTAATAGTGTTGTAGTAGAAGATGAATAAGGAGGTTTTATCATGCTATTATTTGCGGTACCTACTGTAACAAAAGAAACGGCTTCATATAATGAAGAACACATTCAGACTCTGCGGGGAATTTTAGCAGAACAGCAGGAGGATCTAACAGAGCTAAGTACCATCGTCGGTTATTTGAAAGGGTTTAAAGAAGCGGGCATCGATCGGGCGGAGAAAGGAAAGTATGCTGGTAAGCTTGAGCGGATGGAGGGAAAGCAAAAGATACGATTTGATAAAATGGATGAAATGATTTATGAAAATCGGAGAGAAATAAAAAAAGAAAAAACACATGATCAGACTGTGCTGACATGGGGTAAAGAGGTACGAAAGCTGGAGGCAGGACTGCGGACGTTACGTTTATTTACATGGGATGTCGTAAAAATGCTAGCGCCTGATAGTAAGATAATGAATCGTGCCGATGATCGAATCGGTTATTTTGAAAAACGTTCTGCCTCGTTGGAAGTGGAGATGAAAACTATGATAGAAAAGCTTTCAACTTTGTAACGAAATGTACACTCCTTTGAAATGAGAGGAGTGTACAATTTTTTTGGGGAAAACAGTAGGTTGTTTTCTTATTTTAAATAAAAATGAATCTAAAGTAACGTTGATGAGTTGTTTTATAGTAGTATTATCGACTCACTCAGTTATATTTGTTTATGACTACAGAATAATATAAGACTATTTCCTTAATTTTACACAAGGGTGTGGATTTGTCTTGAATTAAGGGAGAAACATAGTAATCTAGTGTAAGTATGTAAATTTATTGAAAGTGGTGTATTGTATGTTCCTTAAAAAGACATCACATCTAGAGCGTATCAACCTAGATTCTATGCAGGTGAAAATTCAAATAGATAATCAGCCAAAGATAAAAAAACAGCTGGCTATGCTCATGCTGACAGAGACAGATCTAAAATACCTTCAGGCGTTTCAGCCGTATATAGAAAAGAATATAGATGAAATTGTAGATAGTTTTTATCGATCTTTGCAGATAGAGCCGCATTTACTTAAAATCATTGATAATCATAGTACAATTGAACGCTTGAAAGTTACATTGAAAGGGCATATTTATGAAATGTTTGGCGGCATCATTGACGCGTCATTCCTCCACAAGCGAGAGCGCATTGCGAAGGTGCATGTGCATATTGGCTTGCCTACCCAATGGTATATCGCGGCATTTCAAAATTTGAATATATCATTCATGCAGTATGTAAAGATGAACATTTCTCATATAGAAGACCAATTTAGCACGTTAGCAGCTATTTCAAAAATTCTAAACTTGGAGCAACAGCTGGTGTTGGAAGCATTTGAAGCTTATGTAGAGGAGACGAAGCGGGCGGATGAGGAGCAGAAGCAGGATATAGGGCGAGCAATTATTGAATCATCGGAAAATCTAGCTTATATTTCTGAACAAACAAATGCTGCTTATCAACAACTCATTGCACAAATGGATGAGCTTACGTCTCATGCAAAGCGTGCAGGTGAGATTTCAAATGGCACAGAACAACAGGCGCTTGACGGCCAAAGCCAAATGCAAGCACAATCCCTTAATATGGAGAATATTACTTCCTCGGTAACGGAGATTACTCGTGATATTGACCGTTTGACGGAAATGACGAAGCAAATGGAAAGTGTGATGTCGATCGTGACAAATATTGCTACCCAAACGAACTTATTGGCGCTTAACGCTTCTATTGAAGCAGCACGTGCAGGGGATGCAGGAAAAGGCTTTGCGGTAGTAGCCAATGAAGTAAGAAAACTAGCTGAGCAGACGAAATCATCAACTGATACGGTGGGAGAATTGTTGCACGATACAAATGAGCGTACAGCTAAGTTAGAAGCTTCGCTCAATCATATACAGGAAGCTGTGCAATTTGGTGGAGAAGGAATGCTTCAGACAGAGCGGAAATTTTCTCAGATTTTGCGATCAATGCATGAGACAAAAATGCAGAACGGCTTGATAGGGCAAGAAATTGAACTCTTGGGGCAGGGAATTGATAAATTGTCTGTCTCATTTGAAAAAGTGGCACATTCAGCAGACGAATTAGCATGCATTTCCCATGAACTAAGTAAATAATAGGCAGCCGAGGAGGGGTGGATCTCCATCTATCGAGGCTGTTATGAAAAGTATCCTCTCTTTTGGAAGGATACTTCAGCCTGTTGACAAACGCTCTCATCCAGCGTTGCTTGCCTCGCTCGTCCGCGCCTGAACTTAGGTTCTATTCGCGTCTTCACTCTGAAGTATCCTCTCTTTTGGAAGGATACTTTTTTCTTTAATTTGTAATAGAACACTCACGTATTCATCCAGAAAAAAGTTTATACTAAAGACAGGTTATTTCGAACATATAGGAGAGGTATATATGAAAACAGTTGTAGTCGTAGGCGGCGGAATTACAGGGCTTTGTACGATGCACTATGTAAAACGCCAAATGCAGGAAAAAGGCATCGAGGCGAAATTGATTTTAATTGAACGCAATGAATATCTGGGCGGTAAGATTCATTCGGCATATGAAGGCGGCTTTATTATGGAGACAGGGGCAGATTCCATTGTCGCACGTCATCCTGGGGTGCTTGAGCTAGTTAAGGAACTTGATTTTGAATCAGAGCTTGTTTATAACGAGACAGGGATTTCCTATATCCATACAAATAACGAATTGCATGCAATACCGGCAGGATCTACATTTGGTATTCCGATGAGCATTGATTCGCTGCAGGCTAGTACACTTATTTCGGAAGAAGGAAAGAAGCGGGCCCTGAAAGATTTAGAAATGCCGAATACAGGATTTACGAAAGAAAGCTCGATTGGGGAATTTCTTGAATATTTTCTAGGAGAGGAAATTGTAAGGAAACAGATTGCCCCTGTACTTGCAGGTGTTTATTCCGGAGATCTTTACCAGCTTTCTCTCACTTCTACTCTCCCGTATCTTGTTGATTATAAAAATGAATACGGCAGTATCATCAAAGGGTTCGAAGCAAACCGTGAACAATTTGAGAAGGCTGCCAATAAAAAATTCATTTCCTTCCGGAACGGGCTTTCAGCACTGATTGATCAGCTGGAAGCAAATCTGCCGGAAGTGAACTTTATGAAAAATACAGAGATTCACAGTGTGATGAAAGAAGACGGCCGCTATAAAATAGATATTGGGAATGAAACAGTGCTCGCTGATGTCGTTGTGCTCGCTGTACCTAATGCAACGGTGCAGAAAGTACTGGCAGATGAACAGCTAGAAGCAAATCTAAAGCGATTCACTACAGCTTCGGCTATCACGTTGTATCTTGGCTTCGATGTGCCAGACAGCGTATTACCAGCAGATGGTACGGGCTTTATTGTTTCTCACAATAGTGACTTAGTATGTGATGCCTCTACATGGGCGAGCCGAAAATGGAAGCATACATCGCATGATGGAAACCTGCTTGTGCGTCTATTCTATAAAAATGTAAATCCCCGTTATGAGGAGCTTGCGGCTATGACGGATCAAGAATTGCTGGAAGTAGCGCGAAATGATGTAAAGGTAAGTCTAGGAATAGATGATGAGCCGACAGTCGTAAATGTCGCGAAATGGATTGACCAAATGCCACGGTATGACCTTGCACATAATGAAGCATTGTCTGTATTGGTGAAAGACCTGGAGGAGAACTACCCGAACTTGCTGCTTGCTGGCTGTTCCTATTTTGGTGTAGGGATTGGAGCATGTATCCAAAACGGTAAGAAAACAGCAGAGCGCGTCCTAGCTGCTTTGCAATAATAGAGAGCTCGGAAGGATAATGAATTCTTCCTTGAGCTTCTTTGAAAAACTCAGTTATGGTAGAAAAATAGCCCTATATCCAGAAAACCAATAAATTGGCCATGAAAACGTTTACTATTGTAAAACATCTTGACGTCTCTTTCAGATAACGTTATGATTCTTTTAATTATTGACAAAATTCAATATATTTCTTATCGAGAGAAGCTGAGGGACTGGCCCGATGAAGCTTCAGCAACCAGCTATAAAGTCAGGTGCTAAATCCAGCCGGCAGATGCCGAAAGATGAGAAGGGACTACGATTCTTAGCCTTCTTGTTAAAAGAGGGCTTTTTCTTTTAGATAGAAATGACTGAAAAGTTTTGCAATTCGGTTAAAGAAAAGAGGGGTACAAATGGGCTTGCTTGAAGCTTTAGAAACGCGTGTATTAACAGCTGACGGTGCAATAGGCACGCTGCTTTATTCTTACGGGCTGGATTACTGTCACGAGGAGATGAATGTGACAAAGCCTGAAATAGTGCAAAAAATTCATGAGCAATATATTACTGCAGGAGCAGATATCATTCAAACGAATACATACGGAGCGAATTCGATAAAATTGGCTCGGTACGGCTACGAAGATCGCGTAAAGGAGTTTAACGAAGCAGCTGTTGGATTAGCGAAAACAGCTGCAGGGGATAACGTATTCGTTTTAGGAACGATTGGGGGCATACGGGGAATTCGTAAAAGTGATGCAACGCTTGAAGAGATTACTTCAGCTATTCGCGAACAGGCACGTGTGCTAATTAACGGAGAGGTGGATGGTCTTTTACTAGAAACCTTCTATGATTTTGAGGAAATACAGGCAGTTGTCAAAGCTGTTCGTGCAATGACAAATAAGCCGATTATCGCACAAGTATCTATGCATGAGCCAGGCATTTTACAGGGAGGTATTTCATTCCGTACAGCCCTTCTTGAACTTGAGGCTTTAGGAGCGGATATTGTGGGGAGTAACTGCCGTCTTGGCCCATTTCATACAATTCAGGCGTTTGAAAAAGTAGAGCTTCCGAAGCATGCTTACTTATCGGCCTATCCAAATGCTTCTCTTCTAGATGTAGAAGATGGGCGCGTGGTATACGAGTCCGAAGCTGACTATTTTGCACGTGCTGCTGAGGAGTTGGTCAAGCAGGGGGTTCGTCTAATCGGCGGTTGCTGCGGAACGACACCGAAGCATATTGAAGCAGCAAAAAAGCGGTTATCAAAGCTTACACCGCTAAAGGAAAAAGAGACGATGCCGGCAACGACTGAATTCGTCCGTGTGCCGGAGCCGCCTAAATATGAACCGCTGCATCTAAAGGCGAAACGCGAACGCTCGGTGATTGTGGAACTAGACACACCTCGCCACTTAGAGATTGATGGGTTTGTAAAAGGAGCCAAGGTATTATATGAAAATGGGGCGGATGTCATCATGATGGCAGATAATTCTCTAGCGTCTCCAAGGATTAGTAACATCGCAATGGCATCTATCCTCATACAGGAAGGAGTGCGCTCCCTGCCGCATATTACATGTCGGGATAGAAACTTGATTGGTCTTCAATCACATTTAATGGGACTGGACGCTTTAGAGCTGCATGACATTTTAGTTGTAACCGGGGATCCAACGAAAGTAGGAGATTTCCCAGGAGCAACAAGTGTATACGATGTTTCTTCCATGGAGTTAATGTCGCTCATTAAACAATTGAATGAAGGTATTTCATTTTCCGGTAAACCGCTTCGCAAACAGGCTAACTTCTCGGTGGCAGGAGCATTTAATCCGAATGTCAGGGTAGTGGACCGTGCTGTCGCACGCTTAGAGAAAAAATTAGAGCATGGCTGCGATTATTTCATCTCTCAGCCTGTTTACTCAAAGGAAAAAATAATTGAAATTTATGAAGCGACAAAGCATTTAGAAGCACCGATCTACATTGGTATTATGCCGCTGACATCATTCAGAAGTGCGGAGTTCTTACATCATGAAGTACCGGGAATCAAGTTATCAGAAGAAGTGCTGGCTCGAATGAAAGCCTGCGGTGAAGACAAGGAGAAGGCAGCCGCAGAAGGTGTCGCGATTGCGAAGGAACTGCTCGATACAGCATGTGAATACTTCAATGGTATTTATCTGATTACACCATTTTTGCGATACGATATGACCTTGCAGCTGATGGATTACGTAAAAGAACTCGATGCACAGTATAAAGGAGTACAGACAAATGCTTAACCATCCCATTTATGAACAACTTGAAAAGCGAATATTAATCATCGACGGTGCAATGGGCACAATGCTGCAAAACGAACAATTGACACCGGGGGACTTTGGTGGGGAAGAGCTCGATGGCTGTAATGAAAACTTAGTACTCACACGCCCTGATGTTATTAAGAAGGTACACCAGGCCTATTTAGAGGCAGGGGCAGACATCATCTGTACAAATACATTTGGCGGAACACCGCTTGTATTAAATGAATACGCGCTTGGCCATAAGGCTGAGGAAATCAATGTACGTGCTGTAGAATTGGCAAAAGTAGCAGCCGAGGAGTTTTCAACTCCAGAATGGCCGCGTTTTGTAGCGGGGGCGATGGGGCCCACAACAAAAACGCTTTCTGTAACAGGGGGCATTACATTTGAGGAACTTGAAGAAAACTTCTACCTGCAGGCACATGCTCTTGTTAAAGCGGGGGCAGATCTTATCCTATTAGAGACGAGCCAGGATATGCTGAATGTAAAAGCTGCGACAGTTGGTATCAAGCGAGCGTTTGATGAGTTAAGTGTAGAGCTTCCTGTCATGATTTCCGGAACAATTGAACCTATGGGTACGACGCTTGCTGGACAGACAATCGAGGCGTTCTACATTTCCATTGAACATATCAATCCGTTGTCAGTAGGCTTGAACTGTGCGACAGGGCCGGAGTTCATGACAGACCATATCCGTTCATTGTCAGAGCTTGCGACAAGCTATGTCAGCTGCTACCCAAATGCGGGGCTGCCGGATGAAGAAGGATGCTACCATGAAACCCCGGATTCACTTTCGAAAAAACTGCGGGGCTTTGCAGAAAAAGGATGGCTGAATATTGTGGGGGGCTGCTGCGGAACAACACCTGCCCATATCGCCGCTATCCGCGAGGCAGTGGAGGACTACACACCTCGTAAACGTCCAGAGCAGACACATGGTCATGCTGTATCAGGTATTGAACCGCTGCAGTATGACGATTCTATGCGTCCGCTCTTTATTGGAGAACGGACAAATGTAATCGGTTCTCGTAAATTTAAGCAACTAATTATCGACGGTAAGTTTGAAGAAGCTGCTGAAATAGCTCGTGCACAAGTAAAGAACGGTGCCCATGTTGTTGATATTTGCCTAGCAAACCCAGACCGTGATGAAGTAGAGGATATGCGCCAGTTTATGCCTGAAGTGGTGAAGAAGGTAAAGGTGCCTATTGTCATTGACTCGACGGACGAAAAGGTGATGGAGGAAGCACTGAAATTCTGTCAGGGAAAAGCAATTATCAATTCTATTAACCTAGAGGACGGAGAAGAACGGTTCGACGCTGTTATGCCGCTTGTGAAAAAATACGGGGCAGCAGTTGTGGTGGGGACGATCGACGAAACGGGAATGGCCGTATCCCGTGAACGCAAGCTTGAGGTGGCAGAGCGCTCCTATCAACTATTAACGGAAAAATGGGGGCTGGCTCCGGAAGATATTATTTTTGATCCGCTTATGTTCCCGGTAGGTACAGGGGATGAGCAGTATATCGGTGCAGCAGAAGAAACGATTGAAGGCATACGCCTGATTAAGGAGAAACTGCCACGGACATTGACGGTACTTGGTGTAAGTAATATTTCATTCGGTTTGCCGCCGGTTGGCCGTGAAGTACTGAATGCAGTTTATTTATACCACTGTACACAGGCAGGGCTTGATTACGCAATCGTTAATACGGAAAAGCTGGAGCGTTATGCATCTATTCCAGAAGAAGAAATTAAGCTGGCGAATGATCTCATTTTCCGCACGAATGATCAGACACTAGCGGATTTTACGGAATTCTATCGTGATAAAAAGAAGGAAAAAACAGCAGTATCTTTACCTGAAACAGTAGAGGGGCGTTTGGCTTACTACATACTGGAAGGAACGAAAGAAGGCTTGATCGATGATTTAAATCAAGCATTGGAAATATTTGATGCCCCGCTTGATATTATTAATGGACCGTTAATGGAAGGCATGGCTGAAGTAGGGCGCCTGTTCAATGATAATCAATTAATCGTCGCAGAAGTACTGCAATCCGCAGGTGTCATGAAAGCGGCGGTAGGGCATCTTGAACAGTTCATGGAAAAATCCGAGAGCTCAGCGAGCAAGGGGAAAATGGTGCTGGCCACTGTCAAAGGAGACGTGCATGATATCGGGAAAAATCTAGTCGATATTATCCTGTCGAACAATGGCTTTAAGGTAGTTGATTTAGGCATTAAAGTAACACCGGCAGAATTGATTGAGGCCATCAGAAAGGAAAAGCCTGATTTTGTAGGATTGTCCGGCCTGCTTGTTAAATCTGCTCAGCAGATGGTCCTGACTGCCCAAGACTTTAAGGAAGCAGACATTAATGTTCCGATCATGGTAGGAGGAGCTGCTCTTTCACGCCGCTTTACAGAAACAAAAATTGCGCCAAATTATGAGGGTCCTGTCATTTACTCGAAAGATGCGATGGAAGGATTAGAGATGGCAAACCGTCTTGTAAATCCAATAGAGCGCGGAAAGCTTGAAGAGGAATTAAGGGCTTCCATTGAAAAAAGATTAGAGGCAGACAGTAAACGTACGCAGCGCCCGGTTGCTGAGATGCCGAAACCGGTCCGCACTGTAGCGGATGCATCTGTCTTTGAACCCAAAGATCTTATACGCCATGTGAAGCGGGACTATGCGGTCTCACATTTATATCCTTATGTGAATATGCGTACATTAATCGGCCACCATTTAGGTTTTAAGGCCAATGTAGAAAAGGCTATTGCCGAGGGTGACGAGCGCGCTGTACAGCTAAAAGAGCTTGTTGATGGCTACTTGAACGATACGACATTAAAGCCGTCGGGTATGTATCAATTCTTCAAGGCGCAGGCTGAGGGAGATGATGTAGTGGTCTATGCGGAAGATGGTGTCACAGAAATCGAGCGTTTCACTTTCCCTCGTCAGGCAAAAGCGCCTCATCTATGCCTTGCGGATTTCCTGAAAACAAAGGAATCCGGTGAGATGGATTATATTGCGCTGATGGTTGTAACAGCTGGGCACGGTGTATCTGAGAAGTCTCGTATGTTAAAGGAAGAAGGGAAATTTCTCGAAAGTCATGCTCTGCAAGCGACCGCGCTAGAGCTTGCTGAAGGATTTGCAGAGCGTATTCATCAGGAAATACGAGACCAATGGGGTTTCCCGGATGATGTTGATTTTACGATGCGCGACCGCTTTGCAGCAAAATACCAAGGACAGCGCTTTAGCTTTGGCTATCCAGCTTGTCCAAACCTCGAAGATCAAGAAAAGCTGTTCAAGCTGTTGAAACCAGAGGATATAGGTGTTCACTTGACGGAAGGGTTTATGATGGAGCCGGAAGCAAGTGTATCGGCAATTGTTTTTGCCCACCCTGATGCAAGATACTTTAATGTATAATAAGTTCACTGCTCCTGCTTTAGCAGGAGCTTCTTTCAATTAAAAGGAGGAAGAAGAATGATTAGACAAGCAACACGTGAAGATGTAGCTGATATACTGGAGATATTTAACTATAATATTTGCCATAGTACAGCTATCTATTTATATGAGGAACAAACATTTGAGGAACGTATGGCATGGTTTGATGGAAAGGTAGAGGCAGGAGAGCCGATACTTATCTATGAGGTAGATGGGAAAGTAGGGGGCTATGCTACATATGGAAAATTCCGTCCGCATATTGCATATCAGTATACAATCGAAAACTCTGTCTATGTACATGAAAATTTTCAAAGACGCGGCATCGCGAAGGCGTTGATGCTTCAGTTGATCGAAGAAGCAAAAGCCCGGCATTATAAAACGATGATTGCTTGTATTGATGCCAGCAATGATGGCAGCAAATATATGCATGAAAAGCTTGGTTTTACCTACAAAGGTACGCTAGAGAATGTAGGTTATAAATTTGAAAAATGGCTTGATTTAGATATGTACCAGTTAGAATTATAAATAACAGGTGCAATCTATACTTTCTTCCTATATCCAGTATATTAGAAAAATATAATAGCCCGGATCGGCTGCTTGAAAATTGACCGCTCCTTAGTGAATGAAATTCGTATTTCTGCTAAAGGCGAGACAATTGTTACAGCATTTTTACGAGGGTAAAGCACCTGAATGTTGAGGGTCACAGCAGGGGATGGAACAGCTTATATAGTCGAAGAATGCCGGATACTATGTCAGCAAGTCGCTTCCTTTCAATAAACTGGTTGACCAATAGGACGGGCTGTCTACGTTCGTCTATTTTGTTGTGTCATATGACAACTGTCATATAAAAAAAATGATGTTTGCTTCTAGTGGTCCTACCACTTTCTTATTATGCTAGTGATAGCGAATTAACAGTAAGAAAGAAGGGATTATATGACAACCATCCTTACAGATGCGGAGAAAACAAAAAAATTACGAAAAGAGGTGGCACCATTTGCTAAGTCGGAGAGACGTAAAAGCATTATGCAAATGGTGAACACACTTGGGCCTTTATTAGTTGCGTGGATTGCAGGTTTTTATTTATTGCAATTCTCTCCTTGGCTGACTGTTGCTTGTAGTGTTGTGGCGGCTGGCTTTGTAGTACGAACATTCATTATTTTCCATGATTGTACACACGGTTCATTTTTCAAAAGTAAAAAAGCGAACGATTACGTGGGATTTGTAACAGGTGTGCTGACTTCCTTCCCGTATGAAAAATGGAAGCGCGAGCATACAATTCATCATGCAACGAGCTCGAACTTGGACAAGCGCGGTATCGGGGATATCGATATGTTAACGGTTGAGGAATACATGGAAAAATCAA
This sequence comes from Lysinibacillus sp., assembly GCA_031181585.1. Classification (GTDB taxonomy): domain Bacteria; phylum Bacillota; class Bacilli; order Bacillales_A; family Planococcaceae; genus Lysinibacillus_B. Next base: position 38,163 of record JAPSKP010000012.1, read on the forward strand.
AGCTGGGACGTTTCGGTTACCGTGTTTACCGGAATCCGCTTGTAATGTTTGGACTTGGGCCAATCTATATGGTTCTTGTGCTGAACCGTTTCAACCGCAGTGATGCGAAGAAGAAAGAACGAATCAATACTCATCTAACGACGTTGGCTATGGTAATTGTTTTAGGCTCTCTTATGTGGCTGACAAGCTGGCAGGCAGTTCTTTTAGTTTATGGTGTTACGCTGTTTATTGCAGGAGCACTTGGTATATGGCTGTTCTATATTCAGCACACGTATGAAGATTCCTATTTCGAATACAATGAAGAATGGGATTATGTGAAGGCGGCTGTTGAAGGCAGTTCGTATTATAAGCTGCCGAAGCTTTTGCAGTGGATCACAGGCAATATCGGCTTCCACCACGTGCATCATTTATCGCCGCGTGTACCTAATTACCATTTAGAGGCAGCACACGAAGCTGTTCCGCCGTTGCAACGGGCAACAACGATTACATTAACGACAAGTTTTGAATCCGTCCGCTATAAGCTGTATGATCCACAGCAAAAGAAATTTGTAACGTTCAAGGAAGCAGAAGAAATTATTGCGCAACGTTCAAAGCGTTCTTCTAAAGCTGCGTAATAGCTAAAGTAAATGATTTAATTATAAGAAGTGTGGGCAAAGTTGATGCCGTCAACTTTGTCTGCACTTTTATTTTCTAAAGCAAAAATAGTTTAGTAACTGAAGAGGCTAACATGAGGAAGGGGGGGCTTGGTGTTTTGGCGACCTCCTTTTGCTATAATAGAAGAAAAAGAAATGAGGATATTATGCAAAGCTGGTACAGTATTATTCCTAAAAGTCCATGGCTGAGTATCTACATATGGGTTATTTTTTGCATTATGCCGTTCTTTTTCATTGTGCGCGAGTTTAGTCCACTTTATGTCGGTGTTGGCCTTGCAATGATTCTGCTCTATTTTTTATGTCATAAATTTTCTTTCCAGGCGAAGACGGGCCTTGTATATATGTGGATCAGCTTTCAAATGGTATTGAATATTGCGATGACGCTGATGTTCGGCTATATATATTTATCTTTATTTACAGCATTTTTTATTGGAAATATCAGACAGACGGTAGGCTTTTACATTATGTATGGTCTCCATATCGGGTTTACGGTACTTTCTATCGTAGCGGGCTATTTTATTTTCCTGGATATGTTTCTTACACAGACGCCGTTTATTATCATTGCGGTTATTGGTGTTGTGCTGTTGCCATTCACTCTCTTTACGCGAAATAAACGGGAAAACTTAGAAAGCGAATTAGAAACGGCAAAGGACCGGATTTCAGAATTGATTATTCATGAAGAACGCCAGCGAATTGCGCGGGATCTTCATGATACATTGGGGCAAAAGCTCTCGATGATTGGTTTGAAGAGTGATTTAGCTGCCAGACTAATCGAGAAGAATCCACAGCAGGCTATTAGTGAGATTAGAGATATACGCCAGACAGCGAGTAGTGCTTTAAAAGAGGTACGTGAGCTCGTGGCAGATATGCGGGCAGTTAGAATAGAAGAAGAGCTATTGCGGGTAGAGCAGATTTTAAAAGCTGCTGAAATAGAGTTTAAGCTAGTAGGAGACTCGAAGGCCATTCGAATGCCTGCCCTTTACGAAAATGTAGTGAGTATGTGTCTAAAGGAAGCAGTAACCAATGTGGTGAAACATAGTCGCGCAACGCTCTGTACGGTAACCATTCTACAAAATGAAAATGAGTTATCTCTTTCTGTTAAAGATAACGGAGTTGGTATGGAAAAGAAATTCTCTTCTACAGGGAGTGGTCTGAAGGGTATGCGGGAGCGCATCGAATTCATTAACGGGACGGTAGAGCTGAAAAAGGGACAAGGTACAGAATTGATTGTGCATATTCCTGTGGCGATTACACATCAAAAAGGAAGTGAAGAAGCATGATTCGAATTGTGATAGCAGAAGACCAGGGGATGCTGCTTGGCGCAATGAAGTCGCTGCTTAGTTTGGAAGAAGATATGGAAGTTGTAGGTCTCGCAAAAAATGGAGAAGAAGCCATTGAGCAAGTACGCAGCCTGAAGCCGGATATCTGCATTATGGACATAGAGATGCCGGTGAAAACGGGATTGGATGCTGCGGAAGCATTAAAGGATGAAGGTTGTAAAGTTATCATTTTGACAACCTTTGCACGTCCTGGCTATTTCGAGCGGGCACGGAAGGCAGGAGTACGGGGCTATTTGCTGAAAGATAGCCCGATTGAGGAGCTTGTTAACTCCATCCGTATTATTATGGAGGGCCGACGCATCTATGCACCAGAGCTGGTGGACTTTGTGTATGAAGATGATAGCGAAAATCCTCTGACGGACCGGGAAAGCCAGGTGCTTGAGCTGGTAGCGGAAGGGAAAACCACAAAAGAAATAGCTGCTGAATTATATTTATCAGCGGGGACAGTCCGTAATTATATCTCTACTATTTTAGATAAATTGGGTGTAGGCAACCGGATCGAAGCGATACAGCGCTTTAAGGAAAAAGGCTGGAATAAGTAAAGCGGCAGGGGAATCCTGCCGCTTTTTAGTTATCCTATATTCTCAATCCTCTGTACTGAAAGCAAAAAAGCTTAAACTCAAGGGTGGTAGTAATGCTGTTTACTTTTTCTTTGTTATACGGCCAAGAATAAAGGCACCAGCTGCTACTGCTAAAATGGTGTTCGTCTTCTTGTTAAATACTTGTTTTGTGACGAGGTTAATATTTTGCGGACGTTCTGCTAAACGACGCATGTAATAGCCGTACCAATCTTTTCCGAATGGGACATAGGTGCAGAACTTGTATTCCTTTGCCAGTTCCTTCTGAAGATCAGTACGGAATCCGTATAGCATTTGGAATTCAAACTTCTCGTGAGAAATATTGTGATCTGCAGCAAATCGCTTTATATGGCTGATGATATTATGGTCATGTGTGGCGATGGACGTAAACTTTCCATGCAATAAATGGTATTCAATGAGCTCTAAAAAGTTAATATCGATATCTAGCTTATCCTGGTAGGCTACCTCTTCAGATTCCTGATAAGCACCTTTCACGATACGAAGGCGGTAATCTGTGAATTTTTCGATATCCTTCTTTGAACGCAGAAGATAGGATTGTATGACAGTACCGACATTATCGAATACTTTATTCAACTCCTCGAGTATATCGAGTGTTGACTGCAATCGTGAATAGTCTTCCATATCCAAGTTAACAAAAATGCCGTAACGGGAGGCATACTCGACAATTTCCCGTAAGTTGTCATAACAAAAATCGATGTCAATATCCAACCCTACCTGGGAGGGCTTCACTGAAATATGAGCATTCAATTGCTGTGTATGAATTGCTTCGATGACTTCTAAAATATCTTCCTTTGCCTTAGTGGCAATGGTTTCGTCATATACGAATTCTCCAAGGTGATCAATTGTGGCTTCTATGCCCTCAGCATTCAGCTTTTTTACACTTTCAATCATTTCCTCTACATTAGTACCGGCAATAACACTTTGGGCACCAAGCCTTAAGCCGTATTTTTGTGCTGCCGTATTCATTGTTTCATTTTTCGATAAATTAAGTAATATATCACGTAATGCCATCCATAATCCCTCGCTTTCTTTCCATAAATTATAACATAGACGGGATTTTCCCTTCCTTTTTAGGACACATTATTTTCTTAAAACAGCAATACGCTGCATCCGTTCATTAAACAATGTCGGGTAGACGAGAAAACCTAAAATGACGCTTGCTAAGGTAGCACATGTCAGCAAGGCAAAAATAATGAGAATTTGAAACTGAACAGCTTGAATCGGATCAGCCCCGCCGATGATTTGACCGCTCATCATGCCGGGAAGCTGGACAAGCCCAATTGTCTTTTGCGATTCAATTGTAGGAATCATACTTGCTTTAATAGCACTCATTAAATGCCGGTGAACAGCCTGCTTTGGAGTACCTCCAAGCGATAGAATCAACTCGGTTTCGTTTTCGTTTGCTTCAAGTTCAGCTCGGAAGCGATTCAGGAAAAGGACAGAGAGTACCATTGCATTTCCAATCATCATTCCGCTGATTGGAATAATATACTGAGCGGTTGCCGGGATGATTCCAAGTCCGAGCAATACTCCTTGTGTGACAAGTTCGACCGTAATTAATGTGACGGCGATTTTCACGGTTATACCAGGTATTCCTATACCCTTCTTTCGTGCATTTAATGTGGCAACGATAATCATAAATAAAACCATAAGCAATATATACACGAAGCTATCCGTTTCAAATATGAAGTGAAGAACATATCCAATGGCTAAAAGCTGTACAACAGACCGGATAGTTGCAATGGTAATATCTTTTTCAAGACCAAGCTTTAACGACTTTGACAACACAAAAGGGATAAAGATGAAAATCAATGTGAGAGAGAGTGTACCGTATGTCATCGGGCACCTCCATTCAAGAACTGCTGAACAGCTGGAATATCAGAACCTTCTAGAATGGATACATCGCCGGATGCAAGGAGCTCGCCACTGTGTAAAATCCATGTAAAATCGCTCAATATTCTTGCTTGCCGCAAGTTATGTGTAATCCAAATAATTGTCACGCCGTATTTGCGGTTGATTTTTAAAATAAGCTCCTCGATTTCTTTTACGGATGTTGGGTCAAGCGCTGAAGTGATTTCATCAAGCAATAAAATATCTGATTTGTTAATAAGTGTCCGAGCGATAGACAGCCTCTGTTTTTGTCCACCTGATAGCTCTGTTGCTTCGCGATGTAAAAAAGAGGCATCGAGCTGGACATTTTCCAAGGCAGAAACGGCCTCTTCTTCTGTAAGGTGCTCCCCTTGCAGAGTACGCGGTAATGCTAAGTTTTCGTACACAGAACTCCGGAGAATGGGGGCGCTCTGTAAAGCGATGCCTACTTTGCGGCGAAGGGTTGTCGGCTCGTATTCCTGTATTGGCTGGTTACCGATGAAGATGTCTCCGCTTGTAGGAGCGAGTAATCCATTGCACATTTTGAGCAATGTCGTCTTCCCGGCACCCGAAGGACCCACAAGGGTTGTAATTTTTCCTTTATAAAAGATCCCATTGAGGTTGTGTAAAATCCTACGTTCTTTCGCTGTAAAGCAAAGGTCGCGTAATTCTATTGCAGGTTCAAGGTTCACAATGCATTCTCCTCAATCTATTTTCTTCTCCATACTTTTGGAAGCTGTTTATAAAAATTCACACCTTATTATAACGCAAAAAAGCGCAGACAAAGCTTAGGGGAACTTTGCCTGCGCTTGAAAACTCAAGAGGGGTTGAGTTTTCTTCCATTATGTTTGAAAGATTTGGGCTCCTTACTCAATATATCGTTTGGGGGACGATACTTGAAAAGGAACAAGGGTCTTGCTGGGAGCTACACCTGCTTTTCGTGTACGGAATGGGGTTTCGCACCAAGGGTGGTTAACCGCTGTGCAAATGTATCATTCTTCCCGGCAACGCCTTTGAAGACATCCTGCTGATACTCATAGGCATGTGCACCATGCTCTGTAAGATCCAGCCCTGTTATTTCCTCTTCTTGGGTTACACGTAAAGGGACGAATATTTTGATGATGCTGAGGCTGATGCCCACTGTGATGGATGTCCAGCCAATAACTGCTAATACACCTATAGCCTGAACGCCCAGCAGTTCTGCACCTCCTCCGTAAAATAGACCACCGCCGCCGGTTATATCAAATAAGCCGACTGCCAATGTACCCCAGATACCGCATAACCCATGAACTGCTACTGCTCCAACTGGGTCATCAATCTTTAGTTTCCATTCAATGAAACGAACACCCTCTACTAAAAGAGGCCCGGCAATAGCACCTATGGCGATTGCTCCTGTCAATGATACATTTGCAGCGCCTGCTGTAATACCAACAAGCCCCGCTAAGGCACCGTTTAGCGTCAAGGAACCATCGATATGGCTGTAGCGGAATTTTGTATAGAAAGCTGTTGCAATAACACCAGCTGAAGCAGATAAAAATGTATTGGCAATAACGGAAGGAACCAATTCAGGGTCAGCTGCCAATGTGGAGGCGCCGTTGAATCCGAACCAGCCCAGCCAAAGAATAAATACGCCCAAAGCGCCGAGTGGAATCGAGTGACCGGGCAGAACATTGACACGTCTATCCTCATATTTACCGATGCGCGGCCCGATTATAGCAGCTGCTACCAATGCACCGATTGCACCTGTTAAATGAACGACTGTCGAACCTGCAAAGTCTACGAATCCCATTGCAGTGATCCAGCCGTCACCTTGCCATATCCAGTGACCGACAACGGGATAAATGAATAATGTCATGACAACAACAATCGCCATATAAGCGTTAATATTGGTACGTTCGGCGACGGCACCGGAAATAATTGTGGCACACGTAGCAGCGAACATCGTCTGGAATACGAAGAAGGCGATATCATCCACTCCCTGCATTGCAAATCCAGTTGTTCCAATGAATCCTCTGGCAGTATCACCAAACATGAGGGCGTATCCTGCTAAAAAATAAACGATGCCGCCAATGGAGATAGTCAATACATTTTTCATTAAGATGTTCACGGTGTTTTTAGAGCGAGTGAAACCAGCCTCTACCATAGCGAATCCTGCGTGCATGAAAAAAACTAATATGGCGCCGAGCATAACCCAAACAAGGTTAATTGAAAGTTCTAATGCTTCGTTTGTCATTTAATTTCCTCCTTCTTAATGAATTGCCGCAGTACCAGCTTCTTTTGTCCGGATGCGGATTGCCTGTTCCACCGGAAAGATGAAAATTTTACCGTCACCTACTTGACCTGTTACAGCCTCCTGTAAAATAAGATTAACGATCGGCTGAACTTTTGAATCATCCACGACCATTTCAAGCTTTAGCTTTGGGAAAAATTCCATCGAATAGGAGTTGCCGCGGAATAGTCCTGTGCGGCCTTCTTGGCGGCCTGCGCCAGCTATTTCAGAGATGCTTAGTCCATCGATGCCTTCTTTTGCTAATCCTTCACGTACTGCTGGAAAAGTTTCCGGACGGATGATTGCTTCGATTTTCTTCATGCTCAACAACTCCTTATGTTATATTAATTAACATATTAAATGGTATTTTGTATAAAAGCAATAATATATGTAATAAAAACTAACGCAAAAAAACGATAAGTTTTATCTCGAAGTGATATAAACAGAAGAAATTTATGAGATGTAGTAAAATGAAGATACAAAAGAGGGGAATATGTAAATAATCCTGACGAATTAAATTAACTGAGCACCTTGCGTGCCTTGTCACCGACTAAATAGTGTATACTATGACTAATTATGTTTCGGAAGAAGGGACTTTTAATGAGAGCAAAATTTGAAGATGATAGCTTGACACTCCACACAGATCTTTACCAAATTAATATGGCAGAGAGTTATTGGGCAGATGGCATCCATAATCGGAAAGCTGTATTTGAACTGTACTTCCGTAAGCTGCCATTTGGAAATGGATATGCAATATTTGCGGGCCTTGAGCGCATGCTGGATTATTTAAGGAACTTCCGCTTCACAGAATCTGATTTAGCCTATTTGCGTGAAGAACTTGGGTATAAGGAAGACTTTTTAGCATATTTAAAGGATGTTCGCTTTACAGGCTCTATGTATTCAATGGCAGAGGGGGAGCTGGTATTTGCTAATGAGCCGATCGTGCGTATTGAAGCGCCGCTTGTAGAAGCTCAATTAGTGGAAACAGCGCTGCTGAATATCGTAAATTTCCAAACACTGATTGCTACAAAGGCAAGCCGTATCAAACAAGTGTTAAAAGACGAAGTGGCAATGGAATTCGGTACACGCCGGGCTCAGGAAATGGATGCCGCGCTTTGGGGAGCGCGTGCTGCTGTAATCGGCGGTTTTGAATCCACTTCAAACGTCCGAGCTGGGAAAATGTTTGGTATTCCTGTATCCGGGACACATGCACACGCGCTTGTTCAGGCATATAAAAGTGATTATGAGGCATTTCATTCTTATGCAAAACGCCACCATAACTGTGTGTTCTTAGTAGATACGTACAATACGCTGAAGTCAGGTGTTCCTACTGCGATACAGGTAGCAAAAGAACTGGGAGACAAAATTAACTTTATTGGTATTCGTTTGGACAGTGGAGATATCGCTTTCTTATCGAAGGAAGCCCGCAAGATGCTGGATGAGGCCGGTTTCCCGAATGCAAAGATCATTGTTTCCAATGACCTTGATGAGTATACAATTTTAAATTTAAAGGCTCAGGGTGCACGCGTTGATATGTGGGGAATCGGTACAAAGCTTATAACTGCTTATGACCAGCCGGCTTTAGGGGCAGTCTATAAAATGGTGGCTATTGAGAATGAAAATGGGGTAATGGAAGATACAATCAAAATTTCGGCAAATGCCGAAAAAGTGACAACTCCAGGGTTGAAACGTGTGTACCGCATCATTAATAAGACAAATGGCAAATCAGAGGGTGATTATATTGCAATGGCGGATGAAAATCCTCAGGAAGAAGAGCATTTAAAAATGTTCCATCCTGTGCATACATTTGTTTCGAAGTTTGTTACAAACTTTGAGGCAAAAAACCTTCATATAGAAGCAATTAAAGATGGGGAGATTGTCTATGAAAACCCATCATTATTGGAAATGCGCCAGTATGCATTTGAAAATCTGGAATTGCTGTGGGATGAGTATAAACGTGCAATGAACCCGGAAGAGTATCCTGTGGATTTAAGCCAAAAATGTTGGGATAACAAAATGCGTAATATCCAAGAGGCGCGAGAGATGGTAGAAGCACTCGAAAACCGGTAAGGAGGATTTCGTTATGTCAGATTTACAAAAGCGAATTATTGAAGAACTGCATGTATCGCCTGAGATTAATGTAGAAGAAGAAATCCGTAAGTCCATCGATTTTATGAAGGAATATGCGAAAAAGCATAGCTTTATTAGAGGCTTTGTTTTGGGAATCAGCGGAGGGCAGGACTCTACATTGGCTGGTAAGCTGGCGCAAATGGCAGTCGATGAGCTAAATGAAGAGGCCGGTGAAAAGAAATATGCATTCATGGCTGTACGTCTTCCATACGGTGTACAGGCAGACGAACAGGATTGTCAGGATGCGCTTGATTTCATTCAGCCGGATAAGATTTATACAGTAAATATTAAAGGAGCAGTAGATGCCAGCAGACATGCGCTGGAGGAAGCGGGCATTGAACTGAGTGATTTCGCGAAAGGGAACGAAAAGGCACGCGAGCGTATGAAGGTGCAATATTCTATAGCAGCCATGCATAACGCTGTTGTCCTTGGCACTGATCATGCTGCTGAAGCTATCACTGGATTTTTTACAAAGTTCGGAGATGGCGGTGCCGATTTGATGCCCCTTTTCCGCTTGAACAAACGTCAAGGCAAGCAAATGCTGGCTCATTTGAACTGTCCAAAGCATTTATATTTAAAGGTACCTACAGCGGACTTGGAGGAAGAACGCCCATCCCTGCCTGATGAGGTAGCGCTTGGTTTAACGTATGAACAAATTGACGATTACTTAGAGGGCAAGGAAATCCCTGAAGAAGCGCAAAAAATACTAGAAGGGCATTATCTTCGCTCCGAGCATAAACGGCAGCTGCCGATTACGATATTCGATGATTTCTGGAAATAAGAAAGGATGCGCAGTCCCTTCAACAGCTTGTGAAGGGGCTGTTCCTTCAGCCGTGCTGCGAGTTTGCAGTGCGGTTTTCTTGAAAAATAAGAAAATATAGGTTTTCGTGCTGTAAAAATAGCACAGTCTTTAGGAGGTGTATGAATGAGGACGACACGTGTGGGCGCCGTAGCAGGTAATATATACAGCAAGTCAAAAAGGAACTTGGAAGCTGGTGAGGCATTTACCCTCATGAATGAAGGTCGTTCGCTTGATGACTTCCATAGACAGCAGCAAAAGCAAGGAAAGAAGAAAAAGCCATCCGTGCAAAAGAAAGTACTTGTTAATAAGGGTCAGCATATTTTAATCAAGGGTATCCAATTTGAAGCCGATACGATGGCTGCTTTACGGAATCAATTGTTAAGACAGTCCCAGCAGGTAAATTACATAAGTAAAATGAAGCGGCGTAATGACACATATCGTACATCTATATAGTCACTTGAACAGGCTCATGTTCAAGTGACTTTTCTATGGGCTCTAAATGGATATAAAATATAAGGAAGCTGGAGGGATAATCCATAGTGAATCCTTGAAAAAATCCGGTTAGCTGAAAAAGACTTGATAAGGGTATATAGACCTTGTCTTTTTGCCTGTCTTACTATGGAATAAGTTGTATTCACTCGGTCTTTTCGATATGCTTGTATTAATCTAGAAAATTCAAACAATTGTTGTTTAAAAATTCAAGGAGGCTACATATGCAGGAACATATTCAGGCTGTACTAGAAAATATAGAAAAGGTTATGATTGGCAAGCGTGAAGTTGCTGAACTAAGCATTGTCGCCTTACTTACAGGCGGACATGTACTGCTTGAGGACGTACCGGGTGTCGGGAAAACAATGATGGTGCGCTCGCTTGCAAAATCAGTTGGCGCAAATTTCAAACGGATTCAATTTACGCCGGATTTATTGCCGTCTGATGTAGTTGGGGTATCGATTTATAATCCGAAAACTCTGCAATTTGAATTCCGTCCAGGACCAATAGTCGGAAATATCATCTTGGCCGATGAAATTAACCGGACATCCCCTAAAACACAGGCTGCTCTTTTGGAAGCAATGGAAGAAGCATCGATTACAGTTGATGGAGAAACACTTTCCATCCAGAAGCCTTTCTTTGTTATGGCAACGCAAAATCCGATTGAATACGAAGGTACATATCCACTGCCTGAGGCGCAGCTGGATCGCTTTTTATTGAAAATTAGAATGGGGTACCCTTCTGTTCAGCAGGAAATTGAAGTCCTGCGCCGGGCAGAAAATAAGCAGCCGATTGAAGAAATTACATCTGTGATGACGGTAGAAGAGCTGCTATCCTTGCAGCAGGCTGTCCGGGAAGTCTATATAGAAGATAGTGTGAAAGGTTATATTGTTGATATTGCGAGGGCTACCCGTGAGCATTCACGTGTATATCTCGGTGTCAGCCCCCGTGCTTCGGTTGCTCTGATGAAAGCATCGCAGGCCTATGCATTTATGCAGGGAAGAGATTTTGTAAAACCAGATGATGTAAAGTATTTGGCACCGTTTGTATTTGGGCATCGGTTGATTCTAGCTCCTGAGGCACGGTATGAAGGAGTTATGCCTGAGCAAATTATCAGCCAGGTTATCGAGCAGACATTTGTGCCTGTCAAAAGGTTTGCAGATTCATGATTATGCGAAATATGATGAAGGGGATAAGACAAGGGTCCCGTTTTTTAACAGTGACCGGTCTACTTGTGTTAACATTCTGCTTTGCGATGTTCCAGGGCGGTTTTGTAAGCTGGTTCATTTTCTTTACCCTTTTGCCCTTCTTGCTGTATTCTCTGCTGCTTGCCATAATTCCGGTTCGCATAAGCAGGGTGGAAAGAGAGGTTATCCCTTCTAAGCTTCAGCGTGGCGGAAAGGCGAAGGTAACGGTTCGTTTTCATAATGATACCTTGCTGCCAATCGTATTCCTGCTTGTACGTGAAGTAGATATGGATGAGCGTTTCTACAGGATTGCTGGGGGTCGTTCAATCAATCTCTTTTTTGCTGGATGGCGCCGTTCTTTCGAATGGACATACGAGCTTGAAGATATGCAGCGTGGAGAACATATTTTATCGGCGCTGGAAGTGACGGCGACGGACTTTTTTGGCTGGGTTACTCGAAAACAAGTCATTCAACAGCCATATACGTTACTTGTCTACCCGCATACAGTCGATATGAACTATACCTCTCTACAAGTACAGTACGATCAGGGAGCCTTGGCGGCAAAGTATTCGATTACTAAAGATACGACGCTTGTCACAGGTGTCCGTGATTATCAGGCTGGCGACCGCTTTTCATGGATTCACTGGAAGTCATTTGCGAAAAATGGAGAACTGCGGACAAAGGAATTTGAGGATCGCCAGTCTCAAAAGCTTTTTGTCTGCATCGACCGGACGACCTCCAGCCAATTTGAGGAGGTAGTAGAGCTAACAGCATCGATGCTGCAGGCGATTGTTGCGAGAAATGGCGACGTTGCCTTTTTATCCGGCGGAGATAGCCGTGTGTTTTATCCAGCTATAAGGACAGAGACACAGTTAGAGCAAATTATGCAGTATTTGGCAGTTATTAAGGCAGATTCAGGATTGCCGATGGAACAGCTCTTGCGTAATGAAAGAGAATTAAATAGCTCCATACTGATTTTAGTGACAGGTTCATTGACGGATGACCTCAAAGCATTTTTGATGAATGGCTCTAAATATGCGCGGGCTGTCGTGTGTTTTGTCGTTGTGGCAAAGGACCAATATGCAGATTATAAAGGGGCTTCTGTAAGATTTTCGAATAGCAGGGTAATCTATATTACAAAAGAGATGTTCGGTCAGGCATTCACGGAGGTGAATAAGCCGTGAAAAAAGAGTCAACATACTATATAGAAATGACACTTTACTATATTATTTTATTTCTGATTTTACGAGAATGGTTAGTGCCTGTGGTGGAATTGACATCCACAGGTCACCTGGAGCTGCTCTTGCTGTTTATCGCGATTGCATTTCTATTAAATATTTTTGAAGTATCGTTCCTTATTTCATGGGTTATTAAAATTGTCTATATTTCCTGGTTTATTGTCCGCGTTTATACGGACGGAACAGTATTTAGCGGTGCAGGTATCCAATTTTTAGTCACGGATATTCGTACAAATATCGCTCTTTTACTAGCGGGAGATTGGGAAGTTGTAACGGACCCATTCCGTTCACTCCTCTTTTTCGTCCTTATTTGGATGCTGATTTATTTAATCCATCATTGGTTAACTGTTAGAAAGACGATTTTTTATTTCTTTGTACTGACAGTATTCTTTATTTCTACATTGGATACATTTACGACATACGACGGAAAAGCGGCCATTGTAAAGGTTGTATTACTTGGGCTGATGATGACAGCGCTGCTCTATATGAAGCGTCTGATTACACAAACAGGAACGACATTTGCCTTTTCTAAATATATTCGCTATATCCTGCCAATGACGATAACGATTGTAGTGGTCGGATTCATTGCTGTACTGCTGCCTAAAGCAGCGCCGCAGTGGCCGGATCCGGTTCCGTATATTAAAAATCTATCTGGAAAAGGTGGACAAAATTCCATGTCCCAGGTGGGAATAGGGGAAGATGATAGCCGCCTGGGCGGATCTTTCGAAGCTGACGATACGGTTGTCTTTACGGTTCATTCTCCGGACAAGCAGTATTGGCGTATTGAAACGAAGGATTTCTATACATCAAAAGGATGGGAATCGATAACTGATGGTATAAACGATGAATATGAAGTATTGCAGGAAGAGGCGTTTACTTCCATTTTGCCTAACATGAACGAGGAGGCGAAGTCGGCGTATGTCTACCCTGAAATAGATAGAGCCTATGTTCTGCAGCCGTATGGCATCATGTCGGTGCTGTTTGACGAACCTGATGTCCGTCTATACCAGGAGAGGGGAACTGAGCGCTTCAATACGAAATCTCCGGATGGCAGCAACCGTCCCCTTACTCAATACGAAGTCGTCTACAGTGCACCGGAATACAGTTATACACAGCTGAAGACACCGGTCACAAATTCGGAACTTATGTATATCGATCAGCGCTATCTGCAACTGCCTGAAGAACTGCCGGATCGTGTCCGAACATTAGCGGCCGACACAGTAGAAGGGCGTAAAACGGATTATGATAGAGCAAAGGCGATTGAACAATACTTCAAACGGAGCGGATTTACTTATGAGACTGATGATGTAGCGGTTCCTGCAGAGGATCAAGACTATGTCGATCAGTTCCTGTTCGAAACGAAGCGCGGCTATTGTGACAATTTTTCTACATCAATGGTTGTAATGCTCCGCTCAGTCGGTATCCCAGCGCGATGGGTGAAGGGATATGCCAACGGAACAGAGGTCGATAAAACAGACGAAGGGCTCCGCGTATTTGAAGTGGAGAACAATGATGCCCATTCGTGGGTGGAAGCTTATATAGACGGAATTGGCTGGATGCCGTTTGAACCGACAATCGGCTTTGTTAACCAGTCCGATATTAATTTCGATATGGAACTGAACGAATCGGCCCCTGAAGAGCTTCTGCGAGAGCAGGATCTGGAACGTCAACAGATAGAACAAGAAGTGAAGGAACAGGAAGAAAGCGAGAAGCAGGCGGCACAGAAGAAGCGTTCTTCGAGTGAAGGAAGTGGATCGACTTGGATTGTTCTTATAATCCCAGCACTGCTTATTGTGTTGGCAATTGTTGGTATAAAAACAAGACGCAAGTGGATGCCGAAAGTATATATTCAAGCGCAGCGCCGTAAACCTTCGAGTCCTTCCACGATCCAGTCATCATACAAAGTGCTGATGAGACAGTTGGGCTTCCTTGGCTTAAAACGTAAGCCTGACGAGACCTTGCACGCCTTTGCAGCGCGTGTGGATGGTCACTTCGGAACGAACGATATGTCGAAGGTAACAGCAGTGTATGAAAAGACAATTTATAGTAAAGAAAAGGGTAACATTCAATTCGAGGAAATTAAAGAAAGTTGGGAATATTTAATCAATCGCACTACCGGTTGATTTTACGTATATTAAAGAGTAAAATTTAGAAAAATCAATAATAGGTGTGCCTTCATATAAGTCCGATAATATGGTTCGGATGTCTCTACTAAGTTACCTTAAATAACTTATCTATGACGGTAGGCGGGCGTATATCCTTATGGGTGTACCCTGCCTATCCGTACATATATGTAGATGAACGCGTAGAATTCTTTTCTTCGCGTTTTTTTCTAAATATAGGGCGCCTTTATCATACTAGAAGAGGTGGAAATAGTGTCAACTCCTTTATTAAAAGAGCAAGAAAAAGTGGTCGTTCTTGATTTCGGAAGCCAGTTTAACCAGCTGATTACTCGTCGTATCCGTGAATTCGGTGTGTTTTCTGAACTTCATCCACATACAGTGACAGCAGAAGAAATCAAAGAAATGAACGCAGTGGGGATCATCTTCTCAGGCGGACCGAACTCTGTGTACGATGAGAATGCTTTTGGTGTAGATCCAGCAATCTTTGATCTTGGCCTGCCGATTTTAGGTATTTGCTACGGTATGCAGCTGATGGCATTCAAAAACGGCGGTAAAGTAGAAAGCGCTGCTACACGTGAATATGGAAGAGCGGAACTTACAGTAACGACAGAAAACAAATTATTCGGCGACCTGCCAGCCAGCCAGGTTGTATGGATGAGCCACGGTGACCATGTAACAGAAGTACCAGAAGGCTTCGAAATCATCGCGACAAGTGCATCTTGTGAGATTGCAGCGATGGCAAACCCAGAGCGCAAATTCTATGCCGTACAATTCCACCCGGAAGTACGTCATTCTGTATACGGCAATGACTTACTGAAAAACTTTGTATTCGACGTATGTAATGCCAAGGGCGACTGGTCAATGGCGAACTTTATCGAGATTGAAATGGCAAAAATCCGTGAGCTAGTAGGCGACAAGCAGGTGCTATGTGCATTATCAGGCGGCGTAGACTCTTCGGTAGTAGCTGTGTTAATCCATAAAGCAATCGGCGACCAGCTGACTTGTATGTTCGTGGACCACAATCTGAACCGTAAAGGTGAAGTAGAGCAAGTAATGAAGACGTTCACAGAAGACTTCGACATGAAGGTCATCAAAATTGATGCCCGTGAACGCTTCATGAACAAACTAAAAGGTGTTTCAGACCCTGAACAAAAACGTAAAATCATCGGTAACGAATTTATTTATGTGTTTGATGAAGAATCAAACAAGCTGAAAGACATGGACTTCCTTGCACAAGGAACGCTTTACACAGATATCATTGAATCAGGTACGGCAACAGCGCAAACAATCAAATCTCACCACAATGTTGGTGGTCTTCCAGAAGACATGAAGTTTAAATTGATCGAGCCGTTAAATACATTATTCAAAGACGAAGTACGTGCGTTAGGTTTAGAGCTTGGACTTCCAGAAGAAATTGTTTGGCGCCAGCCATTCCCAGGCCCGGGTCTTGGTATCCGTGTACTAGGTGAAGTAACAGAGGACAAGCTTGATATCGTTCGCGAGGCAGACTACATCCTTCGCGAGGAAATCAAAAAAGCCGGCCTTGACCGAGACATTTGGCAATACTTCTGTGTACTGCCGGACATCCGTTCAGTAGGCGTTATGGGCGATGGCCGTACGTATGACTACGCAATCGGTATCCGTGCTGTAACATCAATCGACGGCATGACTTCCGACTGGGCACGTATCCCTTGGGATGTACTAGAAAAAATCTCTGTACGCATCGTTAACGAAGTAAAACATGTTAACCGCGTGCTGTATGATGTGACGAGTAAGCCACCTGCAACGATTGAGTGGGA
>JAPSKP010000089.1 GCA_031181585.1 Lysinibacillus sp.
ATAACCCGCACTTCCCTGCTCCCGGCCTTTCGCCAAATAAACAAACTTTCGCAGTATCCATTCGACTGGGCCGATTGTAAACCGTTGTACATACAAATTTGCAAATAATAATTGCAATGAATAAATAATAAACGCAATCATAAGACCAAGGGCTACACCTAATTCCCCGAAGAAACCAAAACCGTAGCCGTAAAAAATGGTCGTGCATATAACCGACTGCATTAAATAATTTGTTAATGATAGGCGTCCAAGATTTACAAAGGCTTTAGATAACTTATTTTCCTTCATGGATATAAAAAGGTACGTAAAGGCTGCAATATAACCTATGGCTAACATATACGTTCCTGCACCATACAGTAATTTTCCAGCAAAATGGTCCCAGTACAATAATGTTTTACATACTAAACCTGCTGGAATAAAGAAAGACAGGCGCTTTAATAGACTGATTTTTTCTTCAATATCCTTAAAGAACCCTACTTTAGCAGCAGCCATTCCAAGCAATACTGTAGGACCGACCATAATAAAGGAGAGAATAACCAAGAATGCAAGTACGAAAGGCAAAGCAATGGCGATGATTAAAGAAGATATGTCATCCGGTATACCGATACGATACTTCACAATTTCTAAATATGTACTGTTCTTGAGAACATCCAACGCTGCTTTCGTATCCGTAAAAGCCAAAGCCAGAAAATCTGTTTTTACTAATAAAAATGGCATCGTACAAAGTGTTAATACTATGGCCCATATTAGCATTGTTTTCACTTTCCGTTTTACAAATGCCATGAACATAACCAATCCGGAGCCGTATATTAACAAAATATCGCCGTCCCAAACAAAAATCATATGTAAAATACCTAGCACCATTAAGCCAATGGCGCGTCTCCATAAAGGACCTCTTGCGCTCGATTTGCGATTTTCCAATGAACGTACAAACAAAATAACCCCATACCCAAATAAAAAGCCAAAAATCGGAACAAACGATCCCTCAACAAATATTTTCGTGAAATAATATGCCCCTTGGTCCCACCACGTACTCGGCTGAACTGCCTCTACCGTGATGTTGGCATATTGAAAATACAGCATATTGGCTATTAAAATACCAAGTAATGAAAACCCTCTAAGTCCGTCTACTACCTGAATTCTTTTTTTCATTATGTATCTCCCTGCTCTAAAATTATCGGCTTTTCTTATCATTCCGAAACTTCTTTTCCAGAATATTACTACGTTCTAGATATTAGAACTGCCGGTACACCATTTTCACCGCTATGCCGGTATTTTAGTAATTTCCTCCCTTCCCTATCCTCTTTGAATACTAATCGGCCCGCTAATAATTAACCCGCTCCGTCGTATTATTTTTCAAACAACCTAACATGCCTCCTATAGCCTCGCCCGGTATCCAAAGTACAAAAGGATATTTTCAAATAAATACAGAAGGCAATACTCAGAGACCATTCAGCAAGCCTCCCAGTATTGCCCGCTTCAATCCCATCGAAATGCAACGGCTATACCGGATTCAGCTTTTTGTAGAAAATATCATACAGAATCCCTGCCATACCTATCGTTAAAATAATAAATCCATAACTGTTGGCATTCCCCCAAAAAACATGATAAAAGCCCATTCCCGCAGTGCAATAAGCAATTGCCGCCATCAAATTTCTTTTCAAGTGATGCCCTCCTTTCATTTCGAATTCAATTTTAACATTAAATGGAATATATGTAAAAATAGCAATGACATCTCTGCTGATAATGGTATAACTTTATTTGTATTAAGGATCAAATAAAGTTCTATACAAATCACCTTATTAGTTATCAGTTGAGGGGTTTTTTTGATATATAATAATAAACACTTTTTATATGAACATGACCTATTCTTTCTTTACCTAACAGCTATATAAAAGAAAACTGTATGGCAACTTATTATGCTGCTATACATGGTTTATCATATTCAGCATATAAGTCGACATGAAGTAAACATGTTACAATTATCGGATAAAGAACATTTGGAGTGACGAAAATGAATAAACGAGAAGAACAAAAACAGCAGCGCCGCCATCATATTATACAGGCTGCAAAGGATTTATTTTTGGAGCAAGGTGTGCAAAATATTCAAATGCAGGATGTTGCAAATGCAGCCGGTGTTGGGATCGCTACATTATTTCGCTATTTCCCTAAAAAGGAGTATTTAGTGATTGCAGCGACAAATGCAATTACGGATGAAATGGCTGCACATATTGGAAAGATTGTCGAGCAAACGATACCTGCATATAAAAAAATAGAGCAAATTTTGGATTATTATATAGACGGGACAAAAGATCCGCAGCTGCGTCTGGCAAAGTTTTTCGAGTCATTTGATTTATACGAAAAGTTAGCAGAGCAATCGCCTGAGCAATATAGCGAATACTTTCTCACGCGCAGCAGGTTAGCTGGTATTTTATTAACATTGGCCGAGCAGGGCAAGCAGGATCACTCAATAAAGCCAGATATTGATTTGGATGTATTTATCTTGACAATGGTACAAAATTTCAGCATATTCTCCTTCAAATCGAGCTTAGCAATCCATGATACGGATCTCTCGATGCTGCTTTCTGCGGACAAACAGCTCGCCATGATGAAGGATGTATTTTTAGCCTATATCCGAACATGATAAAAAGAACGATTAATTGACATTCACTTCAGAAAGTTGTTTACTAGTAAATATAAAAGTGATAGTTAACTATCACTTTTAGCGAATCAATATTAGGGGGCTTTTTAAATGAGTCGTTTAGCAGGTAAAGTAGCAATAATTACAGGTGCAGCACAAGGTATGGGGGCAGCACATGCAAAGTTATTCGTAGCGCATGGTGCAAAAGTTGTTCTAACGGATTTAAACGAAGAAAAAGGTCAGGCATTCGCAGCTGAATTGGGCGAAAATGCCCTTTTCGTTAAACAAAATGTAACATCTGAAGAAGATTGGGCAGCAGTTATTGCAAAAGCAGAAGAAGCTTTTGGTCCAGTTAATGTATTAGTAAACAACGCCGGTATTACTATGGCGAAAAATATGCTTGACGTTACTGTAGAAGAATACCGTCGCATTGTAGAAATTAACCAAGTATCTGTATTCTTAGGTATGAAAGCAGTTGCACCTTCTATGATGAAAGCTGGCGGTGGTTCAATTGTCAACATTTCATCAATGAATGGCTTAGTTGCAGGTGCTATCGGTTATACAGATACAAAATTTGCAGTACGTGGTATGACAAAGGCAGCTGCCCTGAACCTAGCACCAATGGGCATTCGCGTAAACTCTGTACATCCAGGCGTTATCGCAACACCAATGGTTGTACAAGAAGATACAAAAGCAGCTGTAGAAGAATTCTCTAAACACATTCCTTTAAAACGTGTAGCACAACCAGAAGAAGTATCAAATATGGTATTGTTCTTGGCTTCTGATGAATCAAGCTACTCAACAGGTTCAGAATTCGTGATCGATGGCGGCTTAACTGCACAGTAAGAAAAACTCATAACAATGGGTTACTTTATTGAGAAGCTGACTTGAAAACAAAACTGTTAGCTGTTTCCTGTCATGCAGTTAACAGAAATAATAAGGATAACGGCCTGCGACCTCCATTCTAGTGAGCAGCAGGCCGTTTAACTATTTTTGGGGCATATTGTGGATTACAACAGTTAACGTTGAATTTAGAACGTAAGTGTCAGAGTAAAAGAATGAAAGTAGAAGCGTTCTCTCTAGTCTTGCAAATGCGTTGTAACAGAGTTTTAATTGAAAAAATAGGTTAAATCTGTATGATTATTTGTCGCAATAATTATAGAGAAATTAAATATAAGTGTAATAAAACCATTAATAAATAACTTCGGAAAGAACGTTACCCTTTACTAGGCCAACTTATTTCGAATATGAAGTTGGTTGTAATGAACAAGGTGAAAAGTGCTAATCATTCTGTTTCTGGAAAGTACTAGGCATTACGACAAGAACTACAGTACCGCGAGCACAAAGAGTATCCTCGGCGTAAAGCTCGGTATCAACCTTCCACTTTTTTGGATGAATTTCTTCAACAGTCCCAACAGCTTTTAACAGAACATGTTGCGGGGTTGGTTTCAGGTACTCTACATTAAGGCTTGCCGTTACAAATCGAGGTGGTACTGACCCATCACCAATCTCGTTTCCATTTTTACGATGCAACGCAAGTGCGGCAGAACCTGATCCATGGCAATCAATTAAAGATGCGATTAAGCCGCCATATATAAATCCTGGAATTCCCATGTATTTAGAGTCCGGTGTAAAGAACGTCACAGTGTTATCGCCTTGCCAGCCAGTGCGAAGTTGATGACCATCCTTATTCAGACGGCCACACCCAAAACACCAAGCAAAGTCATCTGGATAAACATCCTGAATTGCTTTCTCCAATACTACTTCTTTCATTCTTTTTCCTCCTTAATAATTCAGTATATATAATGTATTATATTATCTAAGCGAACATTCAATCATTTGAGTGATTTAAGTATAATTCACTATTTTCTTTCAATCAAATAGTTTCTGAATATTTCTTCAATTATATATACCCTTATCTTTTTGATAACTAGGAGGAGGAAGTATGAAATAGTAAATCAGCAGCAACTTGATCAACTGCTGAATCCATGGAGATAAGAGAAAAGAAGTGAGAAGCATTCTTTTATTATTCTCTCTTCAATTTGATTGCCTAGTTACCGCAACAAAATATAGAATCTATATTAGCTTATTAATTGCTCTTTACCGAACCGCTTTAAGAATTTGTAAAATGGCTCACGTTTTTTACCCATTTGTGAATAGACAGCGATTATTTTTTCTACTGTTTCATACAGTTCCTCTGGTGTCAGGTTCTCTCTGAGCAAAGATCCGACCTCGGCATCTTTTCCTTTTGCCTTTCCCCCAACGTATAAATTGTAATGGTCTCTCATTTTCATCACACCGATATCGCTTAACATGGGCTCACCACAGCCAATCGGGCACCCTGTGTAAGCAACCTTTAATGTAAAGGGTACGGGTTTCCCTGCAACTCGGCGATTTAATTCTTTGGCTACAGGCATCCCCTCCTCCTCTTCCCCTTTACAGAAATTACAGGTTCTCAAGCTCTTTACGAAGTTTCCAACAGGATAACATGCTAATCCCACACTTTGAAATTCTTCTATGATTTCTTCTTTTTGGTCTTCCGGAATTTCGATATAGAGTTGTTGGAATGTTGTTAACTCAAGCGTTTCATTCTCATTCATATATTTTGAAAGTGTGATAAGCTGTTTGGCGCTGAGTTTTGCTCCAAAATCTATTCCACCGTTTATGGCAATCTTAATCTTTTTTACATCCTGTTCCATATTCATTCCTCACATTAGCTTTCAATTATATTAACTTTCATACTATACACCTGCATGGTAAGCAGTGTCCTAAATATAACGGCCGGCAACCGGCCATTATATAATAGATATTTTCGGGCTTTCCTACCCTTTTTTTGAACCCTGAAAGGAACTATTCATTTATTGTTACTGATAGAAGAGAATAATCCCCACTACTCACTTTATTTTTCTAATTTTACCCGTTGTAGACGTAAAGCATTAAGTACAACTGAGACGGAACTAAACGCCATCGCAGCACCTGCTACCCATGGGGCAAGGAATCCTGCTGCAGCGATCGGAATTCCGATGATATTATAGGCAAAGGCCCAAAAAAGATTTTGTTTAATATTACGCATTGTCTTGCGGCTCATTAAGATTGCGTCGGCAATGCTGTTTAAGTCGCCCCGAATCAGTGTAATATCCGCCGCTTCCATCGCAACGTCTGTACCGGTACCAATCGCCATACCAATATCAGCTGTTGCGAGTGCTGGCGCATCATTAATGCCATCACCGACCATCGCCACTTTTTTGCCTTGTTGCTGTAGTTTTTTGACTTCGTCTGCTTTACCTTCAGGAAGCACTTCTGCAATAACCGCATCAACGCCTACCTCTTTACCGATTGCTTGAGCTGTACGTTCATTATCGCCTGTCATCATAATGACGTTTATGCCCATTTCCTGTAATCGGCGTACCGCTTCTTTAGAGGTATCTTTAATTGTATCTGCTACGGCAACGAGCCCAGCATATTGTCCATTAATGCCTGCCAGCATCGCTGTTTTACCGTTTTTCTCTAATTCCTCCATCAGAGGAAGCACGGATGAGATATTAATGCCGTATTGCTGCATCAGTTTCCGTGTACCGATAATTACTCCTTGGCCGGAGATTGTCGCTTGCACACCATAACCCGGAATCGCTTCAAAAAATTGAATGCTGCCTAGTTCAATACCTTTGTCTTGAATACCTTGCACGATCGCTTGTGCTAATGGGTGCTCTGATTGTTTTTCTGCAGCACCGATCAGTGATAAAAATGTCTCTTCGTCTTGACCATCTGCCACTAATACATCTGTTAATACAGGTTTACCATGTGTTACAGTACCTGTTTTATCAACAACCACTGTGTTGATACTCTGTGTTTGCTCTAAATGCTCGCCGCCTTTAAACAAAATCCCAAATTCCGCTGCTCGACCTGAACCTGCCATAATAGAAGTAGGTGTTGCTAAACCAAGTGCACATGGACAAGCAATAACCAGTACTGCAATCAGCACTTCAAGAGCCGGCGTAAATTCACCCGGCTGCACCCATAGAATCCAGACTAGGAAGGTAACGATAGCAATCCCTACTACGATCGGTACAAAAATACCTGATATTTGGTCCGCCATACGCTGAATTGGCGCTTTTGAACCTTGGGCATCTTCTACAACCTTGATAATCTGGGCTAATGCTGTGTCATGCCCGACTTTTGTTGCTGTCATTTTGATGAAGCCGTTTTTGTTAATTGTGGAGCCGTATAATATATCTCCTGCTTTTTTATCAACCGGTAAACTTTCGCCTGTTAACATAGATTCATCAACAGCAGTTGTTCCTTCTACTACTTCACCATCAACCGGAATTTTTTCACCTGGTTTTACTAGAACCGTGTCGCCGATTACTACCTCTTCCAGCGGTATTTCTTTTTCTGCGCCATCACGAATAACAATGGCCGTTTTTGCTTGAAGGCCCATTAATTTTTTAATTGCTTCCGATGAACGGCCTTTAGCTTTTGCCTCGAATAATTTCCCTAAAAGAATCAGTGTAATGAGTACTGCACTCGTTTCAAAATATAAATGTGGTCCGTGATGTGTTCCAGCTGTAACGATTGCTTGATAAACACTGTAAAAGTACGCTGCTGAAGTACCCATCACTACCAGCACATCCATGTTCGCACTGCCATTTCGAAGTGATTTATAAGCACCTACATAAAACTGCTTCCCGATAATAAACTGCACCGGTGTCGCTAAAACCATTTGAACCCATGGATTCATTAAGAAGTCCGGTACATATAAAAACGATGTAAAGGAAAAATGACCGACCATCGTCCATAATAATGGCAGCGATAAAATCGCGGAAATAACGAATTTACGTTGTTGATCCTTAATATGCTTCTCACGGTGGTCCACCTGCGCTTGATCCTCTTGCTTTTGGTGCGCACCATACCCAAGCTTTTCTACTTTAGCAATTACATCTGCAATCGTTACTTCTGAAGGGTTAAATTCGATTGTTGCTTTTTCAAGTGCTAAATTGACGCTTGCACTTGCAACACCATCCATCCTATTTAATCCTTTTTCTATTCGCGTTGCACACGCTGCACATGTCATGCCCGTAATATCAAATTCCGCTTTTTGTTTCACTACCCCATAGCCAAGCGCTTCTATTTTCTTTTCGAAATCCGTTTCGCTCAGCCTTGTTGGGTCATATTTAATCGTCGACTTTTCAAGGGCTAAATTGACAGATGCCTGCTCGACACCCTCCATTTTATTTAACCCTTTTTCTATTCGTGTTGCACACGCCGCACATGTCATGCCCGTTATTTGAAGACTTGCTTCTTTTATGTTGCCAGCTTCCGTATTCACGATTTTCCCCACCCTTTCTCATACCTGCATAGGGTATATATTAGTGAAAATAAGAGAGTGCTAAAGCAGCACTCTTATTCTACATCATAACCTTGCTCTTCAATCGTTTCTTTAATCTTATCAAGAGATACTTCAGATTCATTAAAGGATACTTCAACCAATGCTTCGTCTAATTTTACGCTTACTTGGTTCACACCTTCTAATTCACCAACACTTCCCTCTATTGCTTTTACACAATGTCCACATGACATTCCTTGTACGTTTAATGTAATATTTTGCATATTTTTCTCTCCTTTAATTTAAGTTCCATACAGTATAGGGGTATATTAAAGCTAAAAAAATTACTTTTTCATCAGCTTTTGGATTGTCACCAATAATTCATCTAACACTTCATCATCACCTTCTGAAAGGCGATCCACGACACAGCCTTTTAGATGACCTTCTAAAAGAATCTTTGCCACGCTATTTAAAGCAGATTGTGTTGCGGAAAGCTGCGTGATCACATCATCACAATAAACATCTTTCTCTATCATACCTTTAATTCCTCGAATTTGGCCTTCGATACGATTCAAGCGAGTTGTTAAATCCTTTTTTACGCGTTCTGGATGATGACTTTTTCGGCAAGATGCAGCATCCTCAACATGGCAGACTGCTTCTTTTTCTGGGTTTTCCATCTGTTCAGCCTCCTAACTTAACTTTATATTACCATACCCCGGTGCAGTATGTAAAGCGATTAATTTTATTTTCTAGATGGATAAGTACTTTATGCAGTTTGATCTGGTTAAGCGTTTTGGAATTGTTCCGAAAATTAACAATTAAATTATATTAAAAAATTCCAGTTTATATCAATTCTACTTTCTTTAATTAATTTCCAAGCATTGCTACAATGGGGTAGTTAGGAAGTGAACTTATGATTAACCTTATACGATTTAGCTGCGCTGGCAAAGCTGCTGTGAAATCAAAGGCTTTACTAGAGAGTAAAAACGGTCCTGCACCAAACGGCACATTAAACGAAAAGCTAGGAAAGGAACTGGACTTTACTCGAAAAGGATCAGCTAAATTATCGCAGAAAAACATTAAAGGTAACTTTTTGGAATCCGACGGCGGCTATAAATTGACTGTTACCCCCGAACAAACAGCCGCATCTGATCGGTATGTCCCCATTCCAAAAGATGCTTATTCGGATGACCAATCAAGTGAAATGAATTACATAGACCAAACACTCCTGGGTGCGGGAGTCAAGTTACAGCAGAAAGCAACGATTATTTTGAACAAAAATGCTAATTCCCCCCTTGTAAAAGGTCCTTTTTATGAAGAAACGTAAACCTATTTATCGTGTCATTGGATACATTGCAGTCGTGCTTTGCTTGTTCTTTCTATTAAAAATAAGCGGCTTGACGGTTGCAGACTTAACTCCTGAAACAATCCGCTCTTTGGCACACAATAATATTTTGCTCATTTGCCTGATCATGCTGGTCATCATGATTTTGCAAAACCTATTTACATTCATTCCACTGGTTTTAGTCATTGCGACAAACATTACATTATTCGGCTTTTGGCGGGGTTATTTGTATGGGTGTTTGTGCAGCGTCATTGGCAGTACCCTTATCTTTTTATCGATCCGCCATATTTTTCATGATGCATTTTCGCACGCAACAGCTAATAAATATCAGAAAAAGATCGAGAAAAATGGTTTTCTCTTTGTTTTATCCGGGCGTATTCTTCCATTTATGCCGACCAATTTAATTAATATTGTCTCCGGTTTAAGCACTATTAAAGCTTCACACTTTATACTCGCTACAACAGCAGGCAACATGATTTACGGCTTAGTGCTTGCTTCAGCATCCTTTAGCGTCATTGCCGTAGTAACCCATCATCCTGTTTATTTCCTGTTGATTGTTCTCGTCATCCTGCTGGGAGCATTACTTTATCGCCATAAGAATAGACCGATAGACAAAACGCAAGAAAGCTGAGAAGAAATTCGTTTCTTCTCAGCTTTTTGTTTAGCTCAAAATTTATCATACGGTTCTCCTAGTCATTTCTCTATCTAAAATATTTTACAATTAGGATTGTTTAATATGGATTCTGATACTTACCAATTTTATAGGAAGTACTTTTCCCATTAGAAGATTACGTATGGTTTTTCACATCGTAGTATGATGATTTCACTTATCCAGCTTGATTGATCCTGCCTTTTATCAAATGAGGGAGAGTCAATTCCCCCTTGATGTATTCTTTAAAATGAAATATTTGCGGACGAGCATTCCCCCCCACGCCAACCATGATACTTAAATCCTCAGGTGAATAGACTACCGTATGCAGCGTTCCGAAATACTCTTTATAATGCTTAAAAAATAATGGGGAACTCTCATTATTAAACTGATGATAAGCAGACATAGGTGATAGATTTTCATTTAAAAGGGCTTGAATATAATTCTTTCGTTTTACCGATCCCTGTATGTCTTTTCGATTATTCAGCTTTAATACTTCTGATTCAAAATGATTTGTACATATTAAAGGATTTGTGAAATTGATAATTTGCTGTGGTGGAGATGCTTCTACGATTATATTTTTCCCGCTCTGGTCTGTCATTGAATAATTATAGCAATAGCCATGTGGAATATTGCTAATGAGGGTAATCGCTTCTTCAATATTTGCACACTGTTCAAGCAGCATCCTAACAATTGTCGTAGCAATAAACCCTTCTTCCCTACGCTCGTTATTAACAAAATGCAGCCCCACCACGAGTCCTTTTTCATTCATCCCATCAAGCCGTCCAATTATCTGCTGGCTAAATCCTACCGCAGCATAACCATTTTGTGGCTTTGTAAATACAAGTCTTGCATCGTACATTTCCGGGCTGAAATCATAATTGCGTATATAATAGCCGCCTGTTGCCAATGTAGTACAGCCCATTTTGGGAAACAGGACATCATATCCGCTAAAAAGCTTTACAGTTGTGTCGAAGTCCAGGCCTAACCCCTTAGACAAACCTTGCAGCTCCTTATATAAATTTGGTGAAACACTTTTTATAATTTCCTTTGCATTTTCAATATTTGCATTTACAGCCAATTCGTTTAGCTCTTCCATTTGTTCTACGATTGATGATGATTTTAATTCGTTAGCCTGCTCCATGCCAAATTGATAATAGTCCCCTTTCAACTCGACGATTCTCACCATTAAATCTTCCTGTATATCCATACCTTATATCCCCCTTTGTTCTATTTGAGTGACAGGCATCAATAAGTCAATTTCCGTAAAATCATCCCCTCGATACCATTCCAATACGGGACCAGTTGGAATCCATTGGTGTTCGTTGGCATAGTTGATTAATTTCCGATAACCATTTTGTATGTCAGTTATCGGTTCATTGAATGACAGCGCGATACAAATACAGGAAGCCATATGCTCTATAACAGCTGCTTCCACTAATCCGCCCATTTCTACGGTATCCGGAATGCCAAAGCCGAGTTGAGCTTTCACCACTTCTTTTCCAGACATATATTTTAAATAGCAGCTTTTGATTGGTATATTGAATTTCTCTAGTTCTTTTCCCCTTTTCATAAAGTGATCTGTGAACTTCCCTACTTCAGATTCCGCCGGGAACCAAATAATCGTTTCTGGTGCTCTTTCAATGAGATAAATTTGCTGAACCGTGGAATTACTCTCCAGGTAACGCAAGCTAGTGCTCAGGATATCCATCCTTTGTCTGATCTGCTGAATCCAATTGTCCATTATATTTTTTCTTTTGTTTTCATCTCGTTCTTTTAAATAGAGTTGAATGTCTTTAATAGGTACCTCTGCTACCCGCAAACTGGAGATTAATTTAACCGTTTCGATTTGGTCCTCCGAATAAACACGATAACCACTTGCACTTCTATCCGCTGCATGAAATAAACGTTTCGATTCATAAAACCGTAATGCACTTTTAGAAACTCCGGTTCTATCGGAAAACTCCTGTATTGTCATGAACTTACTCAAATCCACATCCCCCCTACATTCCATGTTACAGCTTAAAGTAACTTGAAGGTCAAGCATAATTCAAAAAATAAACTCTGTTCGTAAAGATGATTGCGAATGGCTAAATAAAAAAGAGACAGCTGTTTGCTGTCTCAGTTATTAAACGTTGCGTAAGTTTAATATGAAAGATTATACCTTCTCGAAAATGTTATCAAAATAATCAACCAGTCAATCATTGTATCTATGATATAGGGACATCAATTTCTCCACTTCATTAGAAAGCATTAAATAATCTCTTGACTATCAACAAATCTATTTCTAAAACCGTAAACAATTAGTTATATCATAAACTTTAGATGGCAATTTAACTGCAAAAGTTGTTGTTACTTATTATTCGCTAAATAATCTAACGTTGCTTGCCCTAACACATTTGCTGCGATAAGCAATGCCCGCTCATCGATATCAAATTTCGGGTGGTGATGCGGGTAGACTTCCTCCCACGCTGGATTTTTTGCTCCTGTAAAGAAGAATGCTCCTGGAATCTCCTGCAAATAGTAAGCAAAATCCTCGCCTCCCATAATCGGTTCAACGATTTCAACAGCTTCCACATCTGCGACTTTTTCTGCAGACGCCATAATATGCTCTGTTTCCGCAGCATGATTTATAACCGGCGGATAGCCCCGGACAAATTCGTATTCATAGTCTGCCTTCGTTAAATAACACGTTGCCTTTACTAGCTCTTCAATCTCACGTTCTAATAAACCGCGCTCCTCTTCGTGGAAAGTACGTACAGTTCCTTTCATATACACTTGATCCGCAATAACGTTGAAAGGGTTTATTGCTTCTAAATGTCCAATCGAAACGACTGCCGGACGTAATGGATTAATACGGCGTGCAACGAGCTGTTGTAAATTGGTAATAAACTGGGCCGCCAGAACAACCGAATCCTTCGTATCACTTGGATTTGAACCGTGCCCTCCTTTCCCTTTAATGGTAATATAAATCCCGTCTGCTGCAGCCATTAATGGACCTTTGGCAGTTTGTACTTTTCCAAGCTCAGTTGGTGCCCATAAATGCGTGCCGAAAATAACATCCACACCTTCCAAGCAGCCATCCTGAATCATCGCGATCGCTCCACCTGGCGCAATCTCCTCAGCATGCTGATGAATAAACACAATAGTCCCTGCTAATTCATCTTTCATTCGATTGAATGCTTTCGCTAAAACTAATAGTGAGGCTGTGTGTCCGTCATGCCCGCAAGCATGCATTCGCCCTTTCACTTTCGATTGGAAAGGTAGACCCGTTTCTTCCGTAATGCCTAAAGCATCAAAATCTGCACGCAGCGCTACTATTTTTCCCGGCTTACCACCTACTAGCTTTGCGACAACACCATTACCGCCAACACCTTCACGCACTTCATGACCTAACTCACGATGAAATGCTGCAATTGTTTTTGGCGTATTTACTTCCTCAAATGATAACTCAGGATTTTCATGGAAATAACGACGAAGCTGAATCATCTCTTCTTCGTATTCCTTTAGTAGATTAGTTAACTGTTCTTGTTGTAAAACTGTCATTTAGTTCACTCCTTATTTTAAGTAAATATAATCTCCAGGTCCAAGCGGTAAACCGAATAAGAACCAGATCGCAAATAATAAAATCCAACCGATTGCAAAGAATACCGAAAACGGTAATAAAGCTGAAATCAGTGTTCCGATACCGATATTTTTATCGTAACGTTTTGCAAATGATAGTAATATAGCAAAATACGGCAGCAT
>JAPSKP010000090.1 GCA_031181585.1 Lysinibacillus sp.
TAGTAAATGCTGATTTCTATAAGGCCAATGTTTCTTATGTCAACTTTACAAATGCAAATCTTCAAAACACAAGATTTGCTAGAACTGATTGTATTGAAACTATATTTAATAATGCAAATTTAAGCAATGCAATATTAGTGGGCGCTCTTTTTGATGAAGTAGATTTCCGCAATGCTAATCTTCAAAATGCTGATGTAAGCGAATCGACATTTGAAAAAATTTTGCTGAAAGGAGCTAAACTAACAGGGGTTCGAGGAGTAGAAGAGGCGTTTATTAAAAGTATCAATATCGGAACTGTAGAAGAACCAATCATTCTAACAGATGAAGAAGCTATAAAATGGTTGCAAAATAAAAGCTTAGACAATGAATAGGAGTATACAAATTAATGTTTGAGGAAAAGCAACATCAGCATACTAAGTGGTTCCTGGATGGAGATTTAAAATTACGACAACAAGATTTTGGAGATGGGCGAATAGGTATTTGGGTTTCGCTTCATAATGTTAACGTTTGTTTTACAATGCTCATGTTTGATTTTATTGAATGGTGTCAGGAGATGGATATAAATTTAGAGGTTGATAAAAGCTGGAATGACCATAGGGGTTTTGTGGTTGGGAGTAAGGATCTGGTGTTGTTTAGGTCAGAAATAAAAAGGTTCATAGACATAAACAATTTAAAGCCTGGTGAAGAAGATGAGAAATTCTCTGAAGACGAGTGGTATTCATAAGATAGTATGAGATATTTTCCATAATGTGATGAAGCTGCCCAGTGGATTCATTATTCAACGAATAACATATATGCTCCATCGACCATACAAGTCTTAAAAGCAGATAAAGACAAAATCAACAATATCTAACCTATTCATAGCAGAAGAGAATGAAGAAGCCTCAGGTAGAACGAAACTAGGACCTGTTCGCCGAATGGGCTAAGGTCATAGCCAACCAAAGAATATACTGATTGTTATCTCGAATAGCTGCCTTTTTCCGATTGTTAATAAGAATTAAGAAGAAAGGCCCATCGTAGTAATACTAACGGAATTATTAAACCGTGAATATCATTCTTGTCATTTTTCATTTCTTTCTTTTTGTTATACTAGCGGAAAAGATAATGATTGGCAGGTAGGTAAAAAAATGGAAAAAAGAATATTTGGACTTTTCATTTTTCTTTTGCTTGGAGGATGTTCGGGCAGCGGGGAAACAGAAGACCAGGCTAAATCGACAGAAGAGGCTGCTGTGGAAACAGCTGTGTCGCAAAGTGAGAATATGGAGGAAGAAGCTGAAAAGGGAACTGGCAGCTGGAGTGAAGAGCTTAAAGGAATTGAAAGCTTTGTCGTGCCGGAAACAGGAGAGGAGCTGGCTGCTCAACCAGGAGGAATATTTACTAAGGATATTCCCTATGAAGAGGAGACGAAGCAATCTTGGGGAAATTTTGGGCTTGGGGATTATGAACAGCCATTAACAGAAAAATTAACGTCTGTGTCCGAGACAACTCAGGATCCGGAGGTCATCTTTAAAGCCCTGCATTTTTATATCGGCAGTCATGCCTATAATCGTGCAATAACGGAATTAAATGAATTCACAGTGGATTGGTATGAGCCTTATCTGCCTGAGCCAAGCGAATTGGAACAGGAAGAAAATACAGTGGACCCGGGGAAAGCAGTGATTCTCTTGGATGCAAGCTCAAGTATGCTTTTAGATGTGGAAGGGCAGCAAAAAATGGGTATTGCGAAAACGGCTGCCATTCGTTTTGCGAATACGATAGGAAATACCAATGAAGTGTCATTAATGGTTTACGGGCATGCTGGATCACAAAATAATGAAGACAAGCAGTTATCCTGCACAACTATTGAAGAAGTGTATCCTTCCCAGCCATTTGAGGCGGAGAAATTTACGAAAGCGGTGGCAAATGTCGAGGCAAAGGGATGGACGCCGATTGGGAATGCGATAAAAGCTGCCAGGGAGAAGATGGCCGGCTCTTCAGAAAATGTCACCCTCTACATCATCAGTGACGGCACGGAGACGTGTGATGGCGATCCTGTAGCCGAGGCAAAGGCTTTTGCAGCGGAGAACGCAAACCGTGCAGTAAACATTATCGGCTTTGATGTCGATCAGGCTGGGGAAGATTCTTTGAAGGAAGTAGCTGCGGCAGGAAATGGTGAATATATATCCGCAAAAACTATTGATGAGCTGAATAATTCTATAAAAAAAGCATGGGTTCCCTCCTTTCAGGAGGTAGCAAGCAAATCCAACTCATTGATAAAGCAATGGGGGCAGAGCTTTGATGAAATGAAGGAGCGTACGAGATTATCCAGCAAAATTCATTATGCCAGCTTAAATGAGAAAAGCCGCTTTTATGATGCGCTTAATATAATGAGGGCACAACAAATGATTACGGATGAAATCTATGAGGAGATAAAGACCCTTATCGAAAATAAGGTGGCAGCTGTTTTGGAAATCCATAATGAATTAGATGCGCTGAAAATGGAGGAAAATGAAGCAGAACGTCAGCAAATTATCAAGCGGGTTCAAGAATGGACCGACCATATGAATGAATTACGTGGAAATCAATAAAACGAGTAAGACGGAGCTATATATTGAAAGTATAGCTACACTCCAGTGAGATAAGCATAAGAAATGGCCAACTATCTGTTATTGTTTCGGATAGTCGGCCATTTTCATTTTACATCTAGAACGCTATTCTTTCGGCTCTAAATCTTCAATCGAATCGATGTCCATATAGGCTGGTACGACAAAGCCGTTTTGTGTGCCTTCCAGGTTTTCGCCTAAATCAACGATATTTTCCTGATGCTTTTCATAGAACGCCTGGTGAGTGGTTGGCAGCCATGGCGCTACTGTTGCATCGCCTTCACCAGTAGAAATTGCCTGGAACATAATAGCAGGGTCTACAGGCGTGACTTTCACTTTATAGCCTAGCTGTTCTAATACGGCTTTCACCACACTGCTGGAAGCACGCTCTGAGTCCCATGGTGTAGAAACAAGTTCTACTTCGGTACCATCTGCTTTTGCTATTCCTTCTGTCCATTCATTGACTTTATCCGGATTGTCTTCAATCCATTTTGCGGCTGCATCCTCAAAATCCTCCTCCTGCGCATCATACATTACCTGTTCCATATCTTCAGGCTCCCAGTAGAAACGATCAAGTACTGTATATACGTCAGGTAAATCCTTCTCTAAGTCTTTTCGTACAAGGGTATTAATATTTTCAGCGCCGCCTAACGTTCCCTTTGGATCTTCGAGGATCTTTAAATCATAGGCAGAAAATTTCCAATGGGGCGTCCAGCCTGTGATGATGATTGGCTCTTCGTTGCGGATAGCTTGTTCGAGGGAACCTAGCATCCCTGCTGTAGAGCTTTCTTGCAGCGTCCAGCCTTCTAGATTTTCATATTGCTCCAATGTGTCTTGTGAAAGTCCTGTTAAACCTGCTCCCGGCTCAATCCCGACGATTGTATAATCAACCTGTTCTCCGATGGTTGCGGCAGCTCCCGCTGAATTTGTGTCCTTCTCTTCATCTCCGCATGCACCCAATAATAATGAGGCAGAAATTCCAAAAGTAATACCGAGTGTTTTGAGTTTTGTCATATTCTCATCTCCTGAAATAGTCAAATTTTTATTACCTTGTGTGAGTTTCATGTTGTATTTTTATTATGTATTAAAAGTAACAACTTAATAGTAACAACAAGTTGTTACTTGTGTCAAATTGCATTTTCGCCTGTCTATTGCTAACTACAGACGTCGGTTTTCCTTAAACTAACTATTGCGGCTAGTGTATTTTTATATATTTTAGTAATATGGTATACGACATGGAAATTTTTTGATAAGGAGTAGTATATGAAAAAGAAGTTAACTATTATACTAGGCATTGTTATTGTATTGCTTATTGGAGCCTATTTTGCAGTAGGGAATTATTTTTATAACTTTGCGCTAAACGCGGATGATGAAAAGGAATTTTTAGAGGGGAATGAACATCTAGAGGACAGCTTATTAATCGATGAACAACTAGAGGCAGAGGCAACGGCTGCGGATGAAGCGTTCCTGGCCGAACACAAAACGGAAACGATTTCCATTACCTCAAATGATGAACTGAAGTTGAAGCTGGCCGGCTATGTGTATGAGCAGGAAAGCAAAGTATCTGAATGGGTCATGGTAGCGCACGGATATACAAGCAGTGCAGAAGGGATGACTCGGTACATACGCCATTTCTATGAACAAGGCTACAATGTGCTGGCGGTGGATTTACGCGGGCACGGTAATAGTGAGGGTGATTATATCGGCATGGGCTGGCATGATCGACTTGATATGGTCGAATGGATTGATGAGGTCATTCAGCGTGATGCACAGGCAGAAATCGCGTTATTCGGCATTTCGATGGGCGGAGCAACAGTCATGATGACAGCCGGTGAAGAGCTTCCTGACAATGTGAAGGTGATTGTGGAAGACTGCGGCTATGCATCGGTAAGTGACGTATTTATTTACCAGCTGGATGATTTATTTGGTTTGCCGGAGTTCCCTGTTATCCAAGCGGCAAATACTGTCACGAAAATACGTGCAGGCTATGATTTATATGAAGCATCTGCTGTAGAGCAGCTGAAGAAAAGCGAACTGCCGATTTTATTTATCCATGGGGATAAAGATACATTCGTGCCGTTTGAAATGCTGGACGATGTTTATAATGCGGCAGCCGGCGAGAAGGAACAGCTTATTATTGAGGGGGCTGGCCACGGGGAAGCCGTAAAAGTGAAGCCTGATGTGTATTGGCAGGCAGTGGACCGGTTTATGGGTGAGTACCTGTAACATATACCGAGGAATATTATATTAGGGAAATGGATGTGTAATAGAAAGGCAAATTTTCCCGACGAGGATGCTGAACACTGCTGACCATCCGGTATCCATTCATGTGGACACCGGATGGTTTTTTATTTGAAAACGGAAATGACCATTTAATGCGGTCGTTTGGAAGGTTTGGCATAACAGGGGTACTGCTAGGCAACCGAAAAAATTCCTTTCCCGGTAAATTAACAAGTGATATTGGGTCAGGGATATGTTTTTAAAGATTGATAGAAGAGGCATTCAAAACAGCCATGTTTCAGTTTATGAAAAATGACCTTCACCAGTTTTATAAAATCACATCAGAAGGTACCTGTGCAATTTTTGAAACGAAGAGAGCAGATTCCTTCGGAGCGCTCATGCGACAGATGGACCGGAATTCAAATGATTCTAGGGTATTTGAACAGCAGGACTTTTTATTAATTGTAATACCATATAGAAACGTGGAAGGAGTTGTGTAGGATGGAACATGTTAAATGGAGTACATGGGATGAGCCGGTGACAAGAGAAACAGTAGAGGAAGTCGCAAAAAAACTTGCTGTTAGATTCCCTGATGATTATATACAATGTGCCATGGCCAATCACGGCGGTCATGTAAGTCCCCATCTTTTCCAAGTAGAGGGGAAGGAACGGGTTTTTGGAACATTCTTAAGCTACGAAGAAGAGGACAGTGAATATATAGTAGAAGTCTTTCATGATTATAAGGAAACACTTCCTGCACAAGTCATTCCGATTGCTTTCGATCCTGCAGGAAATCTACTGTGCTTTGATTATAAAAATCGAGAGGATGACCCAATTGTCGTCTTTTGGGAACATGAAAATGCAGCGGAAGAGGAAATGCTGATGCATGAAGAAAGGCTGACAGCAGAGCAGGCAGAAGAGCGGGCGAGAGAAAATGTTTTCTATGTGGCAGAGTCGTTTACAGATTTTTTAAAGAAGCTGTATGAGTGATAGGTATTCGCCGGGAAGGAGGGGCAGCAGTGGGTGCCTACGTTTTACTGTTGAAGGAGTATGAGGATGATGCAAAGGTCATCTACCGTTTTGGTCCTGATGAAGAGAGGATGGGAATAATTCAGCTGGATAAAGGAACGGGAAAGTTTTCGGAAATAGAAGCTATACCTGATCCAAAGCTGCCTTCCCGCTTTTACTTTGACCGTGCTGCCGTGAAGCTGGCGGTATGCCTCATAAGAGAAAGAGGTGTATTCCCGAGGAGAATGGCTTTTGAATCATAGGGACATGGCTCTGTAAGCCGTGAGAGGGGTTATATTAATAAGGAGGGATCAATTTGGCTGTAAAAGAAGCAATGAAAAAGTATTTTAAGATGAGGAAGGAAACAGCTGCTCAAGGGCTGGATTTTCTATTTAAGACACCTGAAATAGATCAAGGTCTACTCATTTATGAGGGGATGGCCGATGAGGAAGGATATAGATCATGGAAGCCGGTAGAGATGACTGTATTCCCTGATATAAAAAAACTGGAAGATGAGTTTGTATTTTACTTACATACATCCATTGCAGCATATTTCAGCTCCTACTGGTTTGCGGATTTGGACGGCTTTTTTAAGGACCATTATATTGCTTTGGAATCTGTGCTGCCGAACACCGAAATAAATTCTTTCAGAGAGTTACTGAAGGGATATAAAAAAGCTCATGGAAACAGCTTAGAGAATATACCTATTGGAATAGAAGGAGAGGGGCTGGTGGTCGTAGTGGATAACAGCTCCGGAAAAATCCGATTAGAAGACTATGAGCGCGGCACATTCGAAGATCTTGCCGAAAGTATAGAGGATGTAATCGAAAATATGAGGCTGAAAAAGTGAGAATTTAGGAAGAGGGTATTGTTTCCTGATAATATATTTATTTAATTCATAATGAAGTCGTTTAACATTAAAAGGTATTAAGTTATTCCAGGAGAGTGCCATTTAATGGAGTACCATAACGTTTGAATGGGAAACCTTATCCGATATTTACCGTCAAGCTCCGTAGATTTTTTAGATGGAGGTGGCTAATTGTTTAGTAAGCGAAGATTTTATTATTTGGTGTTAACGGTATATTCCTCCCTCCTGCTAACAGGTTGTGCGGGCTTAGCAGATTATAGTTTAGACCTCCCTGAAAGTTATTCTATTGTACGGACATCAGTCCATCAAGTCACGATAGCACGTAAAACGAGTGATTCCAGCTGGGGAAGTGATGTAATACCAGCAAAAATTACTGAAGCAGCTTGGGATCATCACTATATTCTAGCAAAGCAACTTGGTTTGATGGATGACCCAAGTAGCAGTAATAGTTATCAAATACCTAATAATGAGGATATTCATTTCTGGATAGTAGAGATTAAATCCGGAAAGGTATTTGGTCCCCTTGATGAAGAGAATTTTGCAGAAAAAAAGAAGGAATTGGGTATTTCAGAGAGGATAAAATTAAAAGAAATTGAGGATTTAAAATAGCTAATTATTACAAAGTGTACCACGTGCATTTTGAAGGGGAGGACAAGAAGCTGTAGTTTCTGTATTGGCGGGATGATCTATTTACTAAAAATAACGGGAGCTTCCACTGTGGAATGCTCCTTTTATTCGGCTATCATAACGATGACATATATAATATAAATAAGCCATGCCGGTCTATCATTTAGTACCGGCATGGCTTTTAGCATGAATTCAACTAACCTGCAATCCATTTACCCCGAGCAGTTTGTTTACTTCCTCCATGGCCTTCTCCAGCCGCTCCTGATAGCTGCCGGAAATAGAAATGGTCTGAATACCAGCTTCCTCTAGCAATGATTTTAGAATATCGTTATTCGTTTGGCGGACCTTTTCCTCCCCAAACACTCGCGTTCCGTCATCAATCCAGTCTACATCAGGCTCTAGGAACAGCCACAGGTCGAACTGCTGGAGTTTGGCGATTTCATTTAGCACCGGCTGGGTTTTCCCTTCATAGGCGATAGAAAAGAACTGTGTGACAAGCGCTTCTGTATCAATAAAGAGCAGCTTATTAGCTTTTTTAAGTTGCTCTTTAATCTGGTACTGATGTTCGAAAGCAATTTCAGGGAAGTCACTTTCTAGAGTCTCATATGTACCAAGACGTTCGTAATACGTACGCCCCCACTCCTCTACGTGTGCGGTGTTATACAAGGTTGCCAGATTTTTGACAAGTGTAGATTTCCCGCAGCTTTCCGTTCCGACGATCACAATCTTTTTCACAAAATAGGACTGCACAAATTTGGGCAGCATTTCCCAGTGTTTGAGAGGTCCTTCCGTGCGGATTTTTGTGGCTGAAATAGGATAAACGCTGCGCGCGCTGTCGATCATCATATGCTCCGCATCCGGGTAGAGCTTTTCAAAATATTTCTCATATGCGTACTCGGATGAAAAGACGGTATCAATTGGTTTCCCAACAGCAGCCTTTATTCTTTCCGCTCCAAGTTCCCAATCGGAAAATTCACCAGTCTGGGGTTCATAGATGGCATGCACATGGACATGCGGCAGGTTTTTTGTAATCTGCTTCCACCAGCGCAGGCGTATCTTGTAAGGTATCGGCTCAATATGTGAATGATGATAGTAATGTTCCTTTTCATACTCTTCATCATATGAAACGATGACATGGAGCTCCTCTACCATGGTAGAGGCTTTAATCATGGCATAGACATGCCCCATATGAACCGGAATGAATTTTCCGCCGTACATCCCAATTTTACGCTTGCCCATATGCTTCCTCCGTAGTCTGCTGCTTGGATATACGCAGCCAGTTGATATAGCCATAGACAGAGTTAATAAGGAATGCTGTCCACATGACGAGCATCGC
This sequence comes from Lysinibacillus sp., assembly GCA_031181585.1. Classification (GTDB taxonomy): domain Bacteria; phylum Bacillota; class Bacilli; order Bacillales_A; family Planococcaceae; genus Lysinibacillus_B. The sequence continues at coordinate 8,642 of JAPSKP010000090.1, forward strand.
CCAGTCATTGCCGCCGGATGTAAGCAGTGTCACAAGCCAAAGGATAATCGTCAGCACATTCACCACAATCCACATAAACCATTGCTCTGCATAACGCTGTATCATTAAAATCTGCGCAATAATCGATAGAACGACGGCAACAGAATCAATCCGTACTTGCTGGCTGCCAATTAAATGCAATAGCTCAGCATAAAGGAGAGAGGCCGCTACGGATATGATCAGCAGAATAATCCAGCCTTTTTTCGTTAATCGTTTAGCGGTAATATCCTCTCCGCGCATACTGCTATCCGTTTTGTGCTTATTCCACATGTAAATACCGATGAATTGAATCGGCAGGTAGAAGAGGCCATTCAGCATTGCCTCTCCGTATAGATTATAGGTATAGGAAATATACGCATATGTGGCACATTGAATAATGCCGAAATAATAATTGCTGATTTTCCCCTTAGCTACAAGCACCACACAAAGCATGCCGGAAATTGAGCTGATAAAGCCAATCAGCGTGTCATCCCATATAAAAAATAATGCGATTTGAATCAAGGTAAAAAGCGTCAGCCATGAAATTTCAAATTTTGTCCAATCTTTAAACATACTATCCATCCTTTCTTCGCTCAATTTTAGCACTTTTAACCAGTAACCATCAGCATCCAAGGAACTAATCTAAAAGGGGATGCATCGTAAATATTTCCTATCTTACTTTAGTGGGAAGCAAGGCAGATCCTGACTGGAATTGTTTGCGTTATAGACCAGAAAAATGATTGTTCAGTTTTCAAAACACTATAAAAAGGTGTGCCATCAAGAGAATGGTATCTTTCCTGATCGGTATGTTAGCTGGTGGATTATAAAAAATAAAAGAAATGTAATCGAGCAGACAAAGCTATTTTTAGAAGCTAGAAGAAAAATAGAATCTCATCTTAAAAGCATATAAAAAACTAGACAGATGGTGTTGGGTATTTGTGTTTTAGCCTTTTACAGGAAAGAAAAAATACATAAATTAGAATATCAGAATAGAAAGGATAGATAGTGTGGACAATAGACATTCCCATAAAAATAAGAGAAATTGTCACTGTCAAGGCCGATTCCAGAAAAAATCCAGCAGAAAAATTAAATGCTGTCATCACTATGATTGCAGAGATTTTTTTCAAGTAAACTTCTCGGGTTTAACAAATAATCTGAATTACAAGCTGCTGAAACACAAAGGCTGTGAATTAGAAATGAATACGATTGATGGGCGTAGAAAAAAAGGAAAGACAGATCATATAGGAATAGACTTTGTAGATATTAAAAATGAAAATGGCCATATCGTTACAGTATTGAAGGATAAGATTGTTTCAATTGATTGGCTGTCTCGGGATTGCAGTCCAGACCATGACATGAAAAAGCGTTGTGACCGAAAGCAAAATAAAAAGCGGCATGATCATGACGGTTGCTGTAGAAAGCATGATGAGAAAGACTGCCATGACGAGTTCGAGTGGTGGAAACACAACAAAAAAGAATGTCATGACGATTGCCACTGCCGAAAGCATGATAAGAAAGACTGCCATGAAGAGATCGAATGGTGGAAACGCCATAAAAAAGAATGTCATGAGAGTTGCCGCTGCCGAAAGCACCATAAGAAAGACTGCCATGACGAGTTCGAGTGGTGGAAACACCACAAAAGAGACTGTCATTGCGGAGAGCATGATAAAGATGATTATGAAAACAGCTGGAAGTTTTATTAATCGGCAGGCCATTATTATTGAAAAGTGCCTTATGCAGGGTATTTAAACCAATTGACCTTCAATAGTTTGAATAGGATAACAGTAAAAGTTAGGGAAAGGAGTATTCCTATTCACAGAAGAGCATTTTTTTCCTTTATGATAATCGCTTTTTTCATGCTGGGAATGGAAAAAGCTTGGGGACACTCGTTTGTCATAGAGGAATATCCTGCCCCGGGCAGCCTTCTTGAACATTCTCCTGAAGAAGTAAAAATTACATTCAATAGCGGGGTAGAAAGTGATTTTTCTATTCAAGTCTCAGGTGAAGCCCAAAAGAAAGTAGCAGTTGGAAATGCGAGTAGAAGCGACGATCAGAAAACGATCAGTGTTCAGCTTCCTTCTCTCGAGAGTGGCCATTATACGGTAGAATACTATGTAATTTCCTCCAATGATGGTCATCCAGTCCAAGGTTCTTTTTCATTTAAGGTTGAGACAGATGATCCACCGCTCATGGAGGATGAAAAGCAGAACGGAGAAGTGCCCATTCCAGTAATCGAAAAGGATGACACTGGCGATGAAATGCCACCCGAAGAACAATCGTTATCAATAAATACTGCGCAGCTATCGGAATGGTTCATCTATATGATGAGGGCAGTTTATTATGCAGGTCTCTTGCTGATCATAGGGTGGGTGTTTTGGTGGAGGGTTGTGCAAAGATATAACGGTGATATTTTGAAAAAATACGCGTTATGGGGCATTAGCTTCCAGTTGCTTCATCTAGTCGGATTACTGTCTCTACTATTAACCCAATTAATGGTTTTCAATGAGAATGGGTTAACGTTCGGCGCGGATTTTCCGTTTGATACAATGTTCGGTGCTATATGGCTCTTCTCGCTCTTTCTGTCACTGATTGGATTGGTTTTTCTTTTTAAGAATCAGTGGTTTGATTATTCATGGCTTATTGCCCTTATAGTGAGCAAAAGTATGAATGGACATTCCTTTGAGTTTGAACCGGTAAGTATTTTAGTAGCTGCAAATAGTATTCATCTACTGGCAGCGGGGATATGGGCTGCGGGATTAACCTTTATCGTCGTCTTTTGGCGTAAGCAAGGCATGTATGTTCGCCAATTCATGCCGCTGTTTTCAAAAGTTGCGCTCCTCACTATGATTGTTCTGTCTATCACGGGGATTTTTACAACGGTAATGTTCCTTCCGAGCATTGATGCATTATTTTCAGATTGGGGCAACTTTTTATTGTTGAAAGTGGGGCTAGTGATCATTGTCCTTGTAGTGGCAGCCATCATCCAGGCGAAATATAAAAACGATAAAGCTGCAGAAGTAGAAAAACTGGTGAAGACAGACTTTTTCCTGATGCTCTTACTCGTGGTAATCGTTTCTATATTAACTTATGTGAGTCCGCTGTCTTAACAGCTATGAACGAATCGAGAAACAAAGAAGTGCAAATGATGCATATACTAAAATCGTACAAAACGTAATCAGTCCTAAATCTGCTACGACGCCAATCATTGGTCCCATAACCCCGCCCATAATGCCGCTGGAAACCCCGGAAAGTAATGTTTGATAGTCTACCAAAGCACCAAAAAGGGCTCCAATTAAAATGGCTAAAAGCGTGGTAATGATGGTAACGGCAGTATAGTGGGCAGGGAATGCATACCCGAGTATCGTTCCAACAGCGATTCCCATTACGGTACTGGCTGTCATGGCGATATTCATCCCTAAATGATAGCTGATCAAGTCTTTTAATCTATATAAAAAAGAATAGGATAAGGAACCAACAAAGAAATAGCTCAACAAAATCACTACCAATAATATGCTCATTCAATCCATCTCCTTTCCCCATTATATGTACAACTGAATGTGAAGGGTTCCAACGGGAGGGAAGAAGTAAATCATGACGGAAACATATGATAGAAATCACCCGGAGTTGAAAGGAGAAGCAGGCTATACCTCGCCGGCAAGTTCTTTGCCGCTGCACGAATTGAAGATGCTGCAAGAAACGATCCATGGCTTGAATCTTCAAAATCTGGGGCAAAAAATCCCCCGATCCAAACAACAGATGGTTTTGCTGAAGTTTTTTAAATCGAAGAAAAACCAATTGGTTGAAGTTTATTCACGCAACGGGGAAGAAGTGTTGCATACGGTTGGGAAAGTGAATGTCATTGGCAGAAATTTTGTGATGTTAAAAACACTCTTTACCCGTATATGGATACCTTATACAGCTATCCATTCCGCAAAATCGCCATTCGGTCTGCCGGATGTTCCGGGTACGCATCAGCATGTTTTCATCGACCAGGAGCTTAGACGGAAATTATTAACGAATTTCGGAGAGACTGTGGCAGGGAAGGAAGTGTTAAGGCAGCAGTTCTTTGAAGAGTATCTCGAAACAAATTTAAAATCATGGCGAGGGACCTATTTAACAATCGATTCGAATCAGCAAGTAAAGGGAAAATTATTGGATGTACACAAGGGAACTCTTACGATAGGGAAAAGAGAACAGACAACTGTTCTCCTCTCACAGGTCACTTACATGAAGCAGACACGGTACATTTCTATTTTTCAAAAATTCATATCAAAATGGAAATATCACAAGAATAATAGCTGAGCACACTTGTTGGTCATCCAAATAATGGTTGATGGGAAACGGTTTTTTGCAACAGTTTCTTGCTGATCCATATCGTGTTGGCCAGAAAAGCCTGAGATCATGTCAATGGAAAGCGGGCCGACTATAGTGCAAGCTGATTTCTTAAAAATAAAAGGTAAATCAATACATCTGAGGAGAGAGCTGTCCAATGAAGATAGCTCTTTTTTTTATGTATGGGGGAATGAATCATTTTCGCTGAAAAAAATTACATAAAATATTGGTAATTTACAAGTAGGAGGATGTGAATGAGGGTGGAGGATTTTATAAACGATATTATTCCGGAGAATGAATTATTTTTGGAAATGATTGGCCGGACAATATTGTTAGTAACAGAAAGCAAACAATTAAGTATTTTGGGTCAGTCATTTCGACCAATTTTTACAGGCGAAGTGGCAGAAGTGACGAACGGTTTTATTACACTAGATCCGGTCATTATCAAAATGCATAATGCACCATTCTTTAAGTTCCCGACACCATTAAGTTTTCCGATGGAACATATAGCCGTTTTTACTCCTTTTGATCCGGATCGTCAAATTCCTGTTATTTAAACAAGTAATAGAAAGGGTGAGATAAGTGAAAAATGAATCAATTAGAG
>JAPSKP010000013.1 GCA_031181585.1 Lysinibacillus sp.
TTGGTGTCGGAGCAAATTTGGTGCCGGGGCTGCACCACCCAAATATGACATTTAATAAAGACGCATTACAAATAGGAGTAGACGTGCTAACGGCTACATTAAAAAACGCAGCAAGAGGAAAAGCAGAATGAAAATTAAACAAGTAGAAATCTTTGCAATCGATTTACCATTAATTGAACCATTTATTGTAAGCTATGATACGTACCCTTCTATGCCGTCAATCATTGTAAAAATAACGACAGCATGCGGCCTTGTGGGCTGGGGAGAATCAGTACCTGATGACCATGTAACAGGTGAAACTTTTGAGGGCACATATGCTGTATTGAAGCATCGGCTTGGACCAAAGCTGATTGGGCAAAACCCGATGGAATTTGAAAAGATTCATGAGCTCATGGACAGCTTGGTGAAAAATGCACCTGCTGCCAAGGCAGCAATTGATATTGCATGCTTTGATGTAACTGGGAAAAAGCTGAATGTACCGGTCTACCAACTTATTGGCGGACGCTATCATGAGAAATTTCCGATTACTCATGTATTGAGTATCGGTGAACCGGAAAAAATGGCTGCCCAGGCAGCAGAAAAAGCAGCAGAAGGCTACCGCTCCTTTAAAATGAAGGTAGGCCGTGATGTAGCTAGCGATGTGGAGCGTATCCAGGCAGTACGTGCCTGTGTCGGTGAAGAAATCGCAATCCGAGTGGATGTGAATCAGGGATGGAAAAATAGCGGCAATACCCTTCAGGCATTAAGTCAGCTGCAGTCGGCGGGACTTGACTGGCTGGAGCAGCCGGTTATTGCGGATGATATCGATGCAATGGTCGAAATTAAATCAAAAACAACTGTACCTGTTATGATTGATGAGGGCCTTTGCGGAATGCGTGATATGCGGGAAATTATCGCAAAAAGAGCAGCTGATAAAGTAAATATTAAGCTGATGAAATGTGGAGGAATTTACCGAGCAGTACAACTGGCTGCTATGGCAGAAATGGCAGGAATGGAATGCCAAATCGGTTCCATGCTGGAATCTTCCATCGGCTCAGCAGCTGGGTTCCATGTAGCTTTTTCGAAAAAAGTCATGACAAGTGTCGAATTGACAGGACCGTTAAAATTCTCTAAGGATATCGGCAATTTGCGTGAGAGCTATCGTATTCCATTCATTGAACTTGGCACAGGGATAGGGTTAGGTGTAGAAATTGATGAGACAGCATTGAGTGAGCTGACACAGTATTCGGATGTGGTATGTTAATGTTTACTCATCGATTATTGAAGAAACTAGACCTTGAGGCTGTTCAGATGCTCCAGCAGGATGTGTGCGCGGCGCTTGAAGATCCGGATATCCTGCAGCCGCTGAGTGAAGCAGAACTTGTACATATTCTGCGTGGTAACGGCGTAATACTCGGTGTTTTTGCAGAGGAACGGCTTGTAGCATTTCGCGCTCTGTTGAAGCCAGAAGCTGACGAGGAAGAGCACCTTGGCCGGGACGTGGGAGCAGTTGATCTTTCAAAAGTGCTTTATCAGGAAATTTCCAATGTTCATCCCCATTACAGGGGGCATGGTCTGCAAAAGCTGATGGCTGGCTGGATTATGAAAGAAGTAGATATAGCACATATCGACTGGGTCTGTGCGACAGTCATGCCGTATAACATCGCAAGCTTGAAAGATAAATTTGGGCAAGGAATGTATGTATATGCCCTGAAATTCAAATACGGTGGCAAGTTACGCTATGTATTCGGTAAGAATTTACATGTCTCTCGTCAATTTGGTGATGAGCAGGTAGCTGTATCGATGCAGGATACTGAAAGGCAGCAGCAGCTATTAGCAGAAGGCTTTGTTGGAACAGAGCTGAAACCTGCCGGCGCTGATTGGGCTGTAGTATATAAAAGATAAAAATAGAGCGATTCTCGACTTGAGAGAATCGCTTTTTTGTAAAGAAAAAAGACACTTGAATTTTACTAAATATTATTTGACCGGACAGAAACCGCATGCCATAAGGCCGGGAACATCTTTTGAAAAACAGCAGCTTTTCCGTACAGGGACATTGATGAGCTGTGAAGGGTTCAACCCACCTGTATATGACTTGAACAAGGACTTCTGTGAGAAAGTACTCCACACTTTTTCACTTTCTAAGATTTCCAGGTCTTCGAAAGCTCGATCTGCAAGTGCGGGATTTTCAAGCAATGTATGATAATGCCACAACATATAGCCAAAAATATTTTCCCACAGTGTTAAGGGAGAAATCGTTGTTGTTTTTCTTAATTGCTGAATGATTTCATAGCATTGCTTATAAAGAATATTTGTAATAACACGCTCTCGTTCGTCATCTTCTACATAGCGAAAATCGGTTGCCGTAATGAAAGTGCCTAGTGTGCGCATGCCATATTCCTCTACTACTGCAAAACGAATATCCTTAAAATTACCATCCCATACTTCGTCATAAGCGGCCAGCATATAAAATTGCATGGCTACAAACATTCCATAACGACGTCCAAAATGAGAGACGGCAGCTGCTTCTGTCGCAGCGCCTGTAACCCCCATTAATAGATTACGGAAATCTGTCAGATAAAAATCCTTTTGTATATTTGCCAGCGTGAAGAGGGGTCTTGACGGCTCTTCTGTATAAATACTGTATGAATTTAATTGGCGTATTTGATCATAGGAAAGTGCAGGCATAATGATCACCTTTCAAAAATAGTTATATGTATAGTGTAACATTTCCTGCTATACAAAACGTAGTAAATGAATTAAAATGTATAAAACATATAAGGAAGGTTGGTTTTGAATGCCACAATTAACTGTCTCCATTCCAAGACCTTTAGTCAGGACAAATCAGTGGGTAATTTTTTTATCTGTTGTCCTGACGTGGGTAACAGGACTATATGGAATTTTACTAATCCCGTTTATCGCTAACCTGCTTGGTTTCTTAATTGGCTTCAATCCTATTATGCGGGCAGCAAAGTTTTTCTTGAAAAAGGACAAGAAAGACTATGTTCCGGAGGATGCACAGCAGCAACGCTTTAATTCCATTATTGCTACAACTTTTTTAGGCGGAGGCTTTATAGGATTTGCTGCTGGTTTTTCTGTAGTCGGTTATGTATTCACCGTTATGGTGGCTGTTGCTTCATTTGTAGCTATTTTAGGCTTTTGTGTGGGATGCTTCATCCATTTTCAATGGAATCAACATATATACAGAAGAAAACAAAAACGCTTACTAAAAGAAAATTAAAAAAATTATCAGAAAATGTATTGACGAAACAATTGATAACGATTATCATTATCATATAAAGAGTATCACTTGCAAAACAGTGCGAGTGTACTTGAACTTTAGCTGCTTTTCTCCAGGAGTGTGCTAGTTCATGAAAATGTTCTAAACCCCCCTCATTTTAGAACATTCACACCTTATGGCAGTTGCCATGATGATTTGTTTTCACCCTTTATTTTTAAGTTTCTCTTATAGAAGAGAAAACCATTTACGCCAAAATCTTTCGATAAGATTTTGGCGCTTTTTGTTCTTTATGAAGATTCGATGTCTTCGAGATGTATTCTTTTTGCTACAAGCATCGTATGATAGCTATGCATCACCATCCCTACAATGATTACTCCTACACCAGCTAGTGCAATGGATGATGGCAGTACGATCCCAAGCAGAAGCATTTCACCAGCCATGACAAATAGTACTTCTGTCGACTGGGTTGCTTCAACAGCAGCGAGCTTTCCTTGATCGGTACGAGCACGATCTGTGGCAATAAAAAATAATGTTGTAGCAATGACCCCTGAACTTACAGCCACTAGCAGGCACTGGAATACTTGCGAGCCTGTCGGTAACCCGACTGTTAGAAGGGCCCAGATTGCCATGATAATCCAGGCAGGCATAGAAGCAATTGTCATACCTAGCACACGCTGGAATGTGTCAAGACGTCCATTACATACTTCCATCATTTTTCTGTTACCAAGAGGGTAGGCAAATGCTGCTACTATGACCGGCAATACCCCTAAAAGAATAGTTTGTAGAGAGGCTGTATTTGCCTGTGGAATTTGTATAAGCAGTATACCAATTAATATAACAGCAGAAATAGCTAAAGAAATAAGTGGGATTTTATGCCGCACTCCTGTACTTGTCAGGAATAGGGGAGCAAGCAGAACACCTGCTATGATCGTAAATTGCCATGTCCCTGAAACGAGCCAGCCTGGACCAAATGCAGCAGCAAATGTAAGAGGGGCATAGAACAGGACAAAGCCTACAAAGCTCCAGCTGAGCCAAGGAACTGGTGCCTGCCTTACTTCCTCAGTCAAAGGCTTGAATCCTCCGCGCATCCAAACAATAGCAACTAAAAACGGCAGCATAAAAAAGTAGCGCAGTGAGGCACTCCAAAGCCAGCTTCCTCCCTCAAGTTCCATAGAATGATTAAAGATAAAGGTAAAGCCAAAAAAGAATGCGGCAAGTATACCGATTGCGATTTCTTTCACTTGTTGCACCTTCCCTCTGAAAATTCAGTCAAATTGATAGAATATAAAAGCGAAGTGTCAAAACACTTCGCTTAAACACGTATTATAAACTTTTCATTGAAAATTTCAACCTATTTTTGTTCAAATAGTTTGACAATTTCCAAAATTACTTCTGCAGCCTTTTCCATTGTTTCGCCCGACACATATTCGAACTTTCCATGCATATTTTCTCCACCTGCAAAAATATTCGGTGTTGGCAATCCCATGAAGGAAAGCTGGGAGCCGTCTGTACCTCCGCGAATAGGTTCAACTATTGGGGTGATGCCAAGTTTATGCATTGCCTCTTTAGCGATATCTACAATTTCCATAACAGGTTCAATTTTTTCACCCATATTATAATATTGGTCTTCAATTTCAACCTTGATTGCCTGCTCGCCATACGCCGCTTTAATTTGTTTTTCAGCTTCTAGCATATGTGCTTTTTTCGCTTCGAATTTTTCGCGGTCATGATCACGGATGATATAGGATAATTCAGCTTTTTCAATACGGCCATTGAAGCTCATCAAGTGAATGAAACCTTCGTATCCCTCTGTTTTCTCAGGTACTGCATCCTGCGGCATCAGGCTCTGGAATTTAACCGCCATCGTTGTAGCATTTACCATTTTATCTTTTGCAGAGCCCGGGTGCACGCTAGTGCCATAAGTCGTTACTTTTACACCAGCAGCATTGAAGCTTTCGAATTGAAGTTCACCTAGCGGCCCGCCGTCCATTGTATAAGCATAGTCAGCATTAAATGCCTCTACGTCAAATTTATGAGGTCCACGCCCGATTTCTTCATCTGGCGTAAAGGCAACGCGAATTTTACCATGTTTGATTTCTGGATGTTGAACTAAATATTCCATTGCTGTCATGATTTCAGCGATACCCGCCTTATCATCAGCTCCAAGTAAAGTTGTTCCATCTGTTGTAATTAAAGTTTGTCCCGCATAGTTCTTTAAATTTGGAAAATATTCTACTGACATTGTCAGCTCTTCATTTAGCTGTATGTCTTTGCCATCGTAATTATCGATACGCTGCGGATTAACATTTGTCCCGGTAAAATCAGAAGTCGTATCAACATGGGCTAAGAAACCAAGTGTCGGTACAGGTTTATCTGTATTAGCAGGAAGTGTCGCAAATAGATAGCCGTTTTCATCCAATGTGATTTCTGTCAGGCCAATATCAGCCAGCTCTTCTTTTAGCACATGAAGCAAGTCAAACTGCTTTTGTGTAGAAGGTGTTGTAGTACTGCCTGCATCTGATTGTGTATCAATTTTAGCGTAGCGAATTAAACGTTCAATACATTTTTCTTTCATGAATTGTACCTCCTTGAAATGGTATATTTAGTGTACCACTTTATTTCGCTTTTCGGAATATTGTGTAACACTTAGGGCTATGAAAATTTGTGCCCCATAGTAGGTGAACATAATCAACTCATGATCATAGGGAACGTCCATTATAAATTTATTGATCGCCAGGATACTATCGGATGCAATAAAAGAAAGAGCGCCAATTTTGGCAAATAAGGCTCCTGTCTTAAATGACATCCAGCCCATCGTTAAAATGACACTAATATAGGCAAATACAGCAATCGCTAGAACGGTCTCGCCTTGGCTGAACAGCGTACTGCACATCCAAATCGCCATTGAAGCCCCGTAAAAAAGCAGAACTATCTTTATACCGGTTGGCACGCGCTCTTTCCCCTCTGAAAAGGCAGCAATATAAAAAATATGGCCGATCAAAAAGCTCGTTAACCCAATAATGAACCATTGAAGCGTATAGTCACCAATCGCGCAAAATAGGAGGCCCACACATACAAGTGCATAGTATCTTGCTGTACGAACACGAATCAAGAAGGCAAAAAGAATGATTAGTACCATGGGAATGAGTTTGAAAACCATTTTTGTCTCTGATGGAATGGTATCAAACAAAAATACATAATAAAGCCCAAAAATAACAGCGATAATCAGTAAAATAGCGCGCATGAACAGCCTCCTTATGAAGAATGAGATAATAGTCATTAATTATAAATATGAAACTTTTTAACTGTTTAGTCCGTATAAAAGGTAACTAGAAAGGATGATTCGAATGAGTCAATTATTCATTATTTCAGCTATCGCGTCAGTAATTATCACTATTTTACTCGTACCGGTGACAAAAAAGTTTCCGAAAGTAGAGCTGACATCAAAGCAGCATGGGATAATAGCGGTTTCTGTTTTAATTGTTAGTTTTATTTCGACGTTTTTCATTGTTTATGTATCAAAAATTGATCTCCAATGGACAATTTTTCTTTATGTCTTACCCGTAATTGCTCTTGCTGGAGCCATTTTTTCAGCAGGTCTGGAAAGAAAAGTGAAGTCTGCGGCGGTATTAGCAAGTATCCTTGCTGTAGCTTACTTGCTAAGTGCGCCGCTGTTTAATGCAGAGGAAAAATACGAATCAGCAAAAATGGCTGAGGATGTAGAGATCCAGGCATTTGATGAGACACAGACACCGGCAAGTGTACCACCCAAATATGTGAAAAATAAAATGAAAAAGGCTTTTGGGCAAGTACCAAATACTAGCTTTTACGAATTAGGGAATTTACAGATCCAGAAGGTGAACGGTGAGTATGTATATATAGCACCGGTTGAATTTTCAGGGCTGTTCAAATGGTTTAATGGGAAAACAACACCAGGTTACTTCATGATGAGTGCCACAGATGCAAATGAAAATCCGAAATTTGTTCAACAAGAAATGGCCTACGTGCCGTCCGCCTTTTTGAACAAAAATCTGGAACGTCATATGCGTTTGCAGTATCCGACACTGATTTTCTATGGGGCACCACAGCTTGAAGTGGATGATGATGGTAAGCCTTATTACATTCGCTCATATGGAGAGTTCATTTCTGCACGTAGTGGATTTGATGTAAAAGGGGTTATTTTAGTAGATGCAGCTACTGGTAAATCAGAAAAAATTGCATTAGCGGATGTTCCTGATTTCATCGATGGCGCAGTGTCCCCTGAAACAGTAAGTCTGCAAAACAGCTACTACGGTAACTATGTACATGGTTTCTGGAACAGTGTATTTGGTAAGAAAGATGTTAAGCTGCCGTCGGACGAGGGAACGGAGGCCAATGTGTCACCGATTTTTACAGAAGATGGGCAAATGTACTACTTCACTGATTTTACTAGCCCAAAAGAGGGCGTAGACTCGATGCTTGGCTATTCATTAACAAATGGACGGACGGGCGAAGCAACATACTATACTGGAAATCTGGAAGAATCCTATATGGATTCGCAAGGAGCACTAGAAATTATTGAAAAGAAATTTATTGAGAAGAAGTGGGAGGGCGAAATGCCAATCCTATATAACTTCTATGGAGAAGCTAGCTGGCTGACAGCTGTACTCGATTCAAATGGCTTCCTGCAGAACTATTTCATTGTCTCAGCAGCCAATCCTGAAATCTCTGCTTATGCCTCTACGCCGAACGAGGCGCTGAAATTATATAAAACAGCGTTATCCCGAGGAGGAAGTACGGTTGAAGGTTCCTCAGATGCAGAGGAAGCACGCATCACAGGCGAAGTAATCCGTGTATATAAGGAGCGGGCTGGAGATTTTACCATGGTATCATTCCTGTTAGCGACAGGGGAAAACTTTATTGTTAGCACGGAAACAGTGCCGCTAGCCATTTATATGGAAGCAGGGGATGCAGTGAGCGTAACCTATTTAGCAACAGGCGAGCAGTTCCTGCCGGTTAAGGATGTAACGATTACAGAATTACCAGTCCAGGAATAGAGGAAAACTACCTCGAAAGTAAGTGATCTACTTGCTTTCGGGGTTTTTCTATGCTGAAAATAATAGGACAGGAGAAAATATCAGGGGTGGCTTACTTAAGGCAATTTTTTATATCGAGCAGCGTAGACAGCTTGTTTTGAGTATTGAGATATTAGGCGTGCGTTTCAATATAATCCAGCATTTTTTGTTTGCGCTTTTCTACATGCTCTGCTTTATAGGGTTTCAAATCAAAGAAACGCTGCTCCTGTTCAGCTAGAATAGCACGTTCCTGAATGAATCGGCTTTCCGGCTCCTTGTTAAAAATATAGTTCAGGTGGAAAACCTGGAGCAATGCCACTTCAGGGCTTTCTAAGTTTGCGACGAATTTTAAATTCCAGACCGATGTATAGGAAATATACTGGTGAATATAGTCGGTAGCCAACTGATATTTTTTTGAATCGATATGCGGCAGAATCGTTTGATGCACCTTTGACAAAGCAATATTAATGTCTGCAATGGATAAATAATATTTTCGCACATTCTGGAGATGCTGTTTTTCAAGCGAATTGGCTGCATGTTTATTTGTATACATACGAAAAGTCCTTTCTTACATCTTTTTCGTTGCTACTATTTTATCAAAAGGTAAGGTTAGATTTCAGTAAAAAAGCGAAATTAACAGGCCTTACATCTTGTTAATTTCGCTTTTATTAGATGTATGAGATTTTTTTGTTACTTCCAAGTGAATCCTTTTGTTTCCAGGAATTCTTTTATAAATGGGCGCTTTTGATCAATTAAGAAATCAGCCATTTGTTTTGTCCAGTTCGCCATTTTTTGGTTGGATGAGCGGCTGACGTAGTAAGCTTCCATTGTTGCATCATACTCATCAAGAAGTGTATCGTATTTCTCTTCATCATAGCCATTTTCATGCAGGACAGCGGCTACAGGTAGGCGGGGTTTTGTTTCGTTTCGTTTTGTTGGCTTGCCAATTGTCATAGCAAATAACGGGAATACATACTCAGGAAGATTGAATAGCTCACTAATTTCCTTCGGATTGTTTCGTGCGCCGCCGATATAGCATATTCCATAGCCTTCAGATTCAGCCGCTACAACAAAATTCTGCGCGAATAAGGAAACATCTGCTACGCCGACAAGAAGATTTTCTGCAGAGTCCACGACGATGTCAACGCCATTTTTGTTACCAGCTCTTTGCAGGCGCTTGAAGTCTACACAAAATAAGAAAGAGGCACCTGCTGTTTGGAACTGAAATTCATTTTTTGACAGCTCACCTAACTTTTTCTTCTTTTCATCATCTGTCACCCAGATGACACTATACGCTTGTACAAAGTGAGAGCTGGCGGCCATTTGTGCCGTTTCAATTAGATCGATTACCGTTTCACGAGAGATTTCTTCTCCTGTATATTTACGGACAGATGAATGGCTTTTTAAAAGTTCTTTTGTTTTGTTCAATTTATTTTCCCCCTCTACAAAAAATAAGCTTAAAGGAAATACCTTTAAGCCCATCTTATAATATTTTTCTATAGTAATCCAATCCAGTGCCAGCAGGCTGCACTAATTGTGGGGAAGCAGATCAACGGGAGAGGAGGCTTCAGGAAAATAAAGCCGATAACTGCCTTCCATCTGAAGCAAAATGGTACCTAGAGAATTTTTGGTAGTAAAAACAGTAATGATACCCAGGGCGTTACTTTCCCGCATTCGCCGTATTTATCCTATTTGTGAATGGTTAGTAATGCCTTACGGTATCAGCTAATGTAGTAATATAAGCTTGCACCCCTTTATATGCGACACTTTTATACGGTAGTAATGATGTAGTGGCAATGTAAAGGTAGTTATTTGTATTTTGCGGGCATATTCAAAGGGGATATATAGAGCTTTGAATTGCTTATTTATCCTGTAATCCAGCATAAAGCATGCGGCAAGGAAAATTAAAATCAGAAGATTTTAAATTAATAGTTGACTAATCGGATTAACCTGTTTTATACTGTGAAACAATAGATGGAACATGAATCATAAACTCTTATCAAGAGCGGCGGAGGGACTAGGCCCTGTGATGCCCGGCAACCAGTAATGACTTACAAAGGTGCTAATTCCTACAGATTCGAATCGGGATCTGAAAGATAAGGGGAGGAAAACTTGCTCATTCGCAGCCCTCTTCTTATTTGAGAAGAGGGCTTTTTGGTGCTCATTTGTACAAAGGCCCTTTTCCAAATAGAGTGCGGGGAGTTTTCCATATCCTCCTCGACCGATTGTCCATCGAGTATACATTTAGGAGGAAGATATCCATGTCACAAAAGCCAGAAACGTTATTATTACACGGCGGGCAAAAGCCAGACCCTGTTACAGGAGCCATCGCTGTACCGATTTATCGTACAACGGCCTATGCATTTAAAGACACTGCTCATGCACAGCGCCTTTTCGCACTTGAGGAGCCGGGGAATATTTACTCACGTATTATGAACCCGACAGTAGGGGCGTTTGAGGAGCGTATTGCATTGGTGGAAAAGGGAACTGCAGCAGTAGGCCTGTCATCAGGTGCGGCTGCCATTGCCTTCTCTATTTTGAATGTTGCCGGTGCCGGCGATGAAATTGTATCAGCTGGTTCGCTTTACGGAGGAACATATAATTTATTTGCTACTACATTGCCAAAGTACGGTATTACGACAACATTTGTGGATGAACGAAATCCAGAAAATTTCCGCTCTGCCATTACAGAAAAAACAAAAGCAATCTTTGCCGAGACAGTCGGAAATCCAAGCTTAAATATTTTGGATATAGAAGCGGTTGCAGCAATTGCCCATGAACATGGACTGCCATTGATTATTGATAACACGTTCCCTTCTCCATATGGTGCAAACCCAATTGATTTCGGGGCAGATGTCGTCGTTCATTCAGCTACGAAGTGGATTGGCGGACATGGAACAACAATCGGCGGAGTCGTTGTCGATGCAGGAAAATTTGACTGGACACAGGGACGTTTTCCCGGGTTTACAGAACCGGATGCGAGCTATCACGGAATCCGTTACGGCGTAGATGTACCAAATGCGGCGTTCGCAACAAAACTGCGTGTACAGCTGCTGCGTGATTTCGGGCCGACACTGTCAGCGGATTCTGCTTTTAACTTTATTCAAGGGTTAGAGACGCTTCATCTGCGTATAGCCCGCCATAATGAAAATGCCTTAAAGGTTGGGGAATATTTAAAGAGCCACTCATTTGTGGATTACGTAAATTACCCAGGATTTGAAGAATTTACATCCCATCATTTAGCAAACAAGTATTTGAAAAATGGTTACGGCTCTATTCTCTCATTTGAGATTAAGGGAGGCCGCGTTGCAGGACGTGAATTAATTGATAATGTAGAGCTGTTCTCTCATGTGGCGAATGTCGGTGATGCTCGTTCGTTAATTATCCATCCAGCATCTACAACGCACCAGCAGCTGTCGGCAGAAGAACTGAAAATTGCAGGAGTATCCGAAGGGCTCATTCGCCTATCAATCGGTCTCGAAAATGTAGAGGATATTATCGCTGATTTAGAGCAGGCGCTAGCAAAAGTGCAAAGACAGGTGTCTGCCAGCGTTTAATTTCTTTTAACAGAAGAAAGTTATTTCTATAGGTGGTAATGTAAGGGCCGGACTTACAGCACTTTTTCCCGGGATTCCTGAATGATCCTATTAAAGGAAAGCAAATACCGGAGTGATGCAAATCAAATAGGCTTTCTGCAAGAGAGCTGTTTTAGGCTCGCTGCATCTTGCCATAATGTTTTATACTGCCTCATTCGGCAAAAGAGAGCGGCGGCTCCGTGCCATTTCACGGAGAGCCATCGCTTTTCAACAGTAAATTCAATTCATAGTAAGTTTATATGTTTTGTTGACAATAGTTGTGATATTCTGTAAGATAAAAAC
Organism: Lysinibacillus sp.; assembly: GCA_031181585.1. Lineage (GTDB taxonomy): Bacteria > Bacillota > Bacilli > Bacillales_A > Planococcaceae > Lysinibacillus_B. The sequence goes on from JAPSKP010000013.1 coordinate 12,153, forward strand.
AACTTTAAAACCTACCAATAAACTCGGGAAAGCATCTTGTGTTTTTACTCGAGTGATAAATCATATAAGTGTATGAATAAAAGGAGAGTTGAAAATGGGCAATGTCTACAGTGCACAACATGTCGCAGCTTATTATATATATGAATTGAATGAAGTCCACACTTTTGTAAACCAAATTTCTATCCAACATTTATTAGGGCAGTTCAATGCTATATGGAAAAAAGCATTTGGACATGACGCTTTTTTAGAGGAAACATACAATCTTACATCTGCTGAATATGTTGTAAAGGAAGTGTATGATGCATATAAAGAGTTAGGAACAGATCATATTTCATTACCAGCAAAAGAGTGGTATTTAAAATATGGAGAATTCCAGCTTGTGCACCGTACATATGGTATACCGCCCTTTACACAAAAAGAGGAAATGATTGCTCGAAAAGTACTTGATCGCTATCGCACATCCGTTGAGGGAATCAATATCGCGGTGTAGCTGCTTAAACATGCGCAGAAGTATAACAAGGAAGTACCGATTGAAGTTCACTTTATCAGCTATTTTAAAAGCATCCGATGGGGGTGCTTTTGTTTTTTAGAGCTCCTTTTAGTGCCGCGGAGCTATTTGGCAGGTCTGACTTTCCTAATAACACTCTGTAAATAGGGCAGAATATACATGATAGGAGAAGATGTAAGGGGTTTCGTGTACATTTTACAAAAACAAATGTTTTCCTAGAGGAGATTTCCCTTGTTTTCGTTTATAATATAAGATAGAATTTTTTATATAAAATTATTAGAATAGTGCGTTTATATAGATTTTCTGAAGACTTTGGAGGAGACAGATATGGCAGTAATAAAGGCGGCCATCCTAGGATTTGGCACAGTAGGGCAAGGGATTTATCATATCTTAAATGAAAAGCGAGAAGCACTGCGGGAAAAGCTAGGCGTAGAATTAGAAGTGACGAAGATTTTAGTTCGGGATACTTCAAGCGAGCGGGTTCCAGGGACGAAACATTTATTGACAGATAATATCAATGAGGTATTTGCCGAGAAAGGCATGCAAGTAGTATTCGAGGCAATCGTTAATGAAGAGCCGGCATTTTCCTATTTAAAACAGGCAATAGAAAACAAATGCCATGTGGTGACAGCGAATAAAGTGATGTTTGCTAAAAGAGGGATGGAGCTTCAAGAGATGGCGAAGCAAAATGGTGTATTTGTAGGGTATGAAGCAACGGTTGCTGGCGGGGTCCCTGTGATTAAGACGTTGAAGAATATTCTGCTTGTTAATGATGTGAGCTGCATTCAGGGAATTTTAAATGGGACGACAAACTATATGCTAACAAAAATGCGTAAGGAAGGGTGGAACTTCGAGGAAGCATTGCTGGAAGCACAGCGTCTCGGCTATGCAGAAGCGGATCCGTTCAATGATATTTCAGGACAGGATGCGTTTAAAAAGTTAATGGTACTGTCTGATTTGGCCTTTGGTGAACAGCCAGACTGGTCAGAGGTCGAGGTAATTGGTATTGACACAATTTCGACAGAGGATGTGAAAAATGCCACAGAACACGGAATGCGATATCGGCATGTAGCGGAAGTGGAACGACAGGCAGGCGGTAAAATCGTAGGGAAGGTAGCGCCTATGCTTGTAGACAGGGAGCATCCTTTATTCCCAATTGATGATGTCTTTAATGCAGTAGCTATAGATACAAATTATATTGGCACGTTAACAGTGACGGGTCCCGGAGCTGGTATGTATCCGACTGCTTCTGTCATGGTAGAGGATTATGCAGAAATTATCGGTAAGCGCGCCGGATTTGTAGTGACGATTTAACTTCTTTCAGCTAGCAGCCGCTAAAATTTCTATAAAGCGGTGAACTGAAGACAGAGATACCTTTCTTGGCTCGGGCTGCTGAGGGTGTCTTTTGTTTTGAATAGTTATAAAGATTCGGAACAGACCATTAAAAGAAAATCGGACCATCCATTAGAAAAGGGTGGTCCGATTTTTTCGTGTGCAATAAATAGTACTATTCATCTAGAGTACAGTGCGAAGATGCGTTTTATATACAAGCCTTTCGCCAGCGCATAGCGTAGTTAAGCAGGCATGGCATCAGCTTTTTAGGCATGCCGGAAAGCAATGTCAGTTAGTCTTCATCTTTTACATCCACATCATCTGGAATAGGTGTACTCCGCCAAATTTCAATTTCCTCTTTAATGCGTTCGAGCTGCTCGTGATACGCATCGAACTGCCTGCTATTAATCAAGAACTGTTCTCCGTCATGGACGGCTTTAATGCGGCCATTGTAAATGTAATGCAGAACTTGATGCTCAGGCATGCCAATATCTTTAGCAGTCTCTTCCACTGTTTTATACATTTTGATGACCCCCATTTCCAATATAATCTTGCCTTTATTATAACATGGGAATCGTAAAAAAAAGTTTATATTGAATTTATATTCGTCCGGTAAGATACAAAGTGGAATTTGAACAAGGAGGAGAAGAACACAGTGAAAAAGCTTTTATATCCAATAACTGACTGGGTTTCAACAAAGCGTGGGATGTGGATTACAATCATTGGCTGGCTTGTACTGATGATCGTTCTAAGTGCAGGGCCGAAGCTGGGTGATCATAAAGTAACAAACTTCCAGTCACTTCCTGAGGAAGCGCAGTCTATTATTGCAGAAAATAAATCAGAGAAATTATTCCCAAATGACCAGGGAACCCCTGGTATACTAGTCTTCCATAATGAGGAAGGAAATATTGAACTGGATGAGGTCAAACAAGTATTAAATACTATTATTAATGAAGATATTGAGGGTATAGAAACAATTGTTGATATTTCAGCCATGCCAGAACAGGCATTAGCGGCATTCACCTCAGAGGACAAATCGACGATAATTGTACCGATGAATTTAGAGGCGGACCTTGGTAACTCCGATTATTCGGAAATCAATGATACAGCTTCCGAAATTGGAAACGAAGCAGCGAAAAATCTAGAGCTGGACTTCTACATTACCGGCCCAGCAGGTATTGCTGGTGATACGACAAAGCTCTTTGAATCTGCAGACCTACAACTGCTATTTGCGACAATCGCCATTATTTTAGTGCTGTTGATTGTGATTTATCGTTCACCGCTGCTTGCATTCATTCCGTTGCTTGCAACAGTGATTGTCTACCAGGTCGTGAACCAGTCGGTAGCGCTGATGGGAGCAGGCGGGTTAGAGATCAACAACTCGACAACTTCCATTATGAGTATCCTGCTGTTTGCAGCCGTTATTGATTATTCATTGTTCGTATTCTCGCGTTATCGGGAAGAACTGAACCACTATGAAAGTAAATATGAGGCAATGAAGTATGCAATGCGTGCAACAGGGGAGCCGGTCTTCTTTGCAGGCGGTACAGTCCTTGCAGCGATGCTCATTTTATTCTTTGCGGATTTCCGTGATTATCAGAACTTTGCTCCAATCTTTGGCTTAGCGATGTTTATTATCATACTAGCCTCCATTACACTAGTACCTGCCCTGTTTACATTGTTTGGTCGTAAAGCATTCTGGCCAAAAGTACCGAAATACGGCGAACAAAAAGAAGTGAAGCATGGTATATGGGGAGCGGTTGCGAAGTTTGTCGTTAACAAGCCTGGTCTTTCAGGCGGACTGGTAGCCATCTTTATGTTGATTACGGCATGGAATGTCTTTAACCTGGAATTTGAATTTAATTCTGTGAAAAACTTTCCGGAAGATTTACCTTCAAGGGTAGGATATGAAATCGTAGAAGAAGAATTCAACAAAGGTGACCTGGCCCAAACAACAGTCATTCTTGATGGTGCAGAGGCACTTACAGAAGAGGAAATTCAAGCATTCACTAATAAGCTGATAAGCTATGAAGAAGTTAACTCGGCGACATTAGCTGCTGTAACAGACAATCAAACAGCAGCAAAGGTTAATATCTCTTTAACAATGAACCCTTATTCGTCAGAGGCGATTAATTTTATAGAAGATTTACGTGAAGACACAGATAGCATTATGAAAGGGTTAGAAATCGAGGCAGACGTCTACTATAGCGGTACGACGGCTAAGTTAGCTGATGAACGAGACATTAACAACGGAGATATTATCAAAATTGTTATTTTGGAAACGCTGCTGATCCTTGTATTACTGCTTGCCTTAACACGTTCAATCAAAATGCCGATTTATATGATGGCAACGATTTTAATCTCCTATGTTTCGGCTCTTGGCCTAGGATTATTCCTTGTAGATGTGCTGTTTGGGTATGATGCTGTAAGTACACGGGTACCAGTGTATGCGTTTATCTTCCTCGTAGCGCTGGGCATTGATTATAACATCATATTAGTATCACGCTTCATGGAAGAGCGTAAGAACAAGAAAGTGAAGGATGCATTAGAGGTGGCCATCCGTAATACAGGCGGCGTTATTTCATCCGCGGGCTTAATTTTAGCGGCTACTTTTGCCGCGCTTACGACGATGCCGATTGCAGACTTGTTTATTTTCGGCTTCATGGTAGCGGTTGGAATTCTGATTGATACCTTCCTTGTACGCGGTATGCTGCTGCCATCGTTAATCCTATTTTTTGAAAAAGATAAATAAACCGCTCATACTCAGAGCGTGGAGGGATGATATGCGGATAATAGTCGTAGATGATGATCAGGATATTTTACAGCTTGTTTCAATCCACCTGACACGTGAAGGGTATGAAGTAGAGCGGGCGAGTGATGCACAGCAGGCACTCGATTTACTTGAGGAGAAAGACGTAGACCTTGCAATAGTAGATGTGATGATGCCGGGGATGAACGGGTTTGAGCTTACAAAAACTCTTACAAAAGATCTTGACATCCCGGTTATCCTTCTCACGGCAAAGGGACAGCTTGAGGATAAGGAAAAAGGTTTTATTGCCGGATCAGAAGATTATATTGTAAAGCCGTTTGAGCCAAAGGAGCTGCTATTTCGTGTCGCTGTTGTGTTAAGAAGATTTGAGCGTTCTATGGAGGCTTTAATAGAGGTAGGTAACCTTAAAATCGACCGCAAAAACTTTGAGGTAGTAATTAATCAGGAGACGATTATGCTGCCGATGAAGGAGTTTGAACTACTCAGCTTGTTGGCATCGAGGGCCCATAAAATAACCCAGCGTACGCTGTTGATTGAACAAACATGGGGAGCTGATTATGAAGGTAGTGAAATGACGCTTAACACCCATATTAATCGTATTCGGGAACGTCTGAAGCGTTATGGGGCGACGGTTGAAATATACACAGTACGAGGAATCGGCTACAAATTAGAGGCGAATAAATGAAAACATTGTATAGGCAGTTTATTAGTGCTACCATCGTCATCTTGGTATGTAGTGTAGGAATCGGTTTTGCCCTCGCTAATGTTGTGTACTTCACATTCACAAATGATAAGGTTGATAGGCAAAATGTAGAAATCGCACAAGAAGTCGTACGGATTTTAGAGAATTTACATGGCTCCGAGGAAGAAATGAATGAGTACTTGTCCTCTATCGGAAAGCTGGGCTATCAGGTTTTTATTATAAATGAGGCCGGTGACCGTGCTTATTTTGGCGAAGCCTTCTCAAATGATGAAATGCCTGAAGGAGTGCTTGACGACCTTTTAAATGGAGAAGTTTATCATGGGATGCAGAATTTTTCGGGCAGTTTTCTCATGATGAGCTACTTTTCGAACGATGTACAAAATACAGTAGGTGTACCATTTACTGTGGAAGGTGAGCAGTACGGTCTGTTTTTAAGGCCGAACAATAAAATGCTCTTTTCGGATATTCATACCGTACTTGCGGGCTTTGTAGCGGCTATCGCTATTGTCAGTATAAGCGGAGTTGTTTTGATGACACGTCAGCTCATTCGCCCCATTACCCAGCTGACAGAGGCGACAAAAGCAGTATCCAAAGAGAATTTCCATTATACACTCGATATTTCAAGGAAGGATGAAATCGGTCAGCTGGCTGAAAGCTTCAACCTCATGCAGCAACAGCTGGCGCATAATGATGAGGCTCGCAAGGCGTTTATCAGTAATGTTTCACATGACTTCCAGTCACCTCTTATGAATATTCAAGGTTATGCGGACTTGTTGCGGGGGGAGGAAGTTAGTGAAAAAGAACGGCTTGAATATTTGTCGATTATCGACCGGGAATCGAAGCGTCTATCGAAATTGACGAAGCAGCTCTTATTGATCACGTCACTCGATCAGGCGACATATCCATTGAAATGTAAGCAGCTTCGCGTTGATGAACAAGTAAAGGAAATTATCAGGAAATACCGTTGGCGGCTGAGTGAGCAGGGAATTGAGCTTTCTTATAAAGTAGAAAAGGCAATCGCCTATGCGGACGAAGAACTGCTTGTCAATGTGTGGGATAATCTATTATCAAATGCTATTAAATATAACAGTCCTGGAGGGAGTATTATTATTACATGCTGCCAGGGTGGAGATGAGCTGGAGGTAACATTTAAAGATACAGGTATCGGTATGTCACCGGAAGTACAGGAGCAGGTATTTGAGCGTTTTTTCCGCGTGGATGAAGCGCGGAAAAAGGATGGAACAGGGCTTGGCCTGGCGATCGTTAAGCAGGTCGTGACGATGCATGGGGGCATTATCAGACTGGAAAGTACGCTAGGTTTAGGCAGTACGTTTACCGTTTGGCTTCCGATAGAGAGAAAATAAAGGGGATAAGGGAAATGGAGAAGAAATGGTCGATTCGATTGATTCGATTTGCTGCAATCTTTGGGTTGTTCGGAACATTTTTAGGTTCTAAAATGAGCGGAGATATGGACTATTCATTACGTCCGATTCACGCACACATACTGTTGGTCGGCTGGCTTTCAGTATTTGCATGGGGGATTTTCTATAAAGTTTATACAATTAAACATAAAATACTAGTAACAATTCAAAGTATACTGGCAATGGCCGGAGCCTTTGGACTGACATTCGGTATGTGGATGTATAATTTAAATCCATTTAACCTGAACGATACATTTGTTATGATTTTCTTCATAGTTGGCGGAACTTTACTGCTGCTAGCATTCACCCTGTTTATGATTATTACATTCTTTATCGAAAATCAAGAGAAATAAGAGAGTAGTCTGTCCGCGGGGGCAGGCTTCTTTTTTGATAGTAAGGAGAGTAGTTGGTCATTCGTCCTATCATAACTATATAAAAATAGGGATTTTCTTCTATATTTATAAAAAAGCTCCGTTCTCTTCCTTCACACGCTATAATCTTCATAAGGAGGCCTTATTATGAAATCTTTACCATACATAATGGTGTTATTGGGTGCGGTGCTCTGGGGGACAACTGGGACCACGCAGACATTTCTGCAGGAGGGAATCTCTTCTTTTGCTGTTGCCTGTGTACGTTCGGGCATCGGTGGAGGTTTATTGCTGATCCTTGTTCTTATGATGAAAAAGATGACCTGGCGGACGTGGCCATGGAAATGGAATATCCTTGCTGCACTTGCGATTGCTTTGTTCCAATGCTTGTTTTTCTCCTCAATCCGTTTTACAGGTGTAGCCATTGGAACTGTCGTGACGATCGGGAGTGCGCCTGTATTTTCTGGAATTCTCGAATGGGTTATTTGGAAAGTGAAACCCAGCCGTATATGGGCTGCAGCAACGAGCTTTTCGATCATCGGATGTGCCCTTCTGTTTGTAAATCGGGGAGAGGCTATTATTGATCCTGCTGGCATTGGACTTGCCCTATGTGCAGGGCTTATGTTTGCTCTTTATACAAATGTCAGCAAGCAGCTAATGAAGCATGCAGAAACACTGCCTGCTGTGGCGATGACATTTTCAATATGCTCCGTTATATTGGCACCCATTGCTTTGATGGATGGGGTGTTATGGATAACAGATATCGGTAATCTTGTACCTATGCTCTATATGGGTATCATCACAACAAGCATCGCCTACCTGTTATTTTTAGCCGGGCTCCGCTCTGTTAACTCTTCAGCAGCTGTAACATTAAGTTTAGCGGAGCCGCTGACCGCAGCACTTTTAGGTGTGCTGTTCCTTGGTGAGTATTTATCGTTAACTTCCTGGGCAGGAGTATTTCTAATACTAGGGGGAATTATCGTGATTACTTTTGGTAATCGGTTTGCTTCCTAGAGGAGTTCCTTTATTTCTTCAAGCAGCACGCTGGTGTTTCTTAAGAAATTCTTCAGATTTGGGATAGAAAAAAACTCATTTTTGTGTTTTACGATAAGATTATAAGAAAAAGCAGTGAGGTGTTTATGGTGAGCAAGCTAACTGTGCTCGTCACGGATGATGACAAGGATATTCGTGATGGAATAGAGATCTACCTGAGAAACGAAGGGTATCATGTGCTCAAGGCGGCGGATGGCAGCGAAGCGTTAGAGCTTTTGAAAAAGAACGAAGTCCATCTGATTATCCTTGACATCATGATGCCGAAAATGGACGGTATTACAGCAACATTCAAAATACGTGCAGAGCGTAACATCCCGATTCTTATGCTCAGTGCAAAAGCGGAAGATACAGATAAAATTCATGGATTGTCGGTTGGAGCAGACGATTATTTAACAAAACCATTCCATCCACTGGAATTGATGGCACGTGTGAAAAGCCAGCTCAGACGCTATACGGAGCTTGGTACGTACCGCCAGCAGGAGGAGGTATCAGGACTCACACTCCGTCCAGAAGCAAAAGAGGTACGGGTGGATGGTGAACCTGTCAAGCTGACGCCGATCGAGTACAAAATTACGGAACTGCTGCTGAAAAATGCAGGACGCGTGTTTTCCATCAATGAAATTTATGAGATCGTATGGAATGAGGAAGCATACAATGCGGAAAACATCGTAGCCGTGCATATCCGGAAAATCCGTGAAAAGATCGAAGCCGATCCGAAAAATCCGCGTTATCTGAAGGTGGTGTGGGGCCTTGGATACAAGATTGAAAAATAAAGTACTGCGTCTTTGTTCGACGTGCAGCCTGATTGCTGCAGCTGTAGGAATCGTATGCATCGGGGCATACGTTTGGAACTGGATTGATACGAATTTGATGGATACCATCAAGCTTTTACGAAAGCTATTTTAGGAGGAATAAAAAATGAAAACAAGATTATTCCTCACACTTTTTCTTATGTTTGTTATCGCTTTTGGCGGTATCTCCTTTTTACATCGCGGGCAGGAATTACTGGCCGACAATTACTTCTATACCGATCGTTTTGAAGGTACAGAAAATCAATTTCTGGACGGGCTTAAACAATATATTCTAAATCCAATTGATTTTGAAGAATTGTTGGACAATATAGAAGTCACATCGGAGGAAATCGACTACTATCGCAGTTACTATGGCTCACTTAGTGATCAGCTGATGAACATTGAATCACAATACAGTGAGCGCCTGAATGATCCAGCGATAGGCGAAGCTGCACGAACAGCTTTGGAGGAGGAGAGGAATAATAAGCTTGAAGAAATCAAAAAGAACTTTGAAAGTGACGATTTAGTAAAAGAAAAAATTATTGCTTTAAAGAAAGAAGCACTTACAAAGTACGAAACGGAATTTGAACGTGGTGTACGAGAGTTTAAATCAACATACAGCTTTTTTGATTATAAATTGAAGGATATGGAAACATCCAAAAGTGTAGAAAAACGGGGAGATGAAAAGGCAGCTTATACACAGACATTTACCGAATCTCAACCCTTACAGGCAGAAGCTGTCTCGTCTATTTATTTAGGAGATTATACAAATTCACCAGGACTGATTGGATATGATATACAGGTAAACCAGGGTGATCGCTACTTTACAGGTTCTATCAGCTTGGCCAAGTCTATGCTGACAAAATCAGATTTTAGTGAGGAATATCATGTTTTCAAACTGGAGAGAATTATCTTTTATCTAATCTGGGCAGCCGCTTTAGCAGCAATCTTTTTACTCGTTACAGTATGGAGACCAAGCTGGCCGCTATTTAGTGGTGTTCTCGATGTAGAAGAGCGTTTCTACCGTCTTCTGCCGGATGTAAAAATAGCTTGTTCGTTTATCTTGGCTTTGTTTACTTTATCTGCTATAGAGAGCGGAGTTTATCGGATTCAGGGCATGCTGTATGAATATACAATGTATGGCGGTTTTAGAAACGGATTTGAGCTGATCTTTTTGTTAGGTCTGCAATTTGTTTTATTTAGTGCAACCATACTAACGGCTGTTTGGGCTTATCTGTCCATCAAATCAGAAGAGGCACCGTTCAATGATTCTTTCGTGATGAAAATCGTAAAAGCAGGTCAGGATGTTTTTCTGAACCGTTCCATTGGGATTCAGATGACAGCGCTCCTCTTCATTTTCTTCTTGGGTGGGGTTGGACTTGCAGGTGTAACACTACAGTTTGGGCTGATCGTGATTTATGCCCCATTGTTTACGTTTATCTTATTACCGGCACTTTATATCTTCCTGCGTCGCATGGGCTACCTAAACCGTGTAATGAAGCAGACAGAAGAGATGGCAGCAGGACGCTTGACATCTCCGATAAAGGTCAAGGGCAAATCACCAATTGCACATCATGCTGAAAATTTGAATGATTTGCGTAAGGGAATTGAATTATCGATGAAGGAGCAGGCAAAGAGTGAGCGATTGAAAACAGAACTGATTACAAATGTCAGTCATGATTTGCGAACGCCATTAACATCGATTATTACGTATACAGATCTTCTGAAAAATCCGAACTTAACAGAAGAGGAACGGGCGAAATACGTCGGAATTCTAGATCAGAAATCAGCAAAGCTGAAAACGCTAATAGAGGATTTGTTCGATGTTTCAAAAATGGCCAGTGGCAATGTGGAAATCGTCAAGCGACGGCTGGATTTAGCTCAAATGCTTCAGCAGGCTGCAGGTGAGCATGAAGAGGATTTCGTTGCTGCGGGGCTTGATTTGCGAGTGGCCATCCATGATCAGCCGGTATATGCGGAGGTGGACGGTCAGAAATGGTGGCGTGTTGTCGATAATCTGCTTCTCAATGCTCGGAAATATAGCCTAGAAGGAACACGTGTATATGTTTCATTACGTACTGTTTCAGGCATGGCAGAGTTCTCAGTCAAAAATGTAGCAAAGTATGAGCTTGGAGAAAACGTAGAAGAGTTGACGGAACGCTTCAAGCGCGCAGATACATCACGTCATACGGAAGGCTCGGGGCTAGGTCTTGCCATTGCCCAATCCATCGTGGACTTACACGGCGGCCAATTGAATATTGAGGTTGATGGTGATCTATTTAAAGTCACGGTAAAAATTCATACTTTATAAGGAGAGGTACACTGCCGGCAACGGTAGTGTACTCTTTTTTATATGAAGGTAAAGCGCAGCTTGTTTTAGCCGAATCTACCTTGCGGGTAGATAAAAAATATGTTTCACGCAATCAACACGAACAGCTTTTGTAACCTATAAAAAATATAAAACTCTATTAAAAGTTTTTAACGCCTAGATTCGATTCGTTTTCCCGGACGTGCTATAATTTTTTCAGCGGATTTCTGTAAAAAAGAATTCTTCTTTTTTGCACATTGGCTAGAATATATGATTCTTATCATAAGAAAATAGGGGAGCGTGCACAAATATGCGGGTGTTAATGGGAGCGCTCGTCATAGCCTTATATGGCGGAATTACATTTTACTTAGGCTGGAATTTAAAGAAGTGGCTTGTTGCCCTTCATATTTTTCGTTTTGAACCGGTGTATTGGCTGATCCTCTTCATCGTGTCATTTGGGTTCATTTTAGGTCGGGCCCATGAACTCTTGAAACCTCTTGCTGTAATCGGGAACTACTGGATGTTCGTTTTGCAATATGGACTAATTATTTGTCTTATTGCTAACCTTATCATTTTGCTCACACCTTTTAAAAGTGAAGTATGGGTTGGATCGATAGGGGTTGCTCTGCTGGTTGTGTTATTCGGCATTGGTACATATAATGCCTATATGCCTGTTGCGCGCGAGCTGTCCATTCAAATTGACAAGAAAGGCGAACCGATGCGTGTTGTTGTAGCATCAGATTTCCATCTTGGCGTGCTTTCGAATAAAGGGCACCTTGAAAAATTCGTGCAAAAGGCAAACGAGGCAAAACCGGATCTTGTATTGCTCGTTGGAGACTTGATTGATGACGATCCAAGCTGGTATATCGAGGACGGTATGCATGAAGTAATGAAGCAGCTCAAGACGACATATGGTGTTTATGGGATATTAGGTAACCATGAATATTATGGTGGGAAGATCCCATTGCTTATTAAAGAAATGGAAGCATCCAATGTAAAAATGCTATTGGATGAAACCATTTTAGTTGACGATCGTTTCTATTTAACAGGGCAAGAGGATAGAACGAACAAATCACGTAAGCCGCTTGAGAGCTTAAAGCCGGCAGATGAAACAATGCCGTGGTTTGTAATGAACCACACGCCCGATGACTTGGATACACCTGCTACGCTTGGTGTAGATTTTCATACATCAGGACATACGCATAAGGGGCAGATGTGGCCGAACAGCTTTATCACTTCCCGTATCTTTGAGCTTGACTACGGTTATAAGCGAAAAGATACAATGAATGCTCTCGTATCAAGCGGATTTGGCTTTTGGGGACCACCGACACGAATCGGTTCTCAATCGGAATTATGGATAGTCGATATTGAATTTACAAAATAAGGAGTAAAACAATGGAGTTATTTGAATTATTAAAAGCACTCATCCTCGGTTTTGTTGAAGGGATGACGGAATTCGCCCCTGTGTCTTCTACAGGGCATATGATTATTGTTGATGATTTATGGCTAAAAACAACGGAATTTTTAGGACAGGGATCAGCTAATACATTTAAGATTGTCATTCAGCTCGGTTCCATTTTGGCAGTTGTAGTAGTCATGTGGAAACGCATTTTGAGCTTGGTCGGATTGTATAAAATAGAAGGTCAAGAAAAGACGCGCTTCAACTTAGGACATGTTATCGTGGGAATCATCCCGGCGGGTGTGTTTGGAGTTTTATTTGAGGATTATATTGATGACAATCTATTTGGCATTGAAACGGTCATCGTTGGTCTATTTATTGGGGCATTCTTAATGATCATAGCCGACAAATTTGGACCAAAGCGACCAAAGATTACATCGCTTGACCAAATTTCTTACGGAAAAGCACTGAAAATTGGCTTTATCCAATGTTTATCATTATGGCCTGGGTTCTCTCGTTCCGGCGCCACCATCTCCGGGGGAGTATTGCTTGGCTTGGACCACAAAACAGCAGCAGACTTTACTTTCATCATGGCAGTGCCGATTATGGCTGGGGCCAGCGGTCTTTCCTTATTTAAAAACTGGGATCAAATTAACATGGATCACCTTGGTTTCTATGCAATAGGCTTTATCAGTGCATTTGTATTTGCACTCATTTCCATCAAGTTCTTCTTAAAGCTGATTTCAAGAGTGAAATTAACACCTTTTGCGATTTATCGTATTGTAGTGGCCCTTATTTTAATGGCCGTTGTCTACTTGTAATAAAGGGAGGCAGCATCTTTTTAGGATGCTGCCTTTATTTATTGCCCAAAGCTGTATATTTGCACTTGAAATAGCAACTGCTTTCCGGCACCTGTGACAGCTAAATAGGTGTGACTGTTAATGAATTAGAACAAAATCGGAGCGCTCGGCTGATAACGGTAGGGACGACAGAAGCGTGGTTTTCTTCAGGAGCTACATAGCATTCTACCTGAAGATCAGCAGCTCTCAGCATGGTATTCATTTTCTTTGCATCCTCTACCATAAATCCTTCATGCTCACCGACTGCCATGAAAATACGTATGTTCTTTTCGCTTGCCCCATTAGTAATGAACTGGGCAGCCTTCTCTATTAACTCTTCTCCGTTCCACCAGATAGAGGGACTGATGGCGACGATATGCTTAAACTTCTTAGATTGTGTAAATGAACACCATAATGCAAAGTAGCCGCCCAAAGAATGCCCAAGCAGTGTCCGGCATTCGGTATTGACCGGATACTTGTTCTCTATAGCAGGAATGAGTTCTTGCTCGATGAAGCTGTAAAATTTCTCCGCCCCGCCATAGATGGCAGGGATTTTCCCTTTCGCATGCGCAGGCATCTGCAATTCTTCTGCAGAGGCCGTATAGTCTATAAAACGGCGCTCCCGCATTTCTTCTGACTGATGGCAAATACCTATAACAATGGCAGGGCTTGTACCTGTTTTCATGCTATTTAATTGCTGCAGCCGAACAGCATCTTTTACAAAACCAAAATAGGACAGACCATCCAGCACATAATGGATAGGAAAACCATCACTTGGGACCTTTCCATCCGGTATATAAACTTTGATGTCGTAAGCAGTATTGGTAAAACGGGAATTTATCAAAAAATCATTCATAAATCAACTACCCTCATTTCGTATTGATTGTTATAATATTCTAAATGATAATCATTTTCAATTATGAAGTCAATGGAGGAGGATATAGAAATGGAGCTGACAATCAATCAAGTAATTGAGTATTATGCAGGCTCCTCTATTCGATTCGTAAATGCCTTTACGAGCAGGCTGGAGGCAGGAGGAAAGGATACGGGAAGGAAAACGGCAAGAGATGTGTGCGGCCTCGTTATCCCGCTTGTAGGAAGAGCTCATTTTTCATTCAATGATACGGTATATAAAATGAATGAACAGATGATTGTTCATGCGGGGTCAGCAATGAATATAGAAATACAATCTTTTGATGAGCCTTGGGAGTATATCGTGATCCATTATCGGCTTATTGATGCTCCTGCGCCATATATGGAAATGCTTCATCGCCATTTTTCCCTAATAATTGATGACAGTTCTAATATTCAGCAGCAGGCCCTGCAGCTTCTTCAACAGCAGGCAAAGCCCGATTCCATGTCTAAGTTTCATACTCAACTGATGTTTTTAAATCTACTTGGCCATATTTTATTAGCGGCACGAAATGAGCGCTATGAAAACCAGAGAGATAGCATCACAGCTGCATTAGATTACATCCATCAGCATTATAAAGAGGAACTCTTCATCAGTGAATTAGCAAGGAAGTTTGGAATAGAGCGCAGAAGATTTTCTCAATTGTTCGAGCGGCTTACAGGATTGACACCTATTCAATACTTGACGGAGTACCGCCTGGGCAGGGCAAAAGAGCTGTTAAGGACGAGTTCCTCTCCTATGGCAAAAATTGCTGAGCAGGTTGGCTATCCGGACGGCTTCTACTTTAGCCGTGTATTTAAAAAGCATGAAGGCATGCCGCCATCTGCTTATCGTAAAACCTATGAAAAAAATCCATATTTCAAAAAAGAGTAGGCAATTTCTTATAGATTGAGTATGAGGGTTAATCTGGTAAGGTTGATCCACTCTTCACGCAAATATCCATATGATTTGTATTTCTGTCCATTCCCTATAGAGGGTACCTTTGGTAAAATTCAATTGGTAATGAGAATCAATATCAATGAAGAATGAACCATAGGGGGATAATACATTATGAAGAAGTATTGGTCTATAGGAGCAGCAGCACTGCTTGCGCTAACATTGGTTGCATGCAGTTCAGGCGATGAACCAAAAGAAACAAAAGCAGAATCAGACACAAGAGTAGAAACAAGCGCTAATGACAGTGCAACAGCAGAATCGGAAAAAGTAATCAGCTACTTAGGTGCGGATTATACTTTCCCGAACCCTGCTGAAAATATTGTAGCAGCAAGTTTAGAAGCAATGGAAGATGCTGCAGCACTTGGTTTAAAGCCAGCAGGCGTATTAGAAATAGCAGGGGAAATCCCTGAATATTTGGCAGCAGAATTAGCCGGAGCAGCATTGGTTGGTGATAAAAAGGCGCCAAATGCAGAAGCAATCTTAACTTTAGAACCAGATGCAATTATTGGTACTTCTAAATGGGGAGAAGATACGCTGGCGCAAATGAATAAACTTGCGACAACATTGCCGTATTCTCATATTTCTACTAATTGGAAAGATAATTTGCTAGCATTCGGTCAGCTTGCTGACAAGGAAGAGGAAGCAGAGAAAATTATTGCTGATTATGAGAAAAAGGCTGAAGATGCTAAAACAGTACTAGGTAAAACAGCAGCTGACAAAGAAGTGCTTATCATTCGTGTCCGTGGAGGCGTAATGAATCTTTATCCATCCAGTGTTTACTTGAACCCGGTGCTTTATGAAGACCTAGGCCTTCAAACGCCAGCCGTTTTGAAGGAAGCAGAGGCACAGGCAGAGCTTACTCTTGAGACATTGGCGGAAGTGGATCCGGATGTTATCTTCCTGCAGTTTGAAACATCTGAGAATGCTGATGCGCCGAACGCTTTGAAAGACTTAGAAGCAAACCCAATTTTCGCAAACCTGACAGCGGCTAAAAATGGGGAAGTGCATGTAAACATAATTGCTCCTCTGGCTCAGGGTGGTACAGCCTGGTCGAAGGTGAAGTTTTTGGATGCAGCAGTTGAGAAGCTAGTAAAATAATCGCCTGTGAAGCTGGTAATGGGGAGATAGATGGGCCATTATCAGCTTTTTGAAACCTACCAGGCGATATAGGATAGGTGGCAAAATTGAAAAAATCAACGAAAGTACCTTTTATCATTTTCGCAATTGCTCCGTTTTTCATTATCACCATTACACTTATCTCCACCATGTACGGAACGAAAGAAATAAGTGTGTTGACGGTCTGGGAAGCACTCATCTCTTTTGATGAAGCGAATGTAGATCATCAAATCATATGGACTGCACGTATACCGAGGGCTATTGCTGTATTAGTTGTCGGAGCGTTTCTTGCAGTAGCAGGAGCTGTGATGCAGGGGATTACACGAAATTATTTAGCTTCTCCTTCCTTGATGGGTGTGAATGACGGCTCGGCCTTCGTCATTACGCTCGCAGTCATCTTTTTACCAGGCTTGCCGAATTACCAAATGATTTTATTATCGATGCTTGGCTCAGCACTCGGTGCAGGACTTGTTTTTGGCTTCGGGTCATTGATCAGAAATGGTTTGTCACCTGTTAGGCTTGCGATCATCGGTACTGTCATCGGGACATTTTTAAGCAGTATAGCCTCTGCTATTGCGATGTATTATCAAGTATCACAGACGGTTGCTGTCTGGTATAACACGAAAGTACAATCTGTGGACCCTGATATGCTATGGCTATCCATTCCTTTTGGGTTGTTGGGAGTGGTACTTGCTATGGCAAGTGCAAGGGCCATCACCATCACATCACTTGGCGAGGATGTTGCCATCGGGCTTGGTCAAAAGACAAAGACAGTACGGCTGCTTAGTATGCTTTCTGTTGTACTGCTTACTGGTACGGCTGTTGCTCTTGTGGGGAAAATTGCGTTTGTCGGACTCATCATTCCCCATATTGTCCGCTTCTTAGTCGGGGAGGATTACCGGCTTATTATTCCATGCTCACTTGTGATGGGAGCGTTTTTCCTTAGCCTCTGTGATTTAGTCAGCCGCTACGTGAATTTCCCATTTGAAACACCTATTAGCGTCATAACTGCCACCATTGGTGTTCCGTTCTTTTTATATTTAATTCGTACACGTGGAGGTGGGAAGTATGCTTAAATCCACGTCCCGCCGATTTTGGATAGTGACGACCGGGCTTTTAGGGCTGATTTTTGCCGGGTTCTATTTACATATTACAAACGGCATGTTTGACATGTCTGTACTACAGGTCATAAAGACACTCATTGGGCTGGAGGAAAACGAAAATTTCCGTCTGGTGATTTTTGATTTCAGGCTGCCGCGTATTGCTATTGCTGCGCTTGTAGGAGTTGGTCTTGCGATGGCCGGGGTCGTGTTACAAGGCATCACTAAAAATGGGCTTGCCGACCCGGGAATTTTAGGAATCAATGCAGGTGCTGGGGCTGCGGTTGCTATTTTTATGTACTTCTTTCAGTTTCAGGCATTCTGGTCAGACGGCAGCAGCTGGATGAAAATTATGATGATGCCGCTCTTTGGATTTGTCGGAGGGGCATTGGCTGCAGCACTTATTTTCTTTTTTGCTTTAAAAAATGGCCAACTCGATATGCAGCGGCTCATTTTAACAGGGATTGCTATCAATAGTGGATTTGGTGCTCTTTCAATGTTCATTTCCTTAAAAATGAATGAGAAAGATTATGAATCAGCAGCCGTTTGGCAGGCAGGTGCTATTTATAATGCAAATTGGACATTTATTATCGCTATGTTGCCGTGGATTATATTACTGGGCTGGTATGTATATAAAAAAGCCTACTTGCTTGACTATTTTCAACTTGAGGAAAATACAATCGTAAGTCTAGGTATCCAGCTTGAAAGAGAGAAGGTTATCCTCTTGCTTGCAAGTGTGGGGCTGGTAAGTGCTTGTGTGTCGGTATCCGGCAGTATCGGTTTTATCGGGCTCATGGCTCCGCATATTACAAGGCAGTTGGTCGGTATCAAGCACCAATTGGTAATGCCGGTCAGTGCTTTGGTTGGGGCAGGCCTGCTTATTTTTTCAGATTTTATTGCCAAGACGGTATTTGCACCATCAGAGCTGGCTGTAGGGATTGTTGCTTCTATCATTGGCATACCATACTTTTTATATTTACTAGTAAAAGCGAAATAGGAGGGATAGGATGCAAACGGCTTTTCGAATCGAGGAACTGACCGCAGGCTATGAAAAAGCGATTATCTTTGAGAATTTAAGTGTAAAAATAGCGCATGGAAAGGTGACAACAATTATTGGTCCGAATGGCTGTGGGAAATCGACCCTGCTAAAGACAATCGGCCGTATCTTAAAAAAGGAGAAGGGGCAGATTTTCTTACAGGAACAGGATATGCAAAGGCTCTCTACAAAGGAAATTGCCAAACGGCTGGCGATTTTATCTCAGTCTCCTGCAGCACCCTTTCAGCTAAAGGTAGAGGAGCTCATTTCCTATGGACGCTACCCGCACCGTAAGAACGTCAATCAGTTATCTAAAAAAGATAAAGAAATGATGGAGTGGGCAATGGAAGTAACGAATACTGCAGCGTTCCGCAGCCGTGAGCTTGCTCAATTATCAGGAGGGCAGCGGCAGCGAGTATGGCTGGCTATGGCATTGGCACAAGAAACGGATATCCTGCTGCTGGACGAACCTACTACCTATCTGGATATGTCTCATCAATTGGAAGTGTTGAATATTGTGCAAAAGCTGAATAGAGAGCATCAATGTACCATTGTTATGGTGCTGCATGATATTAATCATGCTGCTCGCTATTCCGACGAGATTATTGCAATGAGGGAAGGTGTATTAATAGGCCATGGGTCGCCGGCTGCTATTATGACGCCGGAGCTTTTGAAGGATGTCTTTCATATTCAGGCAAAAATCATGCATGATGACGAGCTTGATGTCCCTATTTGCATTTCTTATGATGTCATTAAATAACAGGAACAGCGTGGTCTGCATATAGCGGCCGCGCTTTTTAGTTGTTAATCCGCATCTCTCTAAAGAAAATGGATTATTTACGACTAGGCATTGGAGCCAGACGTTTGAATTCTATATTTCTTTTGTCTGTGAATATACTGCACCAGGCCCTTTCATAGTTAAATTGACGTGCATATCATTTTGCTCTTGGGTTTGATGAAATTGGGAAAAGAGATTCAGGCATTTTCGCCAAAAAGGAGCGTAGACTAATAATAGGTGCATGTATGAGAAAAGGGCATCGAAAAGTCGTCTTAAGACATTTCCTTTGCGAAGAGAATGGTGACATCTGGATCTAACTACCGCAGAAAAAAAGATTTCCTGAGGACTAAGTAATGAAGAGGACTATCCAGCAATTTTTACTTGCTGGATAGTCCCTTGTCGGCCCTTATTAATAAATTATTTATTGAACATATCAAATAAACCGCCGATACCGCCTTCTCCCGAAGACTTACCGCCGCCGCCCTGGGAAATAGGAGCAGCTGCAAATACACGGCTTGCCAAACGGCTGAATGGAAGGGATTGTACCCACACTGTGCCAGGACCGCGCAGCGTTGCGAAGAAAATCCCTTCGCCACCAAATAAAGCTGTTTTAACACCGCCGACTGCCTCAATATCATAGTCAACATCGGATGTCATGGCTACTAAACATCCAGTATCGATTCGGAGCCTTTCTCCAGGCTGAAGGCGGCGCTCGTGAATCGTACCTCCTGCATGAATGAATGCCATGCCATCACCTTCAAGTTTTTGCATAATAAAACCTTCACCGCCAAAGAAACCTGTTCCTAATTTACGCTGGAACTCTATCCCAACCGATACACCTTTAGCAGCTGCTAAAAATGCATCCTTTTGGCAAATGATTTTTCCATTTAACATACTTAAATCCATCGGAATGATTTTCCCCGGATATGGAGAGGCGAAGTAAACATGGCGCTTTCCTTTTCCTTCATTCGTGAACGTTGTCATGAAGAGACTTTCTCCTGTAACAAGGCGCTTCCCGGCACCCATTAGTTTACCCATGATGCCGCTGCCGCCTCGGTTATTAGATCCGTCACCGAAAATTGTTTCCATTTTAATATCGTCTTCCATCATCATTAATGCCCCGGCTTCTGCAACAACGGTTTCGTACGGGTCAAGTTCCACTTCTACAAACTGCATGTCATCGCCAAAAAGTTTGTAGTCAATTTCATGATTGTTCATGTGTTAGCCTCCAAAAAGTTATTTAATACCTAATACTTTATGAATGCCCAAAAGGTTTCATTAATTTAAGGGAAATTTGGAAGAAATAATATATGAGAAAAAAAGGGCTTAAAGCAGAAAATGTAGAATAAAATGACAAGGACCATTACCTGATTATGTAAGGGAGGGGCGAAAGAATGAATGTGAAAAATTATATTGATGGGCGCTGGATAGACGGAGACTTAAAAACCGTACCGGTTATCAACCCGGCAAATGGAGAGCAGATAGCGACAGTCCCATTATCAACATCAAACGAGGTAAACGAGGCTGCAACAGCAGCTAAACGTGCTCAAAAAGAATGGGCACTCATTCCCGCACCGAAACGAGCGGATTATTTATATGAAATTGGTTTTAAACTAAAAGAGAAAAAAGAGTATCTGGCAGAACTGCTTACTAAAGAAATGGGCAAGGTCATTGAAGAGGCTCGGGGAGAAGTACAGGAAGCTATTGATATGGCTTTGTATATGGCGGGAGAAGGAAGGCGTTTGTTTGGCGAAACAGTTCCTTCCGAGCTGGCTAATAAATTTGCTATGAGTGTGCGCACACCAGTCGGCGTAGCAGGGCTGATCACACCATGGAACTTCCCAATTGCTATCGCTTCTTGGAAAGCTTTTCCGGCGCTTGTTTCCGGCAATACAGTCGTCTGGAAACCATCTAATGAAAGCCCTCTTATGGCTTATGAGTTGGGGAAGATTTTTGAAGAAGTAGATTTACCAAAAGGGGTAGTAAATATTGTCTTTGGGGCTGGCCCTACGGTAGGGACAGCATTAGTGGAACATCCGGATATATCCATTATTTCTTTCACCGGTTCAAATGCAACGGGAAGCAAAGTAGCGGAGCTGGGAGGCAAGCTGCTAAAAAAGGTATCCCTAGAGCTAGGGGGGAAAAATGCCGTTATTGTCATGGATGATGCAAACCTTGAATTAGCAGTCGAAGGTATTCTTTGGAGTGCGTTTGGTACAGCGGGGCAGCGATGTACAGCATGCAGCCGTGTTATTGTTCATAAGAATGTTAGAGAAGAAGTGGTGGAACGTCTCCTGAAGGCAATGGATCAGCTGACAATTGGCGATGGACTTGATCCAGAGACGAAGGTAGGTCCGGTAGTAAACAAGGCAGCTTTGGAAAAGATTAATCACTATATACAGATTGGCAAGCAGGAAGGCGCTGATTTGGTAAGAGGCGGCAATATTTTGAGTGACCCGCCTTACGATAAAGGGTTTTATTTTGAGCCGACATTGTTTACAAATGTAAGTCCAGACATGACCATCGCCCAGGAGGAGATTTTCGGCCCGATTATTAGTTTAATAGAAGTCTCAAGCTTAGAGGAAGCGATTGATGTAAATAACAATGTGAAGTTCGGGCTTTCAAGTGCTATATTCTCGCAGGATGTAAATACGATCTTTAAAGCACAGCATTTGCTTGATACAGGTATTGTCTATATAAATGCAGGAACGACAGGGGCAGAAATCCATCTGCCGTTTGGTGGTACGAAGGGAACAGGAAATGGCCACCGTGATTCTGGTCAGGCAGCACTGGATGTATATACAGAATGGAAGAGCATTTACGTGGATTACAGCGGTAAGTTGCAGCGGGCTCAAATTGATACGTAAAAACAGAAAGCAAAGGGGATGTCTATATGAAGGTAGTCGTATTAGGTGCTGGTCTAATGGGGAAAGAAGTAGCGCGTGATCTAGTAGCGAGCGAAAAGGTTGAAAAAATCATTTTGGCAGATGTGACACCGGAAAAAGGGCATGAATTTGTCGAAGCATTAGGAACAGATAAAATTGAAGTAGCGGCATTGGATGCAACATCTGATGATGCGCTTCGCCGAATAATGTCACAGGGAAATGTCGTGGTAAATGCTTTATTTTACGAATTTAATGAGCGTGTGGCGAAAGCGGCTATTGAAGTGGGTGTGCATGCAGTAGATTTGGGCGGCCATATCGGCGGGATAACGGAAAATATTTTAAATCTTTCGGAAGAAGCTGCCGACAAAAAAGTAACGATTATTCCTGATTTGGGAGTAGCGCCTGGAATGGTGAACATTCTAGCAGGCTACGGGGCGACAAAGTTGGATAAAGTAGAATCTATTAAACTATATGTAGGCGGGATTCCGACAGATCCAAAACCTCCTCTTCAGTATACACAAGTTTTTTCCCTGGAAGGTGTATTTGATCATTATACTGAGCCGAGCAAGGCAATTCAAAAAGGCAAACTGACAGAAGTAGAGTCGCTTACTGGTATTGAACCAATCTATTTTGATGAGTTTGGTGTGTTAGAGGCATTTTATACATCAGGTGGAATTTCAACGCTTTATAAAACATTCCCAGATGTGAAAACGCTTGAATACAAGACAATCCGTTATAAAGGGCATGCAGATAACTTTAAACTGCTGGCTGATCTCGGCTTCTTGAATAAGGAGAATGTGGTGCAAGTCGAAGGTCAAGATATTTCTGTTCGGTCGGTCGTTCGGGAAGCATTGAAGAAAAAGCTGGATCTCGGCAACAATGTGGATGCTGTGCTGCTGCGGGCCATTATTTCTGGCGAAAAAAATGAAGAGCAGATTACGTACGAGTACGAGATGGTTGTACGTAAGGATGTAGATGCCAATATTACAGCAATGGCACGTGCAACGGCGAATACCATATCAATTGTGGCTCAAATGATTGGAAACGGAGAAATCAATCAGCATGGCGTATTCCCGCCGGAGCAAATCGTTCCAGGCAGAGAATTTATTAGGGAAATGTCAAAGCGAGGCGTAGTCATTAAGGAAACATCACACCGCTCGGCAATGATTGTGAAATGGTAGGGGAGAGGCCTATGAATTTTGAATTTACAACAGAGCAGGAGTTGTTAAGAAAAACGGTGCGCCAGTTTGTAGATGCCGAAATTATGCCATATATCGGAGAGTGGGATGCTGCAGGTGCGTTTGATAAACGCATCTGGCAGCGCCTTGCAGATCTTGGCTTAATGGGTGTCTGTGTACCTGAGAAATATGGCGGAGCAGGAATGGACTATAACAGTTTAGCCATTGTATGTGAGGAACTCGAACGGGGCGATACAGCATTCCGGACGGCAGTTTCTGTGCATACAGGATTAAACTCCATGACACTTATGCAATGGGCTACTGAAGAGCAAAAGCAAAAATATCTTGTTCCTCAGGCAAAAGGGGAGAAAATCGGCGCCTTTGGTTTAACGGAGCCTGGTGCTGGATCAGACGTGGCTGCAATGCAGAGCACGGCTGTCCGGGATGGTGATTACTATATATTGAATGGCCAAAAGACATGGATCTCCCTCTGTGATGCGGCAGACCATTTCCTTGTCTTTGCCTATACAGATAAATCGAAAAAGCACCACGGTATTAGTGCCTTTATCGTAGAACGGACATTCGAAGGATTTTCCTCCAAAGCAATTAAAGGTAAATACGGCATTCGAGCCGGAAATACGGGAGAGTTGTTTTTTGAAGATGTCTGTATACCGGTAAAGAACCTGCTTGGGAAAGAAGGAGAAGGCTTTAAAATTGCTATGTCAGCACTCGATAATGGACGCTTTACTGTGGCAGCAGGCGCAGTTGGTCTCATTGATGCATGTTTAGAGGCCAGTATTAAGTACTGCAAGGAGCGTCAAACGTTCGGGAAGCCAATTGGGGAGCACCAGCTGGTTGGACAGATGCTGGCACGTATGGAAGCAGGATATCAGATGAGTCGGCTGCTCGTATATCGTGTAGGAGAATTAAAGAATAAAGGGGTCCGTAACACACGGGAGACATCACTTGCAAAATGGCAGGCGTGCGATTTTGCCAATAAGGCAGCTGATGATGCGCTGCAAATTCATGGGGCATATGGTTATTCTGATGACTATCCTGTTGCGAGGTATTTACGTAATTCTAAAGCACCTGTCATTTATGAAGGGACACGCGAAATTCATACAATCATGCAGGCGGATTATGTACTTGGGCGGCGTAAAGACAAGCCGCTTAATAATATGCTGCCTGCTTGGCCCTTTGAATAGCTTATTCTGCAGGGGGAGAATATAAAGTACGGGGACAGAAAAGGAAAGAAAGTTTACTGCAAAAAGGAAAAGAGGTCCTGCGCCGTATAGGCAAGCAGGTCTCTTTTTAGTTACTCATATAAAATGAACTTATTCATTTCCTATTCTATTGCGGGAAGAGGGGTTATACATGCGTGTTGTATTTTAAGACGTATTCCTCTTCCAAAATAGAATAATAATATTGATCTGTCCATTGCCCATGCCACATTAACTCTTTTCTAAAAATGCCTTCTCTTGTCATACCGATGTGCTCCATCAGAGAGGAAGAAGGTGTATTGTTAGCATTGCACATACCGACGACCTTATGTGTATTCAGCCCTTCGAAGCCCCACTTTAAAAGGAGCTTTGCCGCTTTCCGTCCATAGCCTTTACCGCTGTATTCAGGAAGTACGGCAAAGCCGACTTCCCAACTCCCTCTAAAATCGATATAACTCCAAATTTGAGCAAGGCCGATTTGTTCAATACGCTTATCCTGCTGTAAACAGATGATAAAGTCATGATTTTGTGTCTTCTTTTCATTTGCTATCCGCTGCATGTATTTCTTTTGCACAGCGTGTACATCTGTTTCAACGGACTCCTCATAATGCCATAAAGCTTGATCGCATTCGATCCGACAGAGGAAGTCCAGATCATCATTTGAGATTTTTGATAAAAATAAATTGCCAATTGCTAATTCCAACATAAACATCCTTTAAAATTCATTTTAGTTTACAGATCAAGTAATGAATGGGCTTGAGCCGGCAAAGGTTTTTAGTGATAAGTAATTTTTTAGATGGGTACCCTACATAACAAAAGCACCTTCTGTCCGGATCGCTTGTTAGAGGTATTCAGATGCTGTATTAATTTTACAAAAAATAAACAGAAAAATGTAACTTTTTTTCTCAGCACAAGTCTAATGTAAAAAGGAGGAAGAATGAAAATGAAGGTAAAAGGAAAAGTAAAAATCAGCGGACTAATGTTAATAGCCATAGTATTTTTGTGTGGGATTGCCTATGTATTTACTCCACAGCCTCATGTATACGCATCGACCACAATATTTGAGGATCAAGAGTTTTATGCAGAATTTGATACACCACTCAAAAAAGCGAGTATTACCAATGGGAGTGTTTATGTAGTAAATGAGAAGGGTGAAAAAGTGAGTGCGGCATTTTCTCTTAAGGAGAAAAACAAAGTACTTGTCATCCAAGACTTATCTGAAGGCATATATACTCTTCATGTAGAGAAGACAGCATTTAAGAAAAAGTCCCACTCCGATATAAAGCTTCAATTTTCAGTAGTAAAAGAATTACAGGCGATTCAATCACAACAAGATTTAAGGGATTATTTTAATATTTTATTGAATGAACAGCGAAACCTTCCTGGAGAGATGGAAGCAGAAAAAACTGAATCTTTTACGAGTGAGGATACGGCGGGCTCTCATTCTGTTACGAACAATCAAGTAGATGGTATTGAAGAAGGAGATATCGCTGTTACAGATGGAAAGCATATTTACTCCATTCACGAGCAAAGTATCTTTATTACGGACGCTAAAAAGATGGAAGTAATAAGTAAAATTAACATTCCGGAAACTTATCCATCAAAGCTCCTTTTACATGAAGGGAAGCTGCTTGTATTTTACGATAAATACGTTGAAGAAAAAGCAAGAAGAGGGTATTATGGCGGAACAAGCATGACACAGGTTGCGATATATGATATGTCAAATGCTTCAAAGCCACAGCTTATTCGAGAAGTGGGCCAGGAAGGGCATGCTGTTGGAATTCGAGAATATAAGGATATTTTATATATCGTAACAAACAACAGTCCGAATTATTGGTTGTTGCGGGAGGAGAAGAATCTTGATCTGAGACCTAGGTTATATGATTCGAATGAGGAGGCATTAACACGTGCGCCCCTCGATAGCATTCACATTTTTCCGGGAAGCAGAGAGGCAAATTATGTTATCGTTTCGGCGCTTGATTTGAAAAATGATAAAACAAGTGAATTTATGGCTGAAACATTTGTAGGTGCCGGGTCATCATTATATATGTCAGAGGAAGCGATCTACATGGCAGCCCCAACATACTCTTCTATGGGAACGTTGGAG
Source organism: Lysinibacillus sp. (assembly GCA_031181585.1). GTDB lineage: Bacteria > Bacillota > Bacilli > Bacillales_A > Planococcaceae > Lysinibacillus_B. Next base: position 38,914 of record JAPSKP010000013.1, read on the forward strand.
GATTCGATGGAAAAAATATCAATTATGCCGATGTGGAACAATGATACAGAGTTATATAAATTCACGATTAGTGGTACATCTGTGAAAATGACGGCCCGTACAACGATTGAAGGGGCACTTGTTAACCAATTTTCAATGGATGAGTATAATGGATATTTCCGTGTCGCTACTACAACAGGGCAAGCGTCGATGAGGGAAGCGAACTCAAACAATCATCTTTTCATTCTCGATAAAAATTTAAAAGAGGTTGGAAAGCTGACAGATTTGGCACGGGGGGAAAAGATTTACTCTGTACGTTTCATGGGCGAGAAGGCATATATCGTAACGTTCAAGGAGACGGATCCGCTCTTTGTCATCGATGTGGCCAATCCCGAAAAGCCGAAAGTGCTGGGTGAATTAAAGATTCCAGGCTTTAGTAATTACCTCCATCCGCTCGATGAGAACCACCTTATTGGAATCGGGTATGATACAAAAGTGGAAACAGATGCATATACGAAGCAGCCGGTTGTTTATACAATGGGAATGAAAGTATCGCTATTCGATGTAAGTAATGTTTCAAAACCAAAAGAAGTAGATAATGAAATAATTGGCGGGCGAGGAACATATTCAGATGTCCAGCATGACCATAAAGCCCTGTATCGCGACAAGGAGAATGGTTATTATGGTTTCCCGATTGTGCTTTATAAAGAAGAACAGTATAAGGGATCTGGTGCTCTTGTTTACCGAATTACACCAAGCGGCATTGATCTTGCAGGAGATATGATTATAAAGGCACAAGGCGAACAGTATGAGGACTGGAATACAACGGTGCAGCGTTTACTGTATGTCGATGACACAATGTATGCCGTCACTCCTTCTAAAATTGATGCCTATCATAGAACAACGTTTGAAAAGCTGAAGACAATAAAATTGAAATAAAGAAAACGCCATCTCCAGATTAAACAGTGGAGATGGCATTTTTAACTTCAAATAATAAAAGCGGATTGGTAGAAATCATTAATTGGGCTTTTGGTCAATCAATAGTACAAATCCTTCCACTACCTACAATCTGCTTAAGGAGTTTGTATCCTTTCTCTTTACGGGAATAGTTAACGGTAGGGCAGTATTTCGCTTACCGTAACAAACTCATATCCTTCTTTCGATAGGAAATCAAGGACAGCAGGAAGCGCATCGGCGGTTGACTGATGGATGTCATGCATTAGAATAATCGCATTATTATGCATATGCTGCTTCACCTGTGCAATTAGCTTCTCTGCATTTTTATGCTTCCAATCAAGGGTATCAATTGACCAAAGGACGCTATCTTTTGGAATCCTTTGATTAATTGCTTCATTCGTCGCACCATAAGGAGGACGAAATACAGTTGCTTCTTGGCCAGTTGCATCAAAAATCGCTTTTTCGGTCGTAGTAAATTCTTGCATAATTTGAGCTTCTGTTAATTTAGGCAGAATAGGGTGGCTCCATGTATGATTACCGAGTTCATGGCCATTATTCTTCACTTTAAGGGCAATATCTGGGTACTGTTGAACACGGCTGCCGAGCATAAAGAAAGTAGCCTTTGCCTTATACTTTTCTAAACATTGCAAAATTTGAAGAGTGACTTGCGGGTGCGGCCCATCATCGAATGTGAGAGCTACACGCTTCTTTTGACCCTCTACCTGTCCGCCAGGTGCTTTCTCTGCCTCTATCATCTGAGTTTGAAACTCCGAAGCAAGAAGGGGATTTAAAAACGACAGGGAGATATTGATAGAAATAGGTCCATCTTCAGCCGGTGCGATTGTCCCTTCATCAAAGTAAATTAAAAGGTCATCGTTATGGACAGCGAACTGGTCAAACAGAATCCAGCGAGGTTCTGTTGCAAGGTCCACTTTTTCTTTCTGAATTGTTTTCTGTAGGGAAGGGCTCGTTTTTAATCGTGCACGTACATGATTAGCGAATGTCTCCAAGCTTTTCGTATCTTCCCCCAGCAATGTACGGATGTCTAAAATCTTGCCGGCCTCCACGTCGTAGAAGACGGTTTTTATTTTTGTTTTTATTTCTTCAGTATTTTTGGAAATACGTTCTGTAAACACAAAAGAAAAATATTTATTATCGTGCTGATATGTATCAAACTGTATAGTAAGCCCATCGGAACGCGTAGTGTCGCTGTCTTTATTTTTGTCCTTGTGCATATCATTTATATAAGCCCTTTTTGAAGCTTGTATGTATTCTTCGATTATACTATTGAATTTTTCATCCTCTATTTGTGGATACTGGATGGAAAAGGGTACTTTGTGGTCATCGGATATATCAGAAATAATATGAATTCCCGGGAAAGTTGAATTCTCCTTTGTTATGGTCGAATCGATCAGGGGCTCTGCAGCGGTTATCTGAGACTTGGAAAACCCATTTTCATCATCTGAGACGAGGAAAAGAATAATAAGGCTAAGCAAGGTTAGTATTGAAGTAATCAATGCAAGGTCAATCCAAGGTCCGCGCTTTTTTCTAGGTGTATGTTCCATGATGTGTGCGCTCCTTTCTATATACTGTAAATATTCATGGAAGTTTTTAAAAAGAAGTTGAGGTTTTTTCATTTATTCGTTAAGATGTGTCTATTCAAAAGGAGGTTCCATTTCCACATGAGTATATATGATAATGAACTGGCGATTGACTGTATTTTGCTTGCAGGTCGCATTATGATGGAAAGCGGTGCCGAAACATACCGAGTGGAAGACACGATGCTTCGAATGGCGCATTCCCAAAATATGGAGAACTCACAGAGCTATGTGACGCCAACGGGGATTATTTTCTCCCTCGGAAGGACCCAGCCTACTAGAATCACATCCATTTCTACAAGGGTCACAGACTTGCATAAAATAGCACTTGTAAATAATGTATCTAGAAAACTTACATCTCACATCATAACATTGGAACAAGCTTATGACGAGTTACAGAAGATACAAAAAACTAATTATTTTTTGCCAATTTTACTTCAAGTATTGGCAGCCTCTATTGCCAGCAGCTGCTTCATCATATTATTTAATGGCTCTTGGCTAGATGTGCCGGCAGTCTTTGTAGCCGGCGGTGTTGGCTTGTATGTTGTAACCATTGTTCATGCAAAGACAAGGGTAAAATTCTTCTCGGAATTTTTGGCAGCACTGGTAATAGGAATCATCGCTTTCTTAGCGGTGAAATTTGAAGTTGGACAAGATTTAGACCGCATTATTATTGGGGGTGTCATGCCTCTTGTACCTGGCTTACTTATGACAAATGCAGTCCGTGATTTAATGGCAGGACATTTTATGGCAGGTATAGGAAAAGGCGTAGAAGCATTTCTGACAGCCTTTGCGATAGGTGCGGGAATCGCACTCGTGCTGTCTTTTTAGGAGGGGATGTCATTATGGAGATTTTTATACAGTTAGGGCTTAGCTTTGTGGCAACAGCTTGTTTTGGCGTCATTTTCAATGCACCAATAAAGGCAATTCCGTGGTGTGGTATTGTAGGAGCACTAGGGTGGACTATTTATTCCTTGTTATCGCAGAATGGTGTATACGAAGTACATGCCTCGTTCTTAGGCGCATTTGTCGTCGCAATCGTAGCACATATCTATGCTAGAAGCTTTCGTGTGCCAATGATTGTATTCAGTGTTTCAGGGATTATCCCGCTTGTACCTGGTGGAATTGCTTATAATGCAATGCGTCATATTGTCGAAGTAGACTATTTAACAGGAATGGAATATGGCATGCGTGCCTTTTTGATTTCAGGGGCCATTGCGATGGGACTCGTTTTTGCTGAAGTCATGATGCAGCTTATGTTCCGTTTTATGAACAGAGGACGTACATCTATTCAATCATTCGTCAAAGAAAAGAAAGCGACAAAGTTAAAATAAGAAAACCCGCTGCATCGTTAAAAGATGAGCGGGTTTATTGTATTACGAACTTACGGAAGTAAATATTATTAGCTTTCCAGCCAGCAGCAGGAAACAGCACATTGGTAACGTAAGCGTTACCAAATAATGAGACAGTTTTAGTCTACAGCTCGAAATCTAATGTTCTGTTTTAATTTCTGCCATATAGATGTTCGATTTCCTTTGCCTCTACAGGTCTGCTGATATAGTAACCTTGAACGCTATCACAGCCGTAATTTTTCAGTAAATCCTTTTGTTCTTCTGTTTCAACACCCTCAGCCAATACTGTTAAATTCATTGACTTTCCGAATTTTACCATTCCGTCGATTAAACGCTGTGTTTTTTCGGATTTCAATAAGGAGCTAATAAATGTTTGGTCAATTTTTAAGATTTCAATTGGCAGCAGCTGCATGTAGCGGAAAGAAGCATATCCTGTGCCGAAGTCATCTAGCGCAAAGATGATGCCTTCATTTTCAAGCTGACGCATTTGCTTAATAATGGATGTTTCTGCTTCTGCCTCTAACGCAAACTTCTCTGTGATTTCGATTTGAAGTAAGCTAGGTGGACAATTCGTTCTCGCCAGCGTATCCAAAATCGACTTCGCCATATTTTTGTCCCGGAACTCACGTACAGAAGAGTTAATGCTTACTTTTAAATTAATACCAGCATTACGCCATTCTACAGCCTGCTCACACGCACGTTCCAACATGAAGGAACCGATACGATTGATTAAGCCGGTTTCTTCAGCGACAGGGATGAGTTCGTCAGGTGAAACAACGCCAATTTCTTCATCCTCCCAGCGGACGAGTGCTTCTACGGCAGTTAATTTACCCGTTTTTAAATCCAGCTGCGGCTGATATAGAACCCTTAAGTTCTTCTGATCTAAAGCTAAAAGAAGACGCTTCTCAATAACTGCTTTGCGGTTGAGCGCTTTATGTGTTGTCTTCGATAAGGAAACGATGCTGTCCCCCCCAGCTTCACGTACAGAAGCGATTGTTGCGATAGAAGCCTTCATCAGCTGTGTAAATGTCGATTGATCTTCTGGATAACGTGTAATGCCTCCACTTACCGAAAGTGGGACAGCAACATTGTTATTATAGACCGGATGCTGTTGCAGATACGTCAGGAATCCTTGAGTAAACCATTCAGGTAACGGCGTAATAACAACAAATTCATGCTCATTAATACGTGCCATTGTACTATCCTGGAAGTACATTTTCATACGTTTCGTAAATTCCACAATTAGTCCGCTCTCTACTTCACTATCGTGCAGGTCTTTTAATGTATAGAATTTATCGATACTTAAGTAAACAAAAGAGAAGTGGCGTTTTGCTTCAATCATTTCATTGATGATTTTTTCAAGACGATGGATATTCATCAAGCCTGTTTCAGTATCGATATAAGCGATTTTTTCAAGCTGAAGTTGGATTGTTTTATCTTTTGTAATGTCTTTTTCTATAAGAGTAAAACGAGACTTCTCTCTTGTCAGTCCAAGCGTAGGAATAGCGGTCAAATGTACCCAATAGGATTGACCATCTTTCGTTGACTTCTCGACTTCCCCCTGCCATATATGCCCGTTATTAATTGTTCTCCAAATAGTTTGGGTTAGCCGCGCACTTTCCTCCGTTTCCGGGAACAGCTTCCAAAATGTTTTGCCAAGCACCCGCTTTGGTGTCCAATGGCTTGCTTTCAAAAATTGTTGATTACAGTTAATAATGAATCCTTCATAATCTAGCGTTACGGTCATAAAAGAAGACTGGATGCCATTTTGAAGATTAATTAGTTCCTGCTGATTATCATCTGCTGCCACGATATCCTGTTGAGGAATCGTCATGACAAAGATGGCCTGTTCTCCATTGTATAGACAAATTCTTGTCAGCAAAGCAGCATCAATAAGCTCATCTTCCTTTGATAGTAATTGAAGATGGTTGAATTGAATGGATTGATCACTAGTGAAAATTGCCTCCTGCATATCTTCGGGTAATGAAGCAAATAGATTATCTCCTATAGAACTTTTTGTGAAATCATCGGCCTCATAACCAAAATAATGGCGACTTAAGGCGCTCCATTTCAATACATTACCATTTTGATTTATGATAAAAGATGGGAAAGGAGTCTGCTCTAATAGTTCGTTACTCATTTGGTACATTTGTAGTGGACTCATGAATAATATCTCCTTGATTTGTAAATGTATAAGAATATTATAGGTAATATCAGTCTCATAGTCACTATTAATCTGATATTAATATTTTGATAGTAATATGAATAAGGACTTTTATCATTACTTCCGAAAAAAAAGAAGAAAAGATATTAAAATGGTAATAAGAAAATTCTCACCTAATAAGGGAGTAGGACATGCTCTTCTTTTTCGACTATGAGTGTTTTTGCACAGCTAATAGAAAGAATGTCATATGAATATCAGGAGAAAAGTTTTGGTTTTTGCTTCGTTATCTTAGGGAAGAAAGTTGTGGTAACGCTTTTAAATTCCAGAGTAGTGAGTCCTTGAAATTGATAGGCATACCTTTCATACTACATCAGCCTCTATTGATTTCGGTTAAAAAATACAAGTTTTTAGTACATAATTCGGAAATATTGCATCATAAATAGGTGTAGGTTCACAAAAAAATAGAAAATAAAGACGAAATATACATAGTAAATGAATTAGCAATAAATGTGGAAAGGGCTAAGACGAGACAGTATTTTTTGTATATCAAAAATATGCTATCGTTTTATAGAGAACATTAAGGTATGTAACACAATCGTCAGATTTAATAGGGCGTCCATGCACTTCTTTTTTAAACACAGCGTTCAAAAATACTGAATATTATGTCATAATAGAAAAAAAGTTCGAGTCTCGAATTAATTGATGGGAGATGCTTTCGTGAGGGTAGTTTTTTCTTATGTAAAACCTTACAAATGGCCGGCATTCATTGCACTTATGCTAATGTTTATTGAGCTGTTTGTAGAGCTTGTGCAACCGCTCATCATTGCCAAAATTATTAATGATGGCATTTTGCAAAGTGACAGCTCGGTTATTTGGCTATGGGGGCTAGCCATGCTTTTATTATCTTTCCTTGCTTTAGGAGCAGGGATTACAAATTCTTATTTCAGCTCTCATGTAGCTCAAAGTTTTGGCTTTGATTTGCGTAATGCCTTATTTCGTAAAATCCAGTCATTTACGATGGCCACCTATTTGAAATTCCCAACCTCTAGTCTTATTACACGCCTGACTAGTGATATTACCCAAGTGCAGAACGTATTGTTCATGAGTTTACGGATCATGCTGCGCGCTCCTCTTGTTGTAATAGGAAGTATCATTATGGCACTTCTAGTGAATGCAAAAATGGCAGTATTTTTATTGGTAGGTGCCCCTTTTCTATTAATATTCCTTATTATAATGGTCAAAAAAGGAATTACATATTTTTCAGTAGTTCAAGCCCGGCTTGACCGCGTAAACCGTGTCCTGCAGGAAAGTCTGCAGGCAATTCGGCTTGTAAAAGCTTACATGCGAGGGCAGTATGAGGCGAGCCGCTTCCAAAAGGTCGCATCCAACTTGCAGGTAGATACGGTCAAGGCCCTTCGTATTATGGAGCTTATTATGCCGGTGCTGCTTGCTGTTATGAATCTAAGCTTGCTTGTTGCGTTATGGTTCGGTTCTGCTGAGGTACGAAATGGAGATGCCCAGGTAGGAGATCTAGTCGCCGTAGTAAACTATGCAATGCGCATGACAGGTGCTTTCTCAATGTTTGCTTTCATTATTATTGCCTTTGCTCGTGCAAAAGCATCAGCAGAGCGGATGGAAGACATCCTCTTTATTACCGAGGGGACGGAAGACCGGGCAGGCGTTCGGGAAATCGATGAAGAAAAAATTGGTACCCTTGCGTTCCGGAATGTGACATTCCGCTATCCCGACACGAATGTGGATGTATTATCTAACGTGTCATTTCATGTAGCACAAGGTGAGAAGCTCGCTATTATGGGTGCTACAGGAGCAGGGAAGTCTACCTTATTAAGTTTAATCCCTCGCTTTTATGATGTGCCGGAGGGTGAAATATATGTAAATGGACGTAATGTGCAGTCGTGGGATTTCGATATGTTACGGGAGATGATCGGCTTTGTTCCACAGCAATCTATGCTGTTTACAGGTTCTATCTTTAATAATTTGAGATGGGGTAAACAAAATGCGGTCTTGGGGGAAGTGCAGGCTGCAGCAGCACAGGCGCAAATCCATAGTGCGGTAGAAAGCTTTCCAGATGCCTACGAAACAAAGGTTGGTCAAAAGGGCGTCAATCTGTCGGGTGGTCAGAAGCAGCGTTTATCAATCGCAAGGGCACTTATCCGTAAATCACATATTTTGATTTTGGACGATAGTACATCTGCACTTGATGTGAAGACAGAAGCCGCTTTATGGGCTGCCCTTGCGGAGGAAGAGGCGACAATGCTTGTTGTGACCCAAAAGGTTCGAACAGCCCGCGATGCAAACCGTATTTTACTGCTTGATGAAGGTCGGGTAGTAGGATTTGGCACGCATGAAGAGCTGCTCAGTCACAGCGAGCTTTATAAAAACATAGCCGCTTCGCAGCAGGAGGTGGAGTAATATGAAATCCTTACAAAATCCGTTTGGCTATGAACGTATTCTGAAAAAAGAGGACTTGGGATCGGGGAAGAAGCAGAAAGGAGATCGTGCGGCAAATTGGAAATATACACTTACGCGTATATGGCAAATTGTTGATGAGCAGCGTTCACTTCTTGTGCTTGTCTTCATTATGGTGATTGCAAGTTCTATTTTATCGCTTGCTGGTCCGTTTTTAGTAGGTAGAATTATTGATGAATATGTTGTACCCGGAGAGTATAGTGGAATGACTGCTATTATTATAGCGCTGGTTGTCGTCTATATTGTATTATCCATTTCATTATTTCTGCAGAATTACTGGATGATCGGTATTGCGCAGGCTACTATCTACCGAATGCGTACAGGTGTATTTGCGAAACTGCTGCACTTACCGGTAACATACTTTGATAAACGCCAGCATGGAGAGCTAATGAGCCGAGCTACAAATGACATTGAAACAGTGAGCTCTACATTAAACAGTGCATTTATTCAAGTAGCCTCAAGTGTTCTTACCTTGACCGGTACAATGCTGGTCATGCTATATTTGAGCCCTTTACTGACAGTGCTGACGATGACGATTATTCCACTTATGTTTATGGCTATGCGCTGGATTACACGGCGTACGGGCAAGCTGTTCAAGGAGCAGCAGGCAGCTGTTGGTACGTTAAATGGGATGATTGAAGAAACGATTTCCGGCCAGCGTGTAGTCAAAGCCTTTTCACAAGAGCAGCGGGTGATTGAGGAATTTGAGGAGAAAAGCGGAAGGCTCCGTACGGTTGGATTTTGGGCGCTGTCCTATTCGGGGTATATTCCGAAAGTGATGAATGCTCTTAACAATATGAGTTTTGCTATTGTAGCCGGTATCGGCGGCCTGCTTGCGTTGAACGGCTATGTGACAATCGGTACGATTGTCATCTTTACGGAGTATGCACGCCAGTTTACGAGACCGTTGAATGATTTGGCAAACCAGTTTAATACAGTTCTTTCAGCTATCGCAGGGGCAGAGCGTGTATTCGCGATTATGGATGAACCTGATGAGGAAGATAAAGGGATACGGGATATTAAGCTGCAAGGTGCTGTTGCATTTCGTAATGTGTCATTTAAGTATAATCCTGAAGCTGAAAAGGATACACTTCATGATGTGGACTTTGCCATTCAGCCAGGTCAGACAGTAGCACTAGTAGGACCTACAGGGGCTGGGAAGACAACGATCATGCAGCTGATTGCACGTTTTTATGATGTAAGAAGCGGTACTGTAGAGTTTGACGGGCGCGATGTCCGAACAATTGCGAGGGAAACACTCCGCAGCCAAATGGCATTTGTGCTGCAGGATCCATTCTTGTTTGAGGCGAGTGTATATGACAATATTCGTTACGGTAAATTGGATGCATCGAACGAGGAAATAGTGGAGGCAGCTAAAAAAGCGAATGCTCATGATTTCATTATGAAATTACCTGAAGGATACAATACGGTGCTGTCTGCGGATGGCGGCGAGATTTCGCAGGGACAGAAGCAGCTGCTCTCTATTGCAAGGGCACTCGTGGCTGATCCTGTCATTCTCTTATTAGATGAAGCGACAAGTTCGATTGATACGGTAACGGAAATGAAAATTCAAGAGGCGCTTGAGGTGTTGATGAAGGGAAGAACAAGCTTTGTAATTGCTCACCGGTTGAATACCGTCCGAAATGCAGATGTTGTCCTTGTGATGCAGCAAGGACAATTAGTTGAATCGGGAATGCAGGAGGAACTAATAGCCCGCGGCGGTATTTATGCGGGCATGCTGCGAGCAGGAAAAGATATTGATGCATTATTAGATAGATAAAGAAGGGGCCGCTCTGAAAAGGGTGGCTTTTTCATAAATTAATGGATGAATAACTAAAATACTTCGATAAATGAAGGCTGGCTATGAATAAATCATTCAAACCATGGATTGCATAATGTGAGTCGTTCCTCTAAAATAAGAACATCATTTTACAAGGAGTTCGGTTTATGAATTTTTCATTTATGACGGTGTCGTTCCCGGTTGATGGGGAAACATATAATGAAATGAAGGCGCTTTGTGAAGAAGTGCATCATGCGGATGGGGTACATTATGAATCAATTTTAAACTTGCCGACTGCCCAAAACAGTGAAGTAACAGGTTTTTTCATTCTCGTTTACAATGATGAGGATGACCGGCTGGTTGGATTGGCAAGCGCAATCGATCTGCTAGGATTAAACACGTTTGAATGGTCAATCGTTGTATCTCCGATGTATCGCCGTATTGGAATAGGAGATGCCATCTATCATGTCCTGCGTGAAGGGCTTGAGGTTCGTGGTGCTGAAGGGGAGCTCGCCTTGATGATGGAAGGCGTGGAAAGTGGTCTCGTTTTTCTGGAAAAACGGGGATATGTTTATAGCTTTTCCGAGGCGACAATGGAGGCGCGTGCAGAACAGGTGGAAAGTCGGCCAGGCCTGACAATTCGCCCATTTGCTTCAAAGGATACTGAAGCGCTGGTAGGTATATTTAGCGAGGCATTCGGTGATATGCGTGAAGAAGCGCTTGAATTAATACATTTCAATACGACTACAGAAGGGCTTGTGCTATGGGTGGCAGAAGAGTCTGGAAAGATTGCCGGTACGGTGACGACAAGGAAAGAGGGGGAAGCTCAGTGGATCACGGCATTTGCAGTTCACCCTGAATCTGGGGGGCGAGGGATCGGTACGGCAATTTTACACTTCGTGAAGCAGCTCGCATTTCAAAATGGAGAAAAGCATGTTCTGCTTGATGTAGAGCTGGAGAACAATCGAGCATTGGCTGTATATGAGAAGGCGGGCTTTAGCAAGGCAGCCCAAGTAGATTATTTTGCATACGGTGGATAAGCGTTATAATCTCTGAATAGTTTGTTGAAATAGAGAAATATCCTCTTTTTTATCCTACTATGTAAATTGAATCTATTATTTAAAGAGGCTAGAGTTTTTTATTTGCATGTGTATTGGCGTCTGAGAGTGGATAAGTAGAGAATTTATCGATATCCTAGGGCGAGAAAGCATATGAGGCGGTACTCCTGCATATACTTCTACTAAAGGAGATGATGTGTATACGTATGCCAGCATTGCCAAAGGATAAATCTGAGCCAAAACGTTCCTATATTCAGCTATTAAAAGAAAAGCTCTTTAAATCAAAGAAGAAGCAGCCATTCATTAAAGTACCAGAACGTAAATAAGCTACCCTGATATCGATATCAGGGTAGCTTTTTTGATTTATAGTAAAAAGGTAGTCTTATTCGGACCAATCAAATAGAGTTCATGCATGGCCCGCGTGAGAGCGACATAGAGCAGTTTTCTATCAACAGGATGGTCGTAAAAAGGAGGATCGAACGCGGCAATCATGACAGCATCGAACTCCAGTCCTTTAGCAAGATGACTTGGTACGACGAGCAGCTTTGACTGATCGAGTGATGCTGCCTCATCTAGCAGCTCGGCTTCAACTCCAGCTTTTATGAGTGCTGCGGTAAATTTTTTTGCTTCGCTTGTCGTTTTTGTAATCAGTGCAATCGAACGGTGGCCAGATGACCTAATAGTATGATAGGTTTCCGATACAATTTTTTCGTCAAATACAGGACAGGGGATGAAGGCCGGCTCTTTCCCGTGGCGTACCACCGGCTCGACCAATGGTAAATCTTCAGCCATTTTCTCTAATATCTTATTAGCAACATCCATGATCTCAATTGTTGTACGATAGCTCTTTTGTAAGGTAGCGTAAGTAGCACGCGGGAACAGCTTGAGCACCGATTCCCATTCAGTAAGGGAACGGTAGCTGTGGATGCCTTGCGCCAAATCGCCTACCATCGTGAACATATCCGTTTCCAGGCCGGTTTTTAATGCTGCCAGTTGGAATAGGGAGTAATCCTGTGCCTCATCGATGAAGACAACGCGCATTTTCCACTTTTCCGGAATTCCCTTGATGCGGGCGTGTAAATAATAAAGTGCTGCCAAATCCTCAAGTGCCCAAGCTTCCTTGCGGTGCACGGCGAGGAATGTTTCGATTTGCTCCAGGGACCATTCGGGAGCCACTTCACATAGGAGCATACGGTTTGTTATAAGGTCACGATACATTGCTTTAATCTTTACCTTTTCAAATTTCCGCATATAGATAGTGGCTGTAGATTTTACTTCCTGTTTAATTTTCGGAATGCGATCATCGCGCTCGTCAATATATTTCGTAACGATACGGCGGCGCTTTGCATCATCTCGAATGCCATTCAATGCCCGGCCGATTATTTCCTCGTACTTTGCGTTTAATGTACTCAATACGGCAGCTGTCTTCCGTTTTACCTCTGTTTGAATAACTTTCTTAATCCGTTCCAGTCGTTTCTCAATCGGCATATAGGCGAATTCGACAAGGAATAGCTTTTTCAGGTGGGAAGCCCGCATGATACGGTATTTTTCAATAAACACATCCTCAAAAAGCGAAGCCAGCTTCTGTTCATGCATTGCAACATAACGGTTCATCATATCTCGATAAAGAAGAGAGCCCTTTATTTGCGGTATGTTGAAGTGAGGGATTATACCTGTATGATTTTCAATAATGCTTTCCAGTTGTTCGTTTGGATTTTGCAGCTTTAATTTCACGTTAAGCGCATTCTGTACATATTCAGCATAAGTCGTCTGGCAGATTCGATCTACCCCCAACTCCGGCAGTACATCCCCGATATATTCGATGAACAATTTGTTAGGTGCCAGGATCATCAGCTGTTCGGGCTTGAAATGTTCCCCCATTGTATAGAGGAAATAGGAAATACGATGAAGGGCAATAGTTGTTTTACCTGAACCAGCTGCCCCCTGTACAAGGATTGGCTGACGAAGATGAGCACGTATAATTTCATTCTGCTCTTTCTGAATGGTGGAGACAATCTCGGTGAGGCGGACATCAGCTTTTCCTTCAAGTGCTTCCTGAAGAAGCTCGTCGTTTGTCGTCAGATCCACATCCCGGTAATCGAGCAATTGTCCGGACTCGATTTTATATTGCCGCTTCGCAAAGAGGTGGCCTGTCTGCTCTTCCTCCATAACCTGATAGGTTAAATCACCAAGACGTCCATCGTAATAAACATTTGCGACAGGGGAACGCCAGTCAACAATGATTGGCTCATGTGTATCCCGGTGAAAAAGAGACGTTTTCCCGATATAAAGCAGTTCCTCTGGCTCTCCTTCCCGCTGAAAATGGATGCGTGCAAAATAAGGCTTATTCATAACGGCCTCTAATGCCTCTTTCTGTGTTCTGGCCATTTCAAAAAAGCGCGAGTTTGTTAAGATATTCAAATAGCTATCACTTGAATCGATATATTCTAAGTTTGCCATGGCTGACCGGATTTTCTCCTGGGAAGATTGCAGATCCCTTTCTGATTCGGTCAGCAGTATATTCATATATTCTTTTGTGCTATCCAATCTTGCTGCTTCTTTTTGATATTCTGCATTTGGTTGAGTCATTGCGTTTCCCTCCTGTCGCTAGATCAGTTATACTTTGGCATTCTCGGTTTTATGCGTTTCTAGAAGGGGGGAGTGAGGTACCGCGGCATGATACAAACTTTCTCTCCAAGCAATCCCTCCTGAATTATATGACTTACCGGTAGTTTTCGTTATTTCGCAGTTATTTTCACCTAAACCTGCATTTCTCCTGTAGAGGAAGAGACTTCTATTGGAAAAAGGTAAATTAGAGTTTCATACTACTGTATAT